>DASUJR010000385.1:0-5893 GCA_036279175.1 Candidatus Acidiferrales bacterium | reverse complement strand
CACCTTTCGCCGCTGATTTTGGAACCGGAATACTGGTTCGCGTGGTCGGAATTTCACGCGGCTACGAAAATATTTGCGGGTGGGTAGGCGTTTCCGCAGACGTCCAGTTTGCCCGAGTATGGTGTTCTGGAGGGGGTGTCGATGTGAGTCGGATGGTTGGAGTTCAGGATGGCGAGGCTGAGGGCGTGGTCCGGCGGATATTCGAGCGGATAAAAGATCGCTTAGGTTCTGTCCCGGCTTCCGCACGCATCCGCGCTTGCGATCCCGAGCTTCTTCGAATTTCCGAGGACATGAGTGCGCACACGGCAGAATCCACAGGAGCCGCGCCCAAGCTGAAAGAGTTGGCACAACTTAAAGTTGCTGCGATGGTGGGCTGCCCGTTTTGAATCGATCTTCATTCTGCCGTGAGCAGAAAACTGGGAATCACGGAGGAGCAGGTGCTTGGCCTGGCAAGCTTCGAGGCCAGCCCGCATTTCGCAGACGACGAAAAGTTGGTGTTGCGTCTTGCCGTGCAGCTTACGCGCACACCGGCGGATGTGGACGATTCATTGTATGCGGCTTTGCGGGGCCGCTTCTCAGAGCGCGAACTTGTGGAGCTGACCGCCGCCATCGCGTGGGAGAACTATCGTGCGCGATTCAATCGCGCATTTAACATTGAAGCAGAGGGCTTTTCGCACGGCGATGTCTGTGCGCTGCCAGAGAAGGGTTGACTGCGTGCTGGGCGCGACGGTCAGGCGGGGCCGGGGAGCGTCAGCGTGGCGCCCTTCTTCGCGAAAATCATGGCGAGCAGGCGTGCGGGTTCGGTGGCGCTTGCGTTGTCGGAAACCTGGTGCGTGCTTCCCGGCGGCTCGTAAAACATTTCGCCCTTGTGGTAGACGCGCTCGGCTTGGCCGGAAACTTTGTTGAGGATGGCGCCGTCGAGCACGAAGGCGAGCACGAATCCGGCGTGATGGTGGACGTGTCCTTTGCGGCCCGGCGGAAAGTTCACGTAACTGACCGTGACCTGCCAGTCATCCATCGTGAGGTTCGGCAAATCGTGAATGAAGACGGCATCGTGCCCCGAACGCGCGGGCGTGTGGGTTGGATGTTGTTGATCTGCTGCGACTGCTTGCTGGCAGATCAGTTCCGGGCACATCAGGGCGAAAGCGGCGAATAAGGTCTCTCGGCGAGTGATCATGGCGGCTATGTTACACCCGGTTTGCGGGATGCCGACTCCCAGAGCGTCTTGTCCTAGACGCATTGCAGATGTGCATAGTTCGTTAACCGGAGGCTGATCGATCTCTGCGTTCTCGCAGCCGCCCGTTCTGATACATTCGGGCCGCATCGGCAATCAACACTACGTCAAACAACACGATCACCAACGCGAATAACGCACCTGGCAAGAAAATGTCCCAGCGCCGCCCATGTTGCAATACGTATATTCCATCGCGGGTATCGTACGGAACCAAGATGGTCAGGGATGCCGCAACGGCCCAGGCGAGCCAGTCCCCGATGCTCACAGACCGCGCAAGTGGATAACTGGTTTTCCTAAATTCCCACGCGTTTATAAGCAGCGCGACATCGGACCAAGCAACGAGAAAAACGGAGATTAAGCAAAGAGATAGAAACAGCAGGTCACCAAGTTCGTGGTGTAATCGTAGGCGGCGAATGGTTATGACGGCGGGCACACCCAAGAATCCCCCGACATTAAACGTCAGAATCCACGCACCCATCGCGATTAGTCGTTTCCCAGGGCGATGCCACTTCGGCTGGACGACGGTACCCAGAATCAGAACAAGTGGGAAGGGCAAGAAAATCAACCCTAAGTGGAGAATTCCAACAATGCCGGAAACGCACGCTGCTGCAAGCGCTAAACGGCGAATGCCATTGGGAAGAACAAGCGCTCCGTGGCTTTCGGTCTCTTCAGTTGTCACAGGACCCTCCGTCCTGAATTCTCAGGGCCTCTTCACGGCAACGTAGACTTCGCGTACAAACTCGTCGGGGGAGACGCGGCCGTGACCATAGCGACCGTCGAAGTCGGCGGTGGGATGCGCTGCGACGATCTGATCTTCAGACTTTCCTGCTGTGATCATCTTTTGCACCCCGTCGCGCACGGCGGTGATCATGTCGACGAAGGCTTTGACGCTCGAGCCGTCGGTCACTTTTCCTCGCGCCGGTACGACGTGAATGCTCGGGTCAGTCCAGACTAGCTGGGCGATCAGACCTTTCAGCGTGCCGCCTTGAGACGCGTCGATGTGGGGATATCCGTCCCCCGGAAAGACCTCGCCCAAGTAAATCAAGTGCGCCACATGAAAATGCGCGACGGCGTCGGCGTCGCTGTATCCGGCCGCTTCCTGGTGGACGATGTGGATCGCGTCGCCGTTCAGATCGAACGCAAGCACGTGATCGAAAGCAATGCGAGGACGGTCGACACCGAGTTTCGCCAGCCGCGCGGGGAGTGGCCCCGGAGCGCCCATCTGATCGCCGTTAATTCGGCGTAATGCGTTTTCCTGCATGGCGACGAACGCGCCGAGGCGTCCCCAGCCAGCGTCACCTTCGGATTCGCTCGGGCCTTCGGGAAAGATAACCACATATCGTATCGGCGAGTTGGTGTGTTGCTTAAGGATTTGTTCAATGGCGGGCGTGCTGACGGCGGAGGGCGTTCCGACGAGCAAAGCACCATCCGGTCCGACGGACGCCACGACGTTGCCGGAGGTGGTTGCAAAAACGAGGACGTTGGGAGTGACTTCGGTGACAGCCGGTGATTGTTGCGGGTGAGCAGCAGGAAGCAGAACCGCGAGAGCGGTCAGCGCGAAGCCATATTTCAAGGCGTAGGGCGAAAAAGCGTTCATCGGAATTCTCCGCTTATGCTTCGATTGGCAACGACAAAGAGAACGCAGAAATCCTACTCCCAATTCGGCAAAATGCGATTCGAGGTTCTAGTTGCGGTCGAATAGGGAGGCTGCTTCCCGCAGCTTGCGCTGTGGGGCTATCGTTACGCGCCTTCGGGGCTAGCCGCTAACAAGCAGAAAATGGGCTATTTGGAAACAGGGCATGCGGTTAGTTCTCGTCAAGTCGCGCGCCTGATAAAATGGACTGCATGGATGATCCTCCGCTTGGGCCGCTAACCGCGGTTTTCCCTAGGCCGACAAGTGTGATTTTCGCTGGGCCGGGTACCCCGGTTTGCGATCAACCTGCTTTTGAAAGCCGCCGGCGAGACGCTCTTCGACTGCGCTCAGGGCAAGCCCTCCGAATGCCCTCAGGACAAGCCATCGCTACTGTCGGACGGGTGGCGGGGCGGTCGTCCGCGAGTTCTGCGAGCTCAACTCCGTCATGATCGCGCTGCAGCTATTTGCGGTGTTGGTGTTGGTGGGCCTGAATGGCTTCTTTGCGGCGACGGAGTTTTCGCTGGTTGCCGTGCGGCTTTCGCGTGTGCGGCAACTTGTGGAAGAAGGCGATCCTCGCGCGAGAATCGTCGAGGCTTTGCTTGGGGATCTGGGACGTGTCGTCTCGGGCGTGCAGGTAGGAATCACGCTCGCCAGCCTGATGCTGGGTTATCTGGGCGAGGTGACGCTGGCGACGGTGCTGACGCCGCTGGTGCGGATTATTCCTCCGAAGTGGGCCATCGTTGCCGCTCATACGGCGGCCTTTGCATTGGCGTTCGGACTGCTGACGGTGCTGCAGGTTGTGCTGGGCGAGCTGGTTCCGAAAAGCTTGAGCCTGGCGCGGGCCGAGCGCGTCGCCCTAATTGTGGCGCGGCCGTTCTCGTGGTTTTTGACTACCTTCCGCTGGGCCATCGACCTGCTGGACGACTTCGCGGACAGGTTCGTCGGATGGCTGGGCGTGGCTTCGGCACAGAGTCACACACTAGTGCGGTCCGTCGAAGAGCTGCAAGTGATGATGCAGCAGGCGCGCGACCGCGGCTTGTTTCCGGCGCATGAAGCAAAGCTGATCCAGAACGCGATGGAGCTGGGGCAAATCCAGGTGCGCGAGATCATGATTCCGCGGCCGGACGTTCACGCCGTGTCGATCGATTCGACACTGGAAGAAACGATGCGCGTGTTTGCGTCGACGCAGCGGTCGCGTCTGCCCGTGTATGAAGGAACGCTGGATCATATTCTTGGGTTCGTCCACATCAAAGACATGATATGGGTTCTGCTGGAACGCGCGCGCGGGACGGACGAGGGGACGCCGCAGGCGGAATTTTCATTGCGCGGGTTCGTGCGCGATGCGCTGATCGTTCCGGAAACGAAGTCGGCCAGCGAGCTGCTGGTGGAATTTCGCGCGCGACGGACAGAGCTGGCTATGGTGGTGGACGAATTCGGCAGCATCCTGGGCGTGGTCACGCTGGAAGACATCATGGAGCAGATGGTGGGCGAGATTCACGATGAGTTCGACGTAGTTGAACGGCCCGTGTTTCTGCCCGACGGCGGGATGGTGGTGGACGGCGCGCTGAACGTACGCGACCTCGAATCACAGTATGGCGTGAACTTGCCGGAAGACAGCTCGTACGAAACGGTTGGCGGGTTCGTGTTGAGCCAATTGGGATTCATACCGCGCGGCGGGGAAAGTTTTGAAGCGGGCGGGTACCGCTTCACTGTGATGGAAATGGAGCGGCGGCGGGTTTCGCGCGTAAAAATCAAGCCCGTTCCGGTGGCTCAGCCCACGCCGGATGAAGCTGTAATCGAGACGCCCGGCGCAAAGGCCGAGACGCCGGCCAGCGGCGGTAAGAGCGCAGGATCCGGCAAGAGAACGGCCTCTGGAGCCGCAGGCCGTCCGCCAACCCGTTCTGGAAGACTCCGGTCCGCTCGCCAGGGGCGCACTGACAACGTCGAAGAGACCAACGAAGACACGAACGAAGAAGAACGCCGTCGAGCATGATTCGCTACCTGGGCTTACGCCTGCTGCTTGCAATCCCCGCACTTTGGCTGATCGTCACCATGGTTTTTCTACTGGCGCATATTGTGCCAGGCGATCCCGTTCAACAGATGCTGGGCGAAGGCGCGCAGCAGCAGGACATTCAGCAGCTTCGGCATGAATTGGGACTGGATTTGCCGCTGCCGGTGCAGTACGGAAGATATCTGACCGGCGTGGTGCGCGGAAATCTGGGGGAGTCGATTCGCTTTCAAGAGCCGGTGGCGGAAGTGGTGCTGTCGCATTATCCGGCAACACTGGAGCTTTCATTTTTCGCGCTGCTGGTTTGCGGAGCGATTGCGATTCCGGCGGGAGTGTTCGCGGCGTCGAGGCGCGGGACGGCAGCGGACCATGCCGTCGGCGTGTTTACATTGTTCGGATTGTCCGTGCCCAATTTTGCGCTTGGGCCGGTGCTGATTCTTCTGTTTTCCGTGCTGATCGGATGGTTTCCGGTTTCGGGGCGCGGCGGCATCTCGCATCTGATTATGCCGGCGATCACGCTGGGCGCCGCGCTGGCGGCGATTCTGGCGCGCATGGTGCGCACGTCGGTGATCGAGGAGCTGTCGAGCGATTACGTGCGGACGGCGCGCGCGAAAGGGTTGCGCGAGTCGGCCGTGCTGTTCAAGCACGCATTCCGCAATGCCCTGATTCCGATTCTCACCATCATTGGATTGCAGTTTGGAACGCTGCTGGCGGGCACGATCGTTACTGAAACAATTTTCTCGTGGCCGGGGATCGGACGGCTTTCGGTGCAGGCAATCGAGGCGCGCGACTATCCGCTGTTGCAGGGCTGCATTCTGCTGATCGCGGTTTCGTATGTGGCGGTGAATCTGCTGACGGACGTGGTGTATGCGTTCGTCGATCCGCGGGTGCGATTGCAATGAAAGCGCTGCGTGAATTTCTGCGGCACAGCGGTCCGGGACGCTGGGCGTTTGGCCTGGCGGTACTGCTGGTGGTTCTCGCGATTTTTGCGCCATGGATCGCGCCGCACGATCCGACG
>DASUJR010000384.1:0-11482 GCA_036279175.1 Candidatus Acidiferrales bacterium | reverse complement strand
GGCCAAATGAGCGACAACTTCACCTACACGACGGGAAATCACAACTTCCGGTTCGGCGGTGATGTCCGCCGCACGAGTGTGTACAATCCGTTCGAGTACGAAAACTCGGGTTCATTCGGCTTTGGCGGCGCTGGCACATTCACGACGGGACTGCCGGGCGTCGATTACCTGCTCGGGATTCCCGACGGCTATAATCAGTCGAGTGGGAACATCATTAATGCGCGCGCCTGGATGATCTATTCTTACATCCAGGATCAGTGGCAGATACGGCATAACTTCACGTTCACTTATGGCATCGGCTGGCAGATCGATACGCCGCTCACCGACCTTTACAATAACGGCGTCTCCATAAACGCATTCAGTCCAGGTCACCAGTCCGCCGTGTACCCGACCGCGCCAACCGGCTTGCTATTTCCCGGCGATCAGGGCGTCAACAGTTCGGGCGGTTCGGTCACTCACTACAACAACTTCGGGCCGCGCGTCGGCTTCGCTTATAGCCCCACATCGAAGTTTGTGATCCGCGGTGGTTGGGGCATCTACTACGACACTGCTGAAGAGGAACTGACGCTGCAGAACTTGCTCCTTCCGCCTTTCTCGCTGGCGGACGCTGGAATCGGAGACACTGGCCTCTCGCCCGGTTTTGCTAACCCCTGGAGCAGCATCAATCCCGCTGCTGTATGTCTGGCTAATTGCGGAGCAGCCAATGAAGCAGACCAAGCCGCCGGCGCGATTGCCAATAAGTACCCGTTCGCGGCGCCCGCACCGGGTTCTCCCGTTGACTTCTCATTCTACGAGCCGCTCTCCCTCAACGTGACGGACCCGAGATGGGATGTTCCGTACGTGATGAATTTCAACCTGACCACGCAGTATCAGGTAAGTCCCTCGACGATCGCGACTCTCAGCTACGTTGGCTCGCTCGGACGGAAGCTCGAAGGAGTAATCGAAGGCAATCCTGATAACGAGCAGGCTTATCTGAACGATTGCGACCCGGCTGACGTGGGGAACTTTGCCGCGCAGTCCACTTTCAGCAATTGCATTGCAAAGCGCACCAACGCGCCAGTTGATTTTCCCGACATCGCGCTGTACGCGCCGGGCAATATCTTCGCTGGTGTCGGAACGCAGGGAACGTTCCTAAACTCGAACTACAACTCTGCGCAGTTAACGGTCGAACACGCTATGTCGCACGGACTCTTTATTCGTGGCGCGTATACGTGGTCTCATGGACTCGACTACGGCTCAAGTTACGAAAACTCCTACGCGGGAGGTTCAGTTCTCGATCCTTTCGACATGCGGTTGGCGTATGGCGACTCATCGTACGATGCGCGTCAGCGGCTGGTGCTTGAATACGAGTACGACATACCGAACTGGAGCTTCGGCGTTCTCCCACAGCAACTGACTAAAGGGTGGGCGTTCACCGGAATTACGACCTTTCAGACCGGATTTCCCATTCAGCTATCGGAATCGGATGACCGGACCTATCAGTGCTCCGCTTGGGCTTACTACGGATGCTGGGATCACCCGGAGGTCAGTGGAACGGCATTGAAGGCCTCTGGCGATCCGCGAACTTCGCCGAGCCACGAGTGGTTCAATCCGACCGCCTACACGCGCGAAGCGTATGGAACCATCGGCAACGCGGGGCGCAATCTGCCGTTCCACGGACCGGGAATCAACGATTTCGACTTCTCGTTCTGGAAGGACACCTCGATTGGCGAGAGATATAAGATCAGGCTCCGCGCGGATTTGTTCAACATGTGGAACCACGCCAACTTTGCCAACCCGACTGGTAACGTAGTTAGTGGAAACTTTGGGAAGATACTGAACACAACAGGGAATGCGCGGATTCTGCAGATTTCCGCACATTTCCAGTTCTAGGCGCTCGGCACGACAGGATGTGGGGGGCACGGCACGCCGCGCCCCCTGCTTCCGATGCCTTCTGTACTTTTCCTCCCGATAAGTCAACACGCCCAATGCTGTATCCCGTTCCGCTCCCAGTACTTTCAGAACCCGGTTAGCCACAGATACAGGTTGGACTTCGCAGGTTCTTCAGGGATGGCCGGTTAGTAGATGCCAAACGGGGCGATGGGCAAACCCAGCGATTGGTTGCGCGTGATGCTATACTGAGCCAGACCTAGTGCCCTTCTGCGGCTCTTTGCGGCATCGGGGCAACCGAGCTGCAGCGCGGTTGATTTTTGCGACCGCTATCAGCTTGATCCGGTGACCCTGAATCTCTACAAATAACGCGCGCCCAGGAGCAATTTTGCTCCTGCGGCGGAACGGAGGGCGGGGTTCCCGGCGTCCAAGCGCGATTGGAAAGCTGGCCGGGGGCGGACTGGCCGTTGTAGGGCAGACGAGCGGTCGCGTTCGACATGGCAGGGCCGGTCGTTCAGGCAGACAGGCCGAAGTCTTTGGCAGGCAGGCGCAAGGGGAGTGGGAAGATGGGCGTGGAATTAAGAGCGATCATGAATTGGGCGGGACGGCGCAAAGTGCTCGTCTCGATTCTCATTGCGATCACACTTGGTGTTGGAATCGTTATCGGAACGCTGATTTCAGGACACGCCCTCGCTACCCGCGAGCAAGCATTCGCACCCACCGGTGCCGCCCTGCTCGCCATTCCCGATCCTGTGAGCTTGTCGGGCGGCTTCGCGAACATTTCGAAGCGGCTCGAACCTGTGGTTGTAAACATTTCAACGACACAGGTGCTGGAACGGCCGAAGAGCAAGCGGCATTCGGAAAGCGATCCTTTCGGCGATTTCTTCAATCGATTTTTTAATTCTCCTGAGGATGGAGACAACGCGGAGCGCAGTCTTGGTTCGGGACTGATCGTTGACAGGCGCGGATTTATCCTGACCAACGAGCATGTGATCGACGGAGCGACGAAGATCCAGGTGCAGCTCCACAGCGATCCGACGCTTTACACCGCGAGAGTGGTCGGTTCGGATAAGGATACGGACCTGGCGGTAGTCAAGATCGATGCAGGCCGTGAATTGCCGACCGCGAAGCTTGGCAATTCCGACGGCGTCCAAGTGGGCGATTGGGTAGTGGCGATCGGGAGTCCATTCAACCTGGACTGGACCGTCACGGCCGGGATTATCAGCGCCAAGGACCGCGAAGGCCTCGGCGGACCCGAGCATCAGTTTCAACATTTTCTTCAAACGGACGCCGCCATCAATCCGGGCAATTCAGGCGGCCCGCTGGTGAATATGGCCGGCGAAGTGATCGGAATCGACACGGCGATTTACACAGGTAGTCGTGGTTTTGAAGGCGTCGGTTTCGCGCTTCCTTCGAATACGGCGATAACCGTCTACAACCAGCTCGTCAGCAAAGGTAAGGTGGTACGCGGTTCGATCGGCGTCACATTCCAGGAGCAGAACAGCGACAATCCGATTCTAATGAAGGAACTCGGCGCTCCTTACGGAATTGTTGTAATGGACGTGGCTCCGGGTAGCCCCGCCGACAGGGCGGGGTTGAAGCCTGGAGACGTAATCACGCAAGTAGATGGTCATGCCATTCACGACGGCTCGGATTTGGTGAATCCGGTGGCGCAGACGTTGATCGGACAGTCCGTACGGATCAACTACGTTCGCGATAAACAGTCGAAGGAAGCGACCGTCACCGTGGCAGATCGCTCGAAACTGTTTCCGCAGCTCGCCGGGAACACGGGAGATCAGCAACCGGAGGGCGATCCGGATGCCGGGCAGTTCGGAATCCACGCGGCGCAGTTAACTCCAGATATCGCTACGAAGCTCGGGCTGGCAAAGGCGAGCGGAGCGATTTCCAACGGCGTGATTGTCACGGATGTCGAGCCAGCTAGTTTCGGCGAAGATCTTCGACTCACGCGGGGCGACGTGATTACAGAAATCAATCGTCAGCCGATCAGAACCTTAACGGATTACCGTCGGGAGATCGCAAAGCTCAAGCCCGGGCAGGACGTGCTCATTAAAGTAGCGCGGCTCGGTGCCAGCAACCGCATGCTGACGACGTATCTCGCCGGCGAAGTGCCCTCGCCAATCGTTAAATAATGGAGCAGGAGCCGCTCGGGTGGTTGTAGTCGCGCATCCTTAACTCGTTCGAAAAAATACCGTTTGTCAGCTGCAGCCCCATGGCCGCTCGCGTTTGTGACGTTAAGGGGCGATCGGATCTACTTGCGGTGGTGGCCGGCGCGGCGTTTCTTGTCGTAAGCGGCGAGCGCCTCTTCAATGATCGGGTACGCCCTTTCCGCCGGTTCGATGTCGTCCACTTCAACTTTCTTTCCCTCGAGCTGCTTGTAATCCTGGAAAAACCGGCGGACCATCGCGACCTTGTGCGCCGGCAGCTCTCGCGCCTCACAGTAGCTGTTGTATTCCGGGTCGGCGGTCGCGACCGCGATGATCTTGTGATCCTTTACGCCCGCGTCAAGCATCGTCATCAGGCCGATCGTGCGCGCTTCGATCACCGTCAGCGGCACGACTGGCTCCTGGCATAGCACGAGAGCGTCGAGCGGATCGCCGTCTTCGGCAAGCGACTGCGGAATGAATCCGTAGTTCGCGGGATAGTACACCGCGGAGTAAAGCACGCGGTCCACGCGAATCATCCCGGTAACTTTGTCGAGTTCGTACTTCACGCTGGAGCCCAGCGGGATTTCGATTACCGCACGGAATTCCTTCGGAATGCGCTCGCCAGGACTGACGTCATGCCAGGCGTTGCTCATTGGTCCTCTGCCCGATTTGGATTGAAGTCGCCTGCAAATATCCTCCAACCATTGTAGCGTGCAACGGGGAGCTTAAGGGTAGAGATCGCCCAGGCGCCGGCCGTCGAGGGCAGCGTATGCCGCACAGAGGCGATGCGATTGCTACCTGAAAAGAAAAACCCCGGACCAGCGTGGGGGACGCTGACCCGGGGTGTGGGGTTAGAGGGAAGAACTTAGTAATTCCAACGGCGCAGGAGCAACATCGCGCGGAGCATGAGTTGCATTCCGACGGTTAACACCGTGAGTCGCAAGGTCAGAGCTTGCTCCCGTATGGACTCAAACGAGTTCACCACAGAAGCGCCGGGTTCCGGTTCGCCGCTTTGCGTTGTCGTGCTCATTGCCCTTGCCATTCCTTGCCGCGTTTGCGTTTCTGTACTGAGTGATCGTTAGTTCAGTACGTAAACCGGCGTATCGTGTTCGACTCCCAAAATCATCGATTTGAAAATGTCGACGTCCCAGCTTTCGTCAATGCGCAACTTGACCGCGTCCTTTGTTTCAGCCATTAGCCGCCCGCGAAGCGGCACGCGAATGCTGCCTGCCAGCACGCGTAAAACTACCGCCTGCCCCATCCAGATCGCGTAAGCACCTTCCATCCGGGTTCACCCTGTTAGCGGCCTGCCTTTTTCGGCCAGCCGCTCGATAAAGCGTTGCTCGTCCGATTGCAACCGCTTCGTTCTGAAGCACTTCCATGCGCTGTGATGCGGTGCGCCACATACAGATTTTCAGTGCGTTTTGAACACTTGCATCTTCGGGCAGACGGCTGTGCTGACCAATAGTACAGGGGACTATTTCTGTTAGCCGGGAAGTACTACCGGCCGTTTGTGCGGGAAGGAGGGCGTTCAGAAGGGAAGCGAAGGGCTTGAAATGAATGGCACCATTTTGCTTCCGCAAAAATGGGTTAGCACGGCAAAAAGCTGACAGCCGTCATTAGCACTGCGGCGTTTGGGAACACCGCTGGGCCAATTTTCAGTCGAAAAGGCTTCCGGTCTAGCGATTCGCGCCGGCTCCGGCCGCTTCGCGCTGCGCCAGGATCTTTCGCACGTTTTGATAGAGGGCGCGTGCTTCCGGAACCATTGTCTCGGCTTTGTCCAACTGCGGATCGTTCTCGAGTTCGACTCTGTAACCTGCGTTCAAACCGAAGACAGAAGTAAAGACCTCGCGTTTGATCTCCCATTTCAGCCACGGCAGGTTGTTCTGAATGTCCGCGGAGGTGTAATCGATGTGTTCCTTATCGAGGAATTTCGTGAACTGGTTCATCACGCTATCGTCGACCGTGAAGCTTTTGGTCACGTTCGGCTGCGTGCCGAGATAAAACTCCGCGAAATCACCAACGCTTTGCGGGAATGGATAAAAAATGCCGCGAGCCACGAGGAGTTGCTCAAAATCGTCGAGCTTAGGGGCCGCCACTTTGACGTCCGGCGTGATGCCGCCTCCGCCATAGACTTGCCGGCCACTATCGGTCAACTTGACCTCGGGCTGTTTGGGCGGCTGCGGATTGTAGTGATAATCCCAAAGCGTAGCATTCTTGTAGTCGCGCTGGATCAGCCGGCCGCTGGGAGTGTAGTAGCGGGCAGTCGTCAGTAGGAGAGCCGTATCGTTGCTCAGCGGGAATTGCGTTTGGACGAGGCCCTTGCCGAATGTTGTGTCGCCGACGATCAGACCGCGATCATGATCCTGGATCGCGCCGGAAACGATCTCCGAAGCGGAAGCCGTGTTGTTGTTTACCAGAATGATGAGCGGAACATCCATTCCCTGATTGCCTTCGGTTGCATAGTAGGGATGGGGCGGCGACGATCGGCCATGATGCGAAACGATCAGTTCACCTTTATCCAGGAACATGTTCCCCATGCCAATGGCTTGGCTCAGGAGTCCGCCGCCATTGTCGCGTAGGTCGAGAATCAGGCCGTTGAGTTTCGGGTAATCAAGAGCTCTCAGTGCCGCCGCGAGATCCGAGTCGGTGGTTTCATTGAAAGTGGTGACATGAACGTAGCCGAGGCCCGGCTTCAGCATGGCGTAGTATTCCACGGCGGGGCGGGGAATCTCAGCGCGGGTAACCGTGACTTCGATCGGCTTCGGATATCCCTCGCGTCCCAGGGTGATATGCACCACGGTCCCCTTTGGGCCTTTCAACATCCCCGCAATTTGCGTGCTGGTAAGCCCGGCGCAGCTCTTGCCGTCAACTTTGAGAATAACGTCGAGCGGGCGAATGCCTGCATTGAATGCAGGCGTGCCAACGAACGGCGCCACGACGATAGTGTGGTTCTGGCGCTCGGCGATCGTCATACCAACGCCGTAATAGCGGCCTTCCTGCTCCTCGCGGAACTGCGACCACTGTTGCGGATCGAAAAAGTTGGAATGCGGATCGAGAACGTGGAGCATGCCGGGGATGGCGCCGTCGTAGATCGCCTTTTCGACGTCAACCTTGTCGGCGTAATTTTGTTGAACCACGGCGAGCACGTTCGTGAAATTCTTGACGGAATCCTGAAGGTCGCCCGAACCACCGGTGGTTGCGCGCACCGTGGGGCCATAGAGACCGCCCAGCAGTGCAGAGGCACCCAACACCACCCCCAGCAAAATGACTCCCCGCGATCCATGACGAAATTTCATACGACCCCTTTTCGCCTTTTGATTCCGCTCACGCAGCGACTAACTGCGGAACGCGCCGCTCAGTTTGAACAATCGAGTATAGCATAGGCTTTTGACTCGCTTGGTCCGCCCTTGCGCGGGTTTGACACGCCTCCAACCCTCTTCTATGATGCAAAAACGGGACTTGAGGAAGGCGCGAAATTTCGAGTTTGTCTCCGCGTGCGGCCGACAAGATTAGCTGCGCTGGCAGAGATAAGCCCGGACTACTTGGATCCCGCCCAAAAATGCCGGCAGGCCAGTCCGCCAAAGTGACGAGTGATGTTTAGTGTCCCCCACCTCATCATCATTTTTCTGGTAGCCCTGGTTGTCTTCGGGCCGGAAAAACTGCCCGAACTCGCTCGAAATTTTGGAAAAGTGATGGCCGAATTCCGCCGCGCGACGGGCGACCTGAGATCGACGTTCGAGGAGCACATGCGTGACCTTGAGCGCGAAGCTGGTGACCGCCGCATCGAAACCGATCACCCCCAGGCCTCGGCGCCTTTCGCCGTCAGCGGGGAGTCAAGCGCGGCGCCGCCTGACCATGTTATTGCGAGCACACCCCTGAGCGCGCGTATGCGCCCGGGCGTGGCTGCACCTGTTACCGACGAGGCGACCCCGGCCTTGAACGAGAGTGACGCTTCTGACGAACCAGCTCCCTCAATTGGGGAAGGGAGCAGGAAGCGGCTTGCAGGCGCGACGACCGCATCGGTCCTTGATCCGGCTGTCTCTCTGGCACCTGGCGCCGACACCGTTGAACAGTCCGCCAAAAACGAACCCAAATCCGAGATTGTGAGCGATGGCCACCGTTCCTCCTGAAACCGTCCTTCCGACCACGCCGAACGAACAGGAAGATGCCGGCGGGCGAATGTCGTTTTTCGAGCACCTGATCGAACTGCGCAAACGAATCGTCAGTTCTCTGATTGCGGTCGGAATCGGAATGGTTGTGGGTCTCTCGGTTTCGAAACCCGGCCTGGCCTATATCACTCGACCGATGATCGATGCGCTGAAGAGTAACCACCTCGATCCATACCTCTATTTCACGCATCCGGCCGGGTACGTGATGTTGTACATCAACTTCGGTCTTTACCTGGGAATCGCGCTGGCGATGCCGTGGGTGCTTTACCAGATTTGGCTGTTCGTCGCGCCAGGCCTTTACAAGCACGAACGGAAGGCGGTAGCGAGCTTCATCGGCTCGGCGATGGTTCTTTTTCTGTGCGGAGTGGCCTTCGGCTATTTTGTGATGCTGCCGCAGGTGCTGACCTTCGTCGTGGAGTTCAGCAACACCGGGGCGATCAAGCCTTGGATCGACGTCAACGAGTATTTCAGCCTGATCCTGATCGTGCTGCTGGGGCTGGGAATAGTTTTCGAACTGCCCGTCGTGATTTTCATCCTTTCCCTTTTCGGAATCGTTACGCCGAAGTTTCTGCTGAAGAATTTCCGGTACGCGATGCTGATCATCACAGTCGTCGCCGCCGTGGTTACGCCAACGCCCGATGCGACCACCATGCTGATCTTCATGGCGCCGATGGTAGCGCTGTACTTTGTCGGCGTCCTCGTGTCATACATGGTGCTGCGTAAAAAACGGGCGAGAGCCCTTGCGGGAGCAGCCCCTTGAAACTAACTACGCGGTGGCATGCCGCCTGGATTGCTGTTGCGATTCTGGCTGGGATGGCTGTGGTGGCGTGCGCGCATGAAAGCGCGAACGCCGTCGCGGCCGCAGAAGCGACGCCGAACGCTGCCGCGATCGCTTCAACAACAAGCGTCCTGCCCGTAATTCCTCAAAATGAGAAGGCGCCACCACCGTCGCAAACCGGTGGGTTCGATGGGCAAAAAGCCTACGACTACACGGCCAAACAAGTGAGCTTTGGGCCCCGTCCGCCAGCATCGGACGCAATCCGTCAGACGCAGGACTACCTGGTTAGCCAGCTTAAGGAGTTCGGCTGCCACGTGGATACGGATAATTTTCATGCGCCCACGCCGATCGGCAATCTGGCGATGAAAAACATCGTCGCGAAGGTCCCCGGCACCGGGCAAGGCATTATTTTGCTGATGACGCACTACGATACGCTGCGATTGCCGGGATTTGTCGGAGCAGATGACGCCGGATCCTCGACGGGTGTCATGCTAGAGATTGGCCGGCTGCTATGCGGCGCCAAAACGAAACAGCCGAATTCGGTATGGATCGCGTTCGTCGATGGCGAAGAAGATCAGGCCGATTTCACGAGCGTGCAGCAGGCGCAAAACACGTGGGACACGAACGATACTTTATTTGGAAGCCGCGAGCTTGCCGCGCGGATGGATCTTTCCGACGATCTGAAGCGGACTCGGGCTGTGATTCTGGCAGACATGGTCGGACAGGAGGATTTGCAGATTCCACCGGAGGCGAGCTCAACGAAGTGGCTGGTCACTCTGGTCTGGGGCACGGCGCGGCGTCTGGGCTACGAAAAAGTGTTTGTTCCGCAACAGGTTGGTGCGATCACCGATGATCACGACCCCTTCCTTCAACGCGGCGTTGCGTCCGTCGACATCATTGAGCTTGGCGGGTACATGCCCGGCAGCTCCGCGCCTTATTGGCATACGCCGCAAGACACTATGGACAAGCTCAGCCCCAAGAGTCTCGCGATCAGCGGCCACGTGATCCTTGAGAGCGTTGCCGAGTTGCAGAAGAAGTTCCACTAGACATCGATACAAGACGTTCAGCTGCCTCGCCACGCTTCGCTCACTCCTAACTTGCGTTTATGGTTGTGATCTGTGGGGCAAGCTAGCGAGGCGCTTCTTTTGAAGCGCATCCAATCCGCTGCAATCGCAAACCTATCCTACGGAAAGGACACAACATGGCCAAGATGAAAGTTGCGCGAGTGCCGCGTGCAGGCGGCGATTTCGAAATTGTCGACCTCGAAATCCCGCAGCCGGGACCCAGGCAAGTGCGAATCCGCGTGGAGGCATGCGGAATTTGTCATAGCGATTCGCTGACGAAAGAGGGGCATTGGCCGCCGGGCATCACTTATCCTCGCGCGCCAGGACACGAGATTGCCGGCGTGATCGACGAGCTCGGCGTGGGCATTGCCGATTGGAAAAAAGGCGACCGCGTTGGGGTGGGCTGGCACGGTTCGCACGACGGAACTTGTGCCGCCTGCAGGCGCGGCGATTTCATGAATTGCCCGAACGCAACGATTCCCGGCATCGACTTCGATGGCGGATATCAGGAATACATGATCGCGCCAGTCGAAGGCGTCGCTCGGATTCCTGACGCGCTTGGCCCAGCCGATGCGGCGCCGCTGTTGTGCGCAGGCGTCACTACATTCAACGCATTACGCCACAGCGGAGCGATGCCAGGCGATCTGGTAGCGGTCCAGGGAGTTGGCGGGCTTGGTCACCTGGGAATTCAGTTCGCGCAGAAATTCGGCTACAGAGTTGTGGCAATCGGGCGAGGGCCGCAGAACGCCGCGCTCGCCAAAAAACTGGGCGCGCACCTGTATATCGACAGCTCAGCCATGAATGCGGCGCAAGAGCTGCAAAGACTCGGCGGAGCGCGCGTGATTTTAGCCACCGCGCCAAACTCGAAGTCGATGTCGGCGCTGATCGACGGCCTGGGAGCAAATGGAAAGCTGCTTGTTGTGGGCGCCTCGCAGGACCCGATCGAAGTCACGCCGATTCAGCTGATCATGGGTGCCCGGTCGGTTCAGGGCTGGGCTTCCGGGACTGCGACGGATTCGGAGGACACGATGCAGTTTGCTGCGCTTACCGGTGTTCGGCCGATGATCGAACAATATCCGCTGGCGAAGGCCGCGGAAGCCTACGCACGCATGATGAGCGGTAAGGCCGAATTTCGGGTCGTCCTTACGATGTGAGTTGCGACTGGCCAGCACACAACAAATGTCGTGATACATTCGTTGCCTATTTTATGGTGACGATTCGCATTCGGAGCAGCGCAGGGCCCTATGACGTCCACTGCGCGCGAGGCTCGCTCGCGAAGCTGCGTTCGCTGATTGCGGGTCTTGGCGAGTCGACAGGCTCGTATCTTCTCTCATCGCCGAAAGTATGGAAGTTTTGGGGCCGCGAAGTCGCGCGAAGACTTGGCGTCGCTTCGAATCGCGTCATCCTGTTCGACGATAGCGAGTCACGCAAACG
>DASUJR010000383.1:0-2784 GCA_036279175.1 Candidatus Acidiferrales bacterium | reverse complement strand
TGCTCGATAAACCCATCGTTCCCATGACGTTCGGTATCTTCCGTCCGAGGATTCTGCTTCCCGCGAACTGCGCAGAGTGGAGCGATGCGCGCTGGCGCGCTGTGTTGCTACACGAGATGGCGCATATCCGAAGGCGCGATGTGGCCGCACAACTCTTTGCCGGAGTGGTTTGCACGCTGTGGTGGTTTCAGCCGCTGGTGTGGAATGCGAGGCGAGCGCTGCGCCAGGACAGCGAACGCGCTTGCGACGAGCAGGCAATGTCGGCGGGCATGCGCGCATCCGAATACGCGTCGGAGCTGCTGGCGATCGCGCAGCTTGCTCGGCCCGGCGTGCCTTCCTGTGCCATCGGTATGGCCGGAAACCATCTCGAAGCCCGCTTGCACGCGATTCTCCGGTCGGAAGCGGCGGTGCAATCGCGCACGCGCGGACTGTTAGCGATTTTGACGCTGATGTCGTTTGCAACGGCGGCATCGGCGATTACTTTAGGAGGTTCACCTATGAAACGAATGATTCTTTCAGGCTTGCTGGCTTCGGCGAGTCTTTCGGCGGCAACGATCGGCGGAACGGTTCTCAACCCCAGCGGCGCGGCCATTCCCGATGCAACCATTGTGCTGACCAATCCGAACAATTCGGCGCAGCAGCAAACCATGTCTGCGCCCAACGGAACATTTTCCTTCGAGGGCTTGCAGGCAGGGCAATACATCGTACGCGTGGAGGCGCCCGGATTCGCGGATTTGTTCCGCGAATACACTGTGGCCGAGAATACGAATGTCGCACGCGCCTTGGTGATGAACATTACCAAGCCTCCGAAGGTAGTCCGGCTCGGGGACAACGTTATGGCGGCGAAGCTGATCAAGCGTGTTGTACCGGTGTACCCGCCCGAGGCAAAAGCCAATCGCGTGCAGGGCACGGTCACGATTAAGGCAACGATTTCCAAGGACGGAACACCCACCGAGCTTTCCGTGGTTTCGTCGCCAAGCCCGGCACTGTCGCAATCGGCATTAGATGCGGTGCGGCAATGGCGTTATCGTCCGGTGTTGCTGAACGGGCAGCCGGTCGCGGTGACGACGGACATACGTGTAAGTTATTCGCTGACTAAGTAAGTGGAACAAGTAGTCACTCTACTGATCGAATGCCGAAACCTTTCGGCTATCGATACACTGTTTTCTCGAACAGCGCGCGAAAGCGCCGGACGCGCGGCGACTCACTGTCGTAGTAATCCTCGAACGAGATCTCGGTTAAACCGGCTGCTGCGATCTGGTCCAGGTCACGCCGCGTTAGCGGCCAGGGCATCTCGCCGGGCGGGTCGGCCTCGTCGCGCGCTCTTGTAATGACCAGAGCCAATCGGCCTGGGCGAGTCAGATCGGCTATGCGCTTCGCCGCCTGCCTGCGAAGCGAAGAGGGAAGCACCTGGAGCGTATAGGACTCCAGGACGAAATCGAATTGTCCGATCCATTCGCCGGGCGGGTTCAGCAGATCGGCGACGACGTAGTGCACGTTGCTCTTCGGAAATCTTTCCCTTGCGCCTCCAACGGCAGAGGGCGAAATATCGAAAGCAGTCGTCGCAAAGCCGCGCTGCGAAAGCCATTCGGCATCATCACCGAGACCGCATCCGATGACAACCGCGGCTCCGATAGGGATCGCGATGTTCTTCTGCGCCCAAAACTCGGTTAAGTTCGGATTCGGCATTCCGTCGGCCCAGGGAATGGTAACTCTTCCCGAGCGAGCTTCCCGGTACAGCGGTTCGAACCAGCCGGTCGGATCGCGTTTCTCGATATACTGGGCGGCGAGTTCCCTTGCACGCGCTCGCTGGGCGCTTTTCGAGCTCATGGGCTACATCATAGGACGGTACCTGCTGTTGGCGATGGCGGCCGTGGCGAGCTGCTATGCGGCGGGCGGCGGTACTCCCGAATATCGGGTCCGCGTGGTCCATGTCTATCCGCACGATCGGCGCGCCTTCACACAGGGGCTCGAATATCGCGGCGGATTTCTATACGAGAGCACCGGGTTGTACGGGCGCTCCACGCTGCGTAAAGAGGATCTCGAAACCGGCAAGGTGCTGCGCGAGATCGATCTTCCGGCGCGTTATTTCGGCGAAGGCATTACCGTGCTCGACGGCCGGATCGATCAGCTTACGTGGAAATCGCATACCGGTTTTGTCTATGCCGAGTCGAGTTTCCATCTCTTACGTAAGTTCTCCTATCCGGGCGAGGGTTGGGGGCTGACCAACAACGGCAGAGAGATTTTCATGAGCGATGGGACGGATCAGATTCGCTGTCTCGATCCGCGCACGCTGCGGGAAACGCGGCGGATTACGGTCCACGACAGCGCAGGCAACATTCGTTTTCTGAACGAACTCGAATGGGTGCGCAGCGAGATTTTCGCCAACATCTGGCAAACCAATCGCATTGCGCGGATCGATCCCGCAGACGGCCGCGTCGTCGGCTGGATCGATGCCTCGGGACTGCTCACACCGGCGGATGAGACCCAGCCGGTCGATGTCCTCAACGGCATCGCTTACGACTCGAAGGGCAATCGTCTTTTCCTTACCGGAAAACTCTGGCCCAAGCTGTTCCAGGTGAAGCTGGTGCGCGAAAAAGCTTCTATTCGCTGAAGGTGGCGTCGAGATACGTCTCGATACTGCCCGGAGGGCGCCCGCACAAGTGCGTGCGCCACGTTTCATCGAAGTGGGGCGGCGGAGAGAGCTTGATTTAGGGAAGAGATGTCGAAATCGGGGGGTAGCATTTTGGCGAGGGCCTCGCCAAGCTTCATTTCTTCGCGTTG
>DASUJR010000382.1:0-4819 GCA_036279175.1 Candidatus Acidiferrales bacterium | reverse complement strand
CGGCGGCTGGCGGCGCAGGCTTCCTAAATTTGGATTTTGGAATCACGAGGCAGCTTCGTCTCCTCACCCACAACTACTGGAGCGACGGCGGAGGCCGGTACATCTTCGGCCAGGCGCCTGACTTGATCGTCCGGCCCGACGGCAGCCCCTCGCTTCTTCATTCCGGGTCCTCCGTCGATGGCTTCGAATTTGCGCACAGAAACATGGCGGTTGGTGCGTATTACGGCCTGGTGTACGTCGACCGCAACGTTGAGATCGATACAACCGGCCAGCCGATCGGTTGGGGATACGCGGGGTCGCCTTCAGGAGACAACCGGACGATTCAGGAGGGTACATTCGACTTCATTCAGAATTTCTGGAAGAGTCCGAGCTACGGCGCGCTCACGCTCATCAGTCAGTATTCCTTTCTGACGCGTAGCCCCTGGTCTGTAGCCGTGGGAAATCCGGCTAACGCGCACGCGAACATAGTCTTCGTGAATCTTCGCTATACGCTCCCAGGCTCGGCGCCCACGTTTGGGGAACCGGGGAAGCCATAAGGTAGCTCGACAGAGTTCTGCCGCGACAGCTTCCGTCGAAACCGTGTCGCCCCCGTTGGTATGTCCCATTTTACCATGACCGGCATAGGCGTTTTTGAAATGCCCGCAGGCCGTTGAGTAAAGTCAGAGCTACACGGGCGAAGTCACTGGATTTGGAACGCGCATTGAACTGTCGCAGTGATCGTCAGCTTTTGCGGCCGGACCGTAGGCAACGGCGGCGGTGCGGGCGCCCCCGCCCTCGACTCTGCAACCCCGGTCATCACGGCAACACTCTCCGTTGAATAAAGCGGTACAACTTGCTGTACGACAGGCTGCGTAACGTCGATGTTGGCATAGCGAATGGCGCCCGGTTTTTGCGCGTTTTGCCCCAATGCCGCCTACGCGCGCCCTACGGCGTCTCGAACCGCCTGCGCGACCGCCTTCTCCTTGGCCGCTTCCTCATTTTCGAGCGAGTAGGTGAGAGAACGGCTATCCACGACGCCTTCCTGAACGGAGGCGTCGAGAATCGGCCCGATTTTGGCGAAGTCGCGAATTCGAACGGTCATTTGGCCCTGCACCAGATACCCATGAGCTTTCCTTCCTCCGTTGTAGTTGGGCGCAAGCGTAAGTGCACCGAATTCGACATCATTTTTGGATAGGCCATTCTGTTCGGCGATCGCCAGGATGTGCTGCATGGACTTAGTGGCTTTATCGTAGGCGCTCGCGAGTTGCTTGTCTTGCGAGTTGATGTCGAATGTCAATGTGGCCAGATCGGGATCTGTGATGTAAACCCCTTGCGCTTCGACGAGCAGTGTGTGATCGACAAACTTCAGTCCCTGATTTTGGCCGAAGTTCTGCGCGGCCGTAGGCAGTGCGCCAACGGATGCGAGACACAAAGCCGACGTGGCTAGGATCAGTCGCTTCATGGGTTTCTCCTTTTGTTAATGTCAGAGTAAACTCAACACTATCGAAGGAGCAGCATTTCGCGAGTTGAGTTGCCTGAGGAATAAGGGGGGCTGCGTCTTGAGGCCACCCGCCTCGCTGGCCCCGCAACCAATCACTAACCTGGAACCCCTGTACCGAATGTAAGTTGACACTCCCGAACAGCGTTTCCATAATTTTGTGAATGGCTCAATCTGCCAAAGATCGCCAGAAGTCGATCGAACGCGCCCTGGAAGACGCAGTTTCGCGCGCCTTGCGGGACAATCTCGCTCCGCTCCAGCGCACGGCCGAAGAGCTTCAGCAAGCCTACGCCGATCTGGTGGCGGCTTGCTCGTCCACTCGTCCGGCGAACGCTTTGCCGGCGATGCTTCGCGCGCAAACGTCCGCTTCCGCGCTTGCGGCTGGGCTTTCAGTGCTCTCGAATTTCGTTACCTTGGCGCTGAACCCTCGCGACCATCATGCGATAGCTGCCGATACAATCGACGCGGAGGAATACGACGCGGCGACCACGGAAGAAGAACCTGTGCCGTCCGCGGCAACCGCGCGCTCGCAGCCCGAATCTGATTTGACCGAAAGGTCCAGCCGGCCGCCCGCCGCAACACCGGGCAACGGAGCGCACCCGCAGGTCGCCCCGTTTCAGGAAAAAGTTCAGGAACCCGTTCACGAAGCCGTCCACGAACCCGCCGAGCAGGAGCCAGTTGCTGCAGAGGAAACGGGGGAAGCGCGAGCCGAGGTATTTGACCTTGCCAGTTTGCCCCCAGAAGTACAAGACTTACACCGTCGGGCGAACCGCGTGGCGAAAGTCGCCATGCAGGACATTAAGCTTCTGCGGCCCAAGGACGTCCGGCTGGGCTGCGAACACAAGGATATTTGCCATCGCTTACGAACCGATCTCGATAAGGCTCGCAAAGAATATGACCGGCGGTTCCGCACAATTCTCGACGACCCCGTGGATTACTTCCATCACTGGCTGGTGCAAGTTCTCGCTGAAGGAGATCCGTCAGCGCTGGGAGAATATCCATATCCCACACCTGTGGGACACTCCGCGTAAATTCTTGCGCAGCGGCAGCACGCGTGCCGCGAAAATAGCAACTTGTCTGGCTGTGTTCGCGATTTCAACTCCCGGCATTGCACTGGCGTCGTCGGGGAGTGCAGCGCCGGCCCGCCGCGATCAGACTGCAGCAGGGAAGCCTTCAGCAGCGAAGCCCGTCACGCAGCAGCAGAAACTTCAGGCTCCCAATAAGTCGAGTTCCGCGGCGGCTTCGTTGCCTAAGGCGGCGAAACCTGCGCGCGCCGTGTCCACGATGCATGCGAAGCGCTCCAGCTTGGCTGCAACGTCGTGGAAAGTTCGCCACCTGGAACACCTTTGCCGCACGCTGAAGGAAAAGGACTCAAAGTGGGCTTACTCGCAGCTGAGCGCCTTCGCCTTGCGGAAATCGTCAGGCGACCTGGGAGCGCGGGCTGCTCTGGCGCTGGGCTATTATGATTATTCGAAAGGTGATTATCAGAAGGCTGCGCCCTGGTTTGAGCGAGCGCTGAAAACCACGTTGCTTCGCCAATATGCCGTTTACTGGACCGCCGAAAACGATCTCGGGTTGAATCAAAACGCCGACGCGCTGGCAGACCTGAAAGAGTTTCGCACTGACTTTCCCGATTCCGTGATTACGACGGACGCCCTGCAGGCACTGGGGGCGGCGGGAATCGCTGCCAAGCAGCCGCAAGACGTCGTGGCCGCGCTGAACGCGTACCCGGCTACGTCGGGGTATCCGGCACTACTCCTGTTGCGCGGCGAATCGTACGAACAGGCAGGACAGGTTGCGCAGGCCGCGGCCGACTATCAGTCGCTATTCTTGCATTTTCCGACTGCGGACTCGGGCAGGGAAGCGGCGCTGAAGTTGTCTTTCCTTGCGGCGACGCCCTCGAATGCGATTCCGTCGATTCCGCTCGACGAGCAGGAAAAGTATGCCGCCGCAATTTTCGAGGCCGGTTATTGGACCGAAGCGCGCGACGCCTACTCCCGAATTTTGCCCGTCGTGACGGGCGCGGATAAGGAACGCGCGCAGCTGCGCATCGCCGAATGCAGCGCGTTTGCGGGCGCGGGTCCCACGGATCTGGCCGCGCTGAAAGTCACCGATCCCGATGTGGATGCGGAGCGCCTTCACGCGCTGGCGGAACTTTATCGCGGCCTGAATCAAGATCCCGAGATGGAGGCGGCCGTTCAAGCGGCCGTGTCGCGCGCCCCGAACAGCATCTGGACGGAGCGAGCGCTGATGCTGGCGGGGAACGAATATTGGGTCGAACTGAACCGCGACCAGGCCGCGAGCTATTACAAACAGCTCGAAGAGAATTTCCCCGATCGATCGGATGCCGTGCCGGCGCAGTGGCGCGTCGCGTGGGTCGCGGTGCTCAAACGCGATCCGGGCGCGTCGAAATTGCTCGCCGAGCATATACGGCGTTACCCGCAATCATCTTATGTTCCCGACGCTCTGTACTGGCTTGGACGGCTGTCGGAACAATCGGGCGATGTCGCCGTCGCTCGCAGCTATTACGACAAACTCGTCGAGCGTTTCCCGGAAAACTACTTCGAAATGGCGGCCGAAAAGCGGCTCCGGAAAATGGGCAAGGGAACCGAGGGCGATCCGGACGTGCTCGCATTGATTCCGCCCGCTCCTGCGCTTCCGAAAATGGGGAAGGCGATTCCCGAAGCTGCCGCAGGCTGGCAAGCGCGCGCCGACGCGCTTCGCTCGATTGCGTTCGATGCGTCGGCTGAGCTTGAACTCCAGGCGGCGTACGAGGCGACCCGCGAGCCGCGGCTGTTGCTCGAAGCGGCGCAGGAAGCGATTGCTGCCGACCACGTGGGTGCGGCAATCGTTGCGGTCCGCCAAATTTATCCGCAGCTCGAGTCGCATTCCTTCAACCAGATTCCGCTGGCAGTATGGAAAATTGCGTACGCGTTGCCGTACCGCGCGTCAATCGCACGCTGGTCGTCGCGGGTGGGAGTCGATCCGCTCCTCGTTGCCGGGCTTATGCGGCAGGAGTCGGCTTTCGAGAAAGCGGCGCACTCGAACGCGAACGCCATGGGTTTGATGCAGCTCGAACCGGAAACCGGGCACCGCATGGCGCACATGGTCCGTCTCCGCTATTCTCAGGAGCGCCTGTTCGATCCCGATTACAACATCCGGCTCGGCACATACTATTTGTCGCAGCTTGAAAAGCAATTCGGCAGCGTCGAGATGGCTCTGGCGGCGTACAATGCTGGCGAAGATCGCGTGACCCAATGGACCACGGGCCAGACTTATCGCGAGCCCGCGGAGTTCGTCGATTCGATTCCGTTCACGCAGACGCGCGACTACGTCGAGATC
>DASUJR010000381.1:0-6037 GCA_036279175.1 Candidatus Acidiferrales bacterium | reverse complement strand
CTGCGGAAACGCCTACCCACCCGCGCCAAATATCTTAGTCCCCGCATGAAATTCCGACCACGCAAACCAGTATTCCGGCTCCAAAATCAGCGGCGAAAGGTGCGCGCCTTTCAGACGTCCCGCCGTGCAAGTGCCATACGGACTCCAGCGCGATTTCGTCTCCCGATCCACCAACTCCATCGACGACCCGTTCGACGCGGCCAGAAAATGCAGCGTCTTGCCGTCTGCTCGCGCAACGAATGCCGTCGTTGTGTCCGAATTAGCCTGATGCACCACCACAACCGGCTCGCCTCCCAACTCCACCTGCACCACGCTTTCTTTGCTCAACACCTCCACCGGAAACGCTTCACTCTCATCCTTCACATCCAGTCCCAGGATTCGCGCATGCGGCTTCAGACGCGAGTCGTTGCGCAGCACGCCCTTCGGCGCAGGCGCAGAGTCCAAAACACCCGCAGCAATCATCTGGTTCATTCGAGGAATTCGATCCGCATAGCCCGGCAGCGGTTTCAGCACAAGCGTCGCCGGATGCAGCCTGTGCCACTCGCTCCAATTCGTCAGCAGGAACGGATACAACTTCAGATGCTTGCCCTTCAGCGGCCCGCTGATCGCTTCCAGGCTCGACTGTTGCCACGTGCTGCCCGTCCCGCGATCCTTGAAAACTTCATTGCCGCCGACCACGCCGGAATCATCGAGCACCAGCGCCTTGCCATCCACTGCGGCCCTGAACACGAGGGCCGTGTTGCAGTACGATCACCATGTGATCGCAATCGGTCCGTCTGGCGACGAGTCCTCCACCAGCCCATGCTGAGCGAGAATCGCTGCCGGATACGCCTTCGCCGTTTTTCCGAGGGCAACGCCGATCACGCGATCGTCATCGTGCAGAAAGGTCGCTGAACGCGCCGGCAAAAATTGTGGATTGTGCACCGCTTTGTAGGGCAGCCGTTGAGCCAAAGTCGCCCCCGGCTGCACGAAGCAAAACCCGGCGACGGCAAGTACCGCGCTAAGAATTTTCACGATCTCTTCTCCGACTTATGAATTCACCACCGCATTATGCTCGCCACCGTTCACAAAAGCATCCACTTCTCGAATTGGAAAGGGCATCGGTGAAACCCACGGCACAAAAAACCGTCCCGTGGCTACCCGCTAGCTCCGGGGGGCGTCAAGCTGTAAAGACGCACGGTTCGGAAAAGCGCCGAACCGCGGGGCACCTGCGGGTTGGATTCGTCGGTTATCTTGAAAAGTTGGATGATAGACTTGCGGCCGTGCTTCTCAAAATCACCGAGAAACCCTGGGGCACGGGGCCGTTGTATAAAAACTCGATCCGGTCCGGAGACTACCATGACGATAACAAAAGTAACTTTCGTTGTATTCCTCACTTCACTTATGGGCTTTCTCGCGGTTCCAGCATTCGCTCAAAACCGGAACGATACGGCTGCGATACGCAAGATCATTGAGGGCGAAACCACGGCGTGGAATAAAGGAGACGCTGCCGCATACGCGAGCCACTTCGCGGGGGACGGCACATTTACGAACATCCTCGGCGCGTTTTACAAGGGACATGATGCCTTCCTGGCAGAGCACGGCCAGATCTTCAAGACGATCTTCCTCGGTAGCACCCTCCAGCAAGACATCGTCTCGCTCCAATTTGCTACCCCGGATGCGGCGGTGGTGGAGGTGCTTACAGCAGTGACCGGAGCGAAAATACCCGGCGCTCGCAGCGATAGCTTTGACGCGAAGGGACGCCTGCGCACGCGACTCTTGCAGGTGATAGTGAGAAGAGGCGGCGAGTGGAAAATTGTCGCCTATCACAATATCGAGGTAAGAGACGCTCTGCATGCACCAGAGCCGAAGTGACGCCGAGGCGTTCATCACGTGGGACCACGATCCCAGCCCAGAACTGTTACAGGTCGGTCCACCCGATTGACAGATACTAGCACCCGCTTAATCTGAATCTGCTTGTACGCGCGATTTCTATTCGCCTGAAACGTGCGGCCTTTGGATCTTTGAGGGTGGACGGATGGCCATGCGCTTCCCCGCCGGTTTTAACTTTGAGGGTGCCCACGCTCGGTTTTCGAGCGTGGGTTTCTTTCGTTCCTTGCTTCCCTGCCTCGTTGCTTCCTTGCCTCCTCTTTTTAGTCCGCTCCTGCTTCTCCTGACTTGAACTGCGGCTTCCTCATGATCCACACGAATGGCACAGTGATCAGCAGCAGGACAGCAATCACGCGGAAACCATCCAGATAACTCAGCGCCGACGCGTGCCGCAGCAATTGCTGGTACAGCAGCGCGATCGCCTGATGAGCGGCACTGGCTGACTCCGCTCCTTTGTGCATCAGGTAGGCCTGCAGTCCTGCCAGCGTCCTGGGCCACAGTCCCGGCGCCTGGTGCATCGACGCGGCCAGGCGAAGCTGATGGAACTGATCGCGCCGCGCGATAAATGCAGTAAACACCGAAATCCCGATTCCCGCGCCCAGGTTTCTCGCCAGCCCGATTAGGCTCGTGGCGTAGCCCATCTCTTCCTGCGGAATCGGATCCACGGTGATCGTCGCCAGCGGCACGAACATGAACGACAGTCCTGCTCCCATCACCATCTGCGGCCAGAAGAAGTCCCACGGCCCCGCACTAAGATTCAGATACGAAAACATATATGCGCCGATCGCCGAGACGACCAGCCCGCCCGCCAGCAGCCCGCGCATGTCCCAGCGCTTTCCGATCAGATAACCCGCCGCCGGCATCATGATCATCGTCGCGATCCCGCGCGGCGAGTTCCACAATCCAGCCGTCACCGCCGGAAAGTTCAACAGCTCCTGCATGAAAAGCGGCAGCAGCACGATGCTCCCGTACAACGAAAAGAACAGCATCAGCGAAAGGCTCGTCCCCGTGACGAACGTCCGGTAGCGGAACAATTTGAAGTGCACCACAGGATGCCGCGTGCGCAGTTCCCAAATGACGAACGCGATTAGCGCGATCGTGGCGATCACCGCCATCGCCACAATGAAGTGCGAACCGAACCAGTCGTCCTCCTGCCCTTTGTCGAACACCACCTGCAGCGCCGCGATTCCCGTCGCCAGCATTCCCATTCCCCAGTAATCGATGGGCGTCGTCGGCCGGCGAATGTAGGACGGATCAAAGACGTATTTCCAAACGAGGAATAGTCCGACGATGCTGACGGGAATGTTGATGAAAAACACCCAGCGCCAGGAGTGGTCCGTCGTAAGCCAGCCGCCTAGCAGCGGCGCTACGATCGGCGCAATTACGATGCCCACGCCCCACAACGCCATCGCGTGCCCGCGCTCTTCGCGCGGAAACGCCTCCAGCATAATCGCCCGCGTCGTAGGTTGCAGCGGCCCTCCCGCCGCCCCCTGCAATATTCGGAATATCACCAGCATCGGCAGCGTTGGCGCGAGTCCGCACAAAATGCTGGCCGCTGTGAAGCCGACGACGCTGATCATCAGCAAGCGCCGCCGTCCGAAATAGTTTGCCAGCCATCCGGAAACCGGCAGAATCACTGCGTTGGCGATCAGGTACGACGTGAGCACCCACGTCGCTTCATTGATTGTCGCTGAAAGATTTCCTGCGATGTAAGGCAGGCTGACGTTTACTGCGGAAGTGTCGACCAGCTCCATCACCGCGCTCATCATCACGGCGATGGCGATCATCCAGCGGGTCCACTTGTCGACGACGATACCTGCTTGCTGCGCCGCCGCTACTTCCGGACCAAGTTTTTTTGCGTCGTCCGAGCCCGCCGCGTTTCGGTCTCGATGCTCGACGGCGCTTCCCTTTGCACTGCCCGGATTGTTGCGCTCCGCCTGTTCTCCGTCCGTCACTCTTCCATGTTACTTTAGCCGGGCGTGGAAATGAGTGTCCCGCAACTCCTCAATTCTGGACGACGGTGTGGCCGGCAGCCGTATTGCGCCGCGCCAAGGCCTTTGTCAGTGGTTATCCGCCTCATTCCTGTCGTCATGGAAGTCCAGAGCAAAGGCCGGATCGTCCTTTGTCCCCGTAATCTTGATCGGCAACACCGTCCCGGCGCCTTTCCCTTCGAAGAAGGGATCGACAGCTTTTAGAAAAAAGGATTTGACGCCCGTTGTCGTCTGCGAAAGCTTCGCTTGCATCCGCAATTTTCCTCGCAGGTCAAGAGCGTCGCTGTCCAAATTGTATGTGCCTTCTAACGCGACGGCTGCGCCCGTCACATCGAATGTCAATTGAGAAAGCCTCACCAATCCGCTCTCCAACTGCAGGGTGCCGCTGAAATCTGTCGCCGGATCTCCAACAGGCGCCTCGTTCGGCTTGCCCTGTGCCTTTAGGCTAAGTGACTCGATCTTCTGCTCTGTTTCGGGAGCTGCGAATCGCGCGCCTGCAATTTCGAAACGTCCGCTCAGCCGCATTCTGTCCAACAAGTCGGTTTTGCCCTCGCCAATATCGATATTGGCGTGAAGAAGCGCAGCCCCGCTCATCATCGGCCGGCTGGAGTCGATTGCCAGGCTGAGCAAATCCTGCACGGTCGCGCTCTTCGTCGCGACGTTGAGCACGATCGTGCGGCCATGCTTCGGCGTTCTGTCCACTACTTCGCCCTTCACTTGCAGCGACGAATGCCCAAACCGCGCCACCACCTGCTTCAATATCGTGTTGCCATTCGTTCCGTCGACGATGGCCGAGAATTTCGTGCGCAGGTCGACGGGATGATTCGTGGCTCGCAGGCTAAAATTCGGCGTGTCCGTTTCGCCATTCACGTTTAGAAAGTTCAAAGGACCGTCGAATGTTCCACTCGACGAAAGCGTTCCTTGCAGCCCCTTCAGCGTTCCCATATTGGCGTCCTTGAAGGTGTAATGTCCGCTCACCGGCGTCGCACCCGGATCCTCCGCGTCCCAAGGACCGAACTCACCCGCCGACTCGATTTCACCCGTAGGCACAGGATTTGTTAAATTGGCGCGAAATTCCGCCGGCTTACCAAAGCCGAGCGGTCCGATAACCAGGCTATGAAGCTCGAATTCATGAGGACTCTTCGCCGGATTGCGCGGAAGGAGGATCAAATCCGCGTCCTTCACGTAGACATTTTTGATCACCACCGGATAACGATCGGCAAGATCACTGTCGCTGGACCCGATCAGCGGCGGCGAACCTTTCGGGCGAGGCGCTATCCGGATCCGAAGTCCGTCAATATGCACGGCCCCGATTTTCGGTCTATGACTGAACAGACTCAGCGGCCGCGCATCAAACGTCACCTGTTTCAGTTCCATCATCGGAACTGCGGTCGGAGCATCCTCCTGGCGCAATACCACGCCTCGAATGGTGACGTGCACGTGCGAAAGCACGGAACTGACCTGCAATCCTGAAATCTCCACCGTGCTGTGAAAATGCGTCCGGAAATAGCGCTCGGTGCGCTCTTGCGCGAAACGCTGCAGCTTCGGTTCGAAATTGCGAATCACCAGCGCCCACACCACGATGCAACACGCGCCGAGTACAGGCACAATCACCCACCAACGCACCAGTTTTCGCATTGCGCGAGGCAGCCTCCGAGAGCTGCAAACCGTAAATTCTTAACCTCAGCGTAGCCCTCCGACCCGGAGAGTACTATCCGTGGGAACCTGTAAGTTCCGGCCTGCTTCCCGTCAGGCGCCTTGCGGAATCCACTGAATACACAAGGCTTAGCCGACAGTCACGCCGATCCGCGAGTCGCCCTGCCAGACCCCGCGCTCCGTGTGCCCGCGGGTTACTCTTCATCATCATTGAACCGCCCGTTCTATCGACCACAGTACTCGACAAGTGCTACGCTCAAATGAATTTGGAGGGGCTGTTTGACCGACCCGCTTGAATCCAACGATTTAGGCGCACAAAAGCGTCGCACTACGCGCATTGTGCAGGCCGTGCCGATCACCGTTACGGGTGTCGACGCGCTCGGTCAGCCGTTCAAGGAACGCACCACAACAACTTCGATCAACTGCCACGGCTGTAAGTACCAGTCGAAGCATTACGTCCCGAAAACCGCCACCGTTACGCTCGACATCCCAAGGCCGGAACCAGCAATGCCTGCGCGGAA
>DASUJR010000380.1:0-7204 GCA_036279175.1 Candidatus Acidiferrales bacterium | reverse complement strand
GTCGCAAAATCTTCAACGTAAGATTCGGCATTTGGTTTTCAGTCAGTTGGTGAGCCGTTGTAACTCCATTTCGTTTTTGTCTCGAAAATCGCGGTTTCGCTGGCGCGGTTCGCAATCGTGGAACCGGCGTAAGCGGATGTTCCATCAATTTCGCCGGCGGGCTGCACGCGCGATCGAGCCACTTCCGCGCTCAAAGAGGCGCCGTTGAACAGGCACGTGTGCGACTGGCCGGAAACTGCGGCTTCGCTTCCGATTGCCTGTGACCAGCGCGCCGTCTCCGCTCGCATCCGCAGGACCAGGGACGCGCACGTTTTCGCGTGTGGCTCCTGCTCGACGACGAGGAAAATCGTCGGCGTATTCTCCACCGCGCGGCGAAAGCGAAACCATACATTCAGCGGAACGTAGCGAACGGTTTGCGGAGGAATATCGGCCAGATCCAACGCAATCAGGCCGAAGCCTCCGGCTTGCAGCAGCAAATCCGCCGAGCGCAGAGCCTGATCGATATTCCGGCAGCGAACCCAGAGCAAATGGCGCAAGTTCACACCGGCGGCTTCCGCGGAATGCGGATCGAACGAGTCGCGTCCATCGACAAACGCGCACACTTCCGCGTTGGCCGTTCGCGACGCTAAAGCGGAAATCAGCAGGCTCGTGAGGCCGGAGCAGCTTGAGCCGCAAATTTCGGTGAGTCCGCCGCGGGGAAGTCCTCCGATTAGCGAATCGATTCCCGGAATGCCGGCCGAAACGGTTTCTACGATCTTGCGGTCGCGATAAGTGAAGGGCGCAGGGATGCGTCTGGCAAGAGCCGATTCGACTTCGGAGCGCAAAGCGGAAAGATTGCGAGGCATAAACGGGCCAAGTACGGGTTCGGCGGGAAAGGAGGAAAGTGCCTTTCGCTTTTTATTCGCCTTAAGCGCGGATTGTGAGCCACTGCGGCAGGGTTGTCAAGCAGCGAAAGACGAAAGCTGAGAACATGCATTTTTGCCGTTAGAAATGCCCTTTCAAAAAACATTAGCAAGGAGAGTTGTTGAAAAAGACGGTCTTTGTGCAGAAGGACACTCCAATCGCCACTACGGTTTGTTGCCAACAAAAACTCTGATCGGTTCCTTCATATTCATGTTTGTATTCATAATGGCACCGGGTAGCGGCATTTGCGTAATTGGATATACCGAGCAAGACAGTCCTACCGATTTAAGCGCGTTAGAAAGGGCAAGTACCGCTTCTCCAGTTGATGAAGAAGGAGGGCTATCAGTTCCGATCAGAATCCCCCGTGCCGCTCCCGCTGCTGCTGTCCCGAAATGGACCGTCCACTTTGCGCGTGTCAATACCTCGCTGATTTGCTCTGTGATACCAACGACCTCTGCGGAAGTTCCAAAAATAAATATACCAACTGTTTGCCCACCGAACGGCGAGAGCGACTTCGTTAACTCGTTCATTTGGACCGGTGTCAAAGAACGGGGCGCAAGCCTAGCCTCTAACTCAAGTCTTGCCAGTTTCTCTTTTTCGGCAGTTTCGTTTGATTTAGCGGCTTCTTTTTGTGCTTCAGCTACGTTCAGCCGAAGTCCTTCGACCCTGGCTTCGGCTTCTGCCGCCCGCGTTTCCTGTTTCCTAAGCTCGGTTTTGGCATCGGTAAGACCTTTATCTAACTGCTGCAACCGTGCCTGCTGGTTATCGTTTATCCGCCTGCCGAGCATAAGTGCAGCCGAACCAGATACAACTGTGAGGGCAATGAGAACTATGGTTGACCAATCGGCGACAGCCTTCCAGGTCTCTAACGGCATAGAAGAACGCCCCTCGCAACCCTTGAAAATAGGTACATATCCATAGCTCTCTTGATGTTTGTCTGGGCGATTATACGCCGCTCGGCCCATTACATTGCGACTCGATGAACTCGCATTCCACGCAGTCTGATCCTTGGTTGGCCGGCATCGAACAGGTATGGCGCGGCGTCCTCCGTCGAGATCCGGCAACGGCTCGGATAACCCTTTTGTCCCTGCGACAACGAACCTGAAAAAACTGCAGCAAGCCTCAAAAGGGTGCAAGAACTGCGATTTGTGGGAGCGCGGGACGCAAACCGTGTTTGGCGAAGGGCAGGCGACCTCGAAGGTGATGTTCATCGGCGAACAGCCGGGGAATGACGAAGATCTGCGGGGGCGGCCGTTCGTGGGACCCGCCGGCAGGCTATTGGACAAGCTCCTTATCGAGGCGGGCGTCGATCGAACGAAAGTTTATGTTACGAATGCGGTTAAACACTTCAAATGGGAGCCTCGCGGCAAACGCCGCATCCACAAGAAGCCGAACTCGATCGAGATCACGGCTTGCCGGCCGTGGCTGGAAGCGGAAATCGCCAGCATCCATCCTAAAGTGATTGTCTGTCTGGGCGCGACGGCGGCTCAGGCACTGCTTGGACGCGATTTCCGGGTTACACAGCATCGCGGTGAGCTGCTCGCTTCACCGCTGGCGCCCCACGTCATGGCCACGGTGCACCCATCCTCAATCCTGCGCGCGCCGGACGAAGAAACGCGCCACGAGGAGATGCGCCGTTTCGTCCAGGACATGCGCAAGATCCCTCCACTGCTCTAAGCTCTTGTGTTTTCATCTTGGGCGGGTTTTCATAGGCACGCCGGTGCTGTTCTGGCGGGTGCGCAGCGCGAGCGGTCGACTCGGCGTACAGCATTCGACGGATGGCTATCGCAGGCCGAGTCTCCGAAACTGAAGCTATGCTCCTGAAGGAGCGTGTGAAGGGCCGCAGCTCAAGGAGCCTTCCTGCGCTTTGCGCCCGCCAGACAGGTTCGATAGAAGGGCGTCGTGGAAACCGACTCCGGCAACGCATCAGGTTTCCTCGCGTCGAATGCATTGCGCGAAAACTCAAAGCAGTTCTGCTGGGCCGTGCTCAAGAGGGTGTGGACGCGCGCGTGGACGGACGACTGCGTCGATCTCGCCGCGCAAATGTCGTTCTATTTCGTGCTGTCGATATTTCCGCTCCTCCTCGTACTCGCGTCGATCGTGGGCTGGCTTCCATCGACAAACCTGTGGCACAACTTCGCACAATGGCTTTCGAATTATCTGCCCCGCTCCGCTCGCGACGTCTCCTTCCATACGATCCTCGGACTGACACATGGGTACACGAGTTTCCTGTCGGCGGGGCTGATTGCGACGATCTGGTCCGCGTCGTCGGGCTTCGTGAGCCTGATCCAATCTTTGAACATCGTATACGAGGTGAAGGAAACTCGTGGCTTCTGGAAGGAGCGGCTGATCGCCGTGATCGCAGCCGCACTCGGTGCGGTTTTCCTTCTCGGAAGCTTCGGGCTGCTGACAGCGGGGCAATTGGCGGTAGCGTTTATCGGCAAAGACATTCCCGGGATTCAACATTTCCGAGTATGGTTCGCGGTAGGGCGCTGGCTGGTCAGTCTGGCGCTTCTCTTTATCGGTGTGGACCTGATCAATCATTTTCTCCCCAATCGCAAACGCCGCTGGCAGTGGTTCACTGCCGGTACGATTTTTGTCGTCGCGCTGTTTGTGGCTACCGCGTTTGGTTTCAACGTGTACGTCTCAAATTTTGCAAACTATTCGAAAGTTTACGGAACGCTTGCAGCGGCCATCATCCTGCTCCTTTGGATATACGCGCTCAGCCTTATTCTCTTGATCGGCGCCGAGATCGACCACGTTATCGACCTCGTGAGGCGAGAACGGATTTCCCAGTGAGCGCAAGCCTGCGCTCGCGGCAAAACGCGTCGAGCTCACTTTCGGCTCTGGCTTCCACATTCTTCCTTGCCGGCGTCCTCTGGCTCGTCGGAGGGCTTCCCGCACTTGCGCAGCAGACGACGCCGAGCGCCTACGCTGGCTTCGAGGGAAGGAAGGTTTCCAGCGTGAACATTGCAATCCGGCCGCAGATCACCGACGTCACGGCATTTCGCAAGTTGATCGAGCAAAAATCCGGCGCGCCGTTCTCGATGAAAGCCATCCGCGAGAGCGTCGCGGCTCTGCAGAAAACGAAGTTGTTTTCCCAAGTGCAGGTGAAAATTACGCCCGAGGTGTCGGGGCTGAGAGTTCTTTTTCTGCTACAGCCGGCCTATTTTGTGGGCCTGATCTCGTTCCCCGGTGCGACCAAAAGATTCGCCTATACAGAGCTGCTCGAAGCGGTAAACATTCCGGCGCAGTCTGCGTTCACGAACGACCTGCTTCCTCAGGGACAGAAAGCGCTTCTCGCCTTTTTCAGCAAGCAAGGATATTTCAAGGCGACTGTCCGGTCGCAGGCACAGGTAGACGACGCTCATCGCATCGAAAACCTGGTTTTTACGGTCGAGCTCGGCCCACGTGCGCGCATTGGCGCTATTAATTTCGAAGGCCTAAGCGACTCGCAGGCGCAGGACATGCGGAACTCCTTGAGTTCCTGGTGGGCTCGCCTGAAGCGCGATTCCTTGCGCCGAGGCCAGAAATATTCGCAGCCCCGCATCGGCAAAGCGACCGGCCTGATCGCAAACCATTTCGAGAGCAACAATAGACTGGTTCCTGTGGTTCGCCTTGCTGGAGTCTCATACGATCCGCAGACAAATCTCGCCAACATCACGTTTCGAGTCGATCTCGGACCATCCCTCTCCGTTCAAGTCACGGGCGCGCACGTTTCTCGTGGAACGCTCAAGAAGCTTGTCCCCGTGTATGAGGAAGGCGCCGTCGACCAGGACTTGATCGACGAGGGGCAGCGGAATCTCGTCGCCTACTTTCAGAACAAGGGCTATTTCAGCGTATCCATGCACTGGCACCTGCATCGCGAAGCGGACCGCGATGAAATCGTGTACCAGGTTAATTTGGGAGAGCGCCACAAAGTCGCTGGGATCAGTTTCAAAGGCAATGGCAACGTAGATGACGCCAAATTGCACGGCGTGGTTGCAGTAAAGGCCGCAGAATTTCCTTTCTTTTCGCGCGGTACATTCAGCGACGACCTTCTGAAGAAAAGTGAGCAGGCCGTGACGGCCATATATCAAAGTATGGGTTACGCGAACGCGAAGGTGCGTGCGGACGTAAATACAAAGGAGAAAAACGTCCACATTGTCTTCGTGATCGAGGAAGGTCCGCTCGACCGCGTGAACAGCATTGAAGTCAAAGGAAACAAGACGGAATCACTCAGCGCGCTGCTTCCGAATGGCCAATTGCACGTGCGCAAGGGGCAGGCGTATTCCCCGCGCGACGTACAGTCGGACCGCAATGCTCTGATGGCGGCATATCTGAACCGTGGCTACTTGAACGCGCAGTTCAAGTTCACAGCGACGCCCGAGAACGGCAATCCGCACCTGGTGAACGTCGTATACGACATCACCGAAGGGCCGCGCACGTTCATCACAAGTGTCGTCTTGCTGGGGACGGTGCACACCAGCGACGCTTTCCTGCGCAATCTCACGCATCCCTACATCGACGCCGGCCAGCCGCTGAGCATGGGGAACATGTTCAAGGCGGAGAGCACTCTTTACAATCTCGGCATTTTCGATTGGGCCCGCATCCAACCGCGACAGCCGATCACCACGGAGACGCAAGCCGAAGTCTTGGAACAGGTGCACGAGGAGCCGCGCAACGAGATCGAGTACGGCGGCGGCATCGAAGTGATACCGAAGAGCGGCAACATTCCAATAGGTACGATTGCTCTTCCGGGGCTGCCACCCATAGGCCTTGGCACGAAGTTCAGGGCGAGCCAGGAGAGCCTCGTCAGCCCGCGCGGCACGTTCGGCTACACGCGCCGCAATATCTTCGGGAGAGCGGAAAGCTTTTCGGCGTCAACGGTGATGTCGCGCCTGGTGCAGCGCGGCGACCTGTCGTTCACGAACACTCATTTCCTTGGCTCATCCTGGAGTTCATTGGTTTCCGCAACCGGAGAACGCACCAGTGAAAATCCGGTGTTTTCAGCAGAACTCGGCATCGGCTCGTGGCAATTTCAGAAGGCGCTCAATGCCAAGCGAACCGAAAACGTGATTCTGCGTTACGATTTCGATCGCACCCTTCTGAGCAACATTACGATTCCGGACCTTGTCCCTCCATCCGATCAGCGGGTGCGCCTTTCCACCGTCTCCGGCGAACTTATACGCGATACGCGCGACCATCCGCTCGACGCGCACCATGGGGTCTATCAGGTAGTCGATTTCGGCGTCACTTCAACTCCACTTGGTTCAAGCGCCGACTTTGTGCGGTTTCTTGGCCAGGCGGCCTTCTATCATCAGGTCCGGCCCTGGCTTGTATGGGCGAATAATTTCCGAGTAGGGTTTGCCTCGCCGTTTGCCGGAAGTCACATCCCATTGAGTGAGGAATTTTTTTCCGGCGGCGCGGATTCCTTGCGCGGATTTCCCATCGATGGAGCAGGCCCGCAACGGCCGGTGCAAGTGTGCAGCGATCCGGCCGTCGCTTCGACGTGCACGGTGATCAGCGTTCCGGTGGGCGGAGAATCGCTGTTCATTTTCAACACGGAAGCAAGATTCCCGATTCCCTGGGTTCCGTTCAGTTTTCTGAAGGGCCTGGGAGGAGCGGTTTTCTACGACGGCGGAAACGTCTATGCGCATATCAATCTGCCGCAAATGGTGAACAACTACACGAACACGATCGGATTTGGATTTCGCTACAACACTCCGGTCGGCCCGGTTCGCTTCGATATAGGACATAACTTCAATCCTGTGCCGGGTGTCAGCGCGACGCAGTACTTCGTCACGCTCGGGCAGGCATTTTGACCGGCTCCGTATCGGTTGACCGATAGGGATTCGCGGTTTTGCAGAGCAAGTATGGCGTGGAAAAAAGGCGTTCTGAGAGGTCTTCTGGTACTGCTGGCGATCGTTGTGATCGTTGCGGTCGGCGGCTACATCTTCGTGCATACGTCTGCGTTTCGAAATCTGGTGGTGAGCAAAATCGTTCAGAAAGTGCGGCAGAGCACGGACCAACAGCTCAGCATCGGCAAGCTTGACATCAACTGGAGCACGCTGACTGTAACTCTGCACGATGTGGTCCTGCGCAAGCCCCAATCAGACATGCCAACGTTCTTTGCTTGCCCGGAATTAAAAGTATCGGTAAAGATTCTTTCGCTCTGGCATGGCAAATTTGCGATCGAGCAGGTTGTCTTGAATCAGCCGGCGGTGAGCATCTTCGTCGGAGCGCACGGCGAAAATAATCTGCCGCATTCGGCGGCGGCGCCAAAACGGAACGCACCGCCAGCGAATCCCGCGTCTGCGCC
>DASUJR010000379.1:0-4406 GCA_036279175.1 Candidatus Acidiferrales bacterium | reverse complement strand
AGCGGAAATCACGGGACTTTCGCCAGCAAATGTCGCCGTGCGAGTAAGCCGGATTAAAGGCATTCTAGCGCACCGGTTCAGTCAAGGAGGCAGTGATGCGGAATGATCCCAATGGCGACCCGATAAAGAAAGTTTGGCAACACCAATCAACCGAGGCATCAAGAATGAGTTTGATTTTGATACGTCAAAAAGCGCGCCAACTTCGCGCAAAGCGGCGCCAACAACTGTTCGGGACCATCGTGGTGCCACTAGTTGTGGCCTTCTTTTACGCTTTCTCTGTAGAACAGCTTTTACACCTGCAAGCAATTCTCCATGCGCTGTTCGCAGTCACCCTCGCCTGGAGCATCGCCGGGCTATATTTTTTTAACCGAGGAACGTGGTCCGGAGAGATGCCAGGAGATGTGGGATTTAGCACGGGCCTTGAGTTTTGCAGGCGGGAGCTTGAGCGGCGGCGTGATTACTTTCGCCGCGTCCTGCTGTGGTCCCTCGGACCATTGCTTTCAGCCATCGCAACATTCCTCGTGGCAACCGCAATAGCCGTCGGCACCGCAGTACTTTCAAATAATGCGGTTCCCTTCATGGCGCTCGTGGTCGTCTGGATAGCATCCTTTTTCTTGGTCAGGGCTTGGCAACAGCGCGAAGTCCAGCGCGAGATCGACGAATTAAGTGAAATCGAAAACAAGAACGAGCGATAGAGCCAAAAGCGAGATAGCTGCACAGTGATATCGGGAACAGGGCAGCTCCCCGTTTCCTCAGCAAGCCTGTACTTCAGCCAGTATCGCGATGATGCGCCATTGTCGTGTCCGGATGGTGGATAATTCACTCGGAACCGGCTTCAGATCGATGTCATCCGTGTCGGCAGTTCCAAACACGAACTGACCACCGCAGCGGCCCTCTTAGCGTTTTCCCATCTGCTCCATCCGTGCACGCAGGTACTCAGCAATTTCAATCTTGCCTCCATACATCGCCCATCCTTCGGGTGTGCAGTGCCAAAGCGTATCCTTCAAGTCCAACCGAGCACCTCGTTCAACGAGTAAATGGACTGTTACTTCATGGCCCGCGAACGCAGCTTGATGCAAGGGCGTCGAATGGGCGTGGAATCCGGGAGGATTGTACCGGTTCGGGTCTTCTCCCGCATCGAGCAGGATATCGACGATGTCCGTATGTCCGAACTGTGCCGACAAAGCTAAGGCTCGATGGCGATCTTCGGGACTCGCGTTGGGCAGCAATCGACGAGCATCTTCAACACGCCCGAGAGCCGCTGTGACCGGCAAATCAACCCGGGCTCCTCTGCGAAGCAGAGCGCCCGCTGCTTCGAATTCGCCGTGCGCGCCGGGCATCCCGCGGTTGGGATCTGCTCCGTAATCGCAGAGCAGATCGAGTAGCGGAATTTGGGCTCCGCATTCGCGCGGTACCCGCCCAGAACAAACCAGCCCGAGTGTCTCATCCAACATCGCCTGGTCATTCTTTGCGCCCGCATCCAAAATCAGCTTGGCGACTTCTACGATATTTGTTGGCACTTTCCCATGCCGAATCGGATTCTCCGCCACAAATTCCAACAGGGATGGATTCTGAAAGTAATTGCCGCCTTCGAATACGAGGCGTTCATAAACCAAGTTCGGGTGCATACGCAGGTGAGCCCTAAGCCCTTCCACGTCTCCCGCGTCCAGGAGGTCCACGGCGCGGCGAAAAGCAGGGTTCTGGATTCGCTCCTGGACTGGAAGGCGCAGGTCGTCAGCCGGTACTGGCTTCTCGATTCGCCGTTTCAGTTTTGGCCAGCTTGCAAATCCCCGTTCCCGAGCAATTGTCAGTTGCGCGTCAGCCAAGCTGAACTTCGCGTCGAAGATTGTCGCATCTGCCGCCCACTTAAATCGCGGATGAAATTCCCGGATTCGCTGCGCCGCCTGCGAATCACGTTCGATGCGCGCTTTGATCAGGTCCTTGGCTTGATACTTAAGATGATTGAGGTCCGCACCGGGCGGAAGTGGTTTTACGGGCATTTACGAACTTCCTTTCTCGGTCGCCTGATCGTCCGCATGCTTGCAGGCAGAAAGTTAGTTCGAAAAGCGAATCGCAATGAGGTGGACTTCTGTCCTTTCCGCGGACCGGATGCGCCCTGGCGCGCGAATCCAATATATCAGTGCCGAGCGTTTAGGAACATGTCCCAATCCCGAACAGCGCCGCCATGCGTTCCGCACCTCGATGGACTGGACGCAATCTCCGGATCTCCGATGATCCGCTTTGTTGCAGACTGTTCGCTCGAATTGTATGATGGACGGTACGCGTAAGGGCGCGCCGGCGTCAGCAGATGCCAAAAGGGCAATGCCTTCCGAGACTTCTGGAGGACGCCCATGCTTCACCTGGATAATCTCAAAAAGCAGGCCAAACAGATCGTCCGCTGGCACCGCGAAGGCTACTACCCGGTTGCCCAGCGCATCAGAGCTGGTTTGCCTCGCTTTCGCGACGTTGATGATGCCGCGATTTTTTCTACACCCTTCGCTCTCAGCGACGCGCACGAAGTGATCGCACGAGAACTCGGATTCAAGAGTTGGCAGGCTCTCCGGGCTGCCAATTTTGGTTCGTTGCGATCACACGAACGCGGACCTGGAAAGGGGCTGCAACTCCTGGGGGCGCACCCTCAGCTCTTTGTGTCCGACGTTGAAGCGTCATGCCGCTTCTTTGCTGCGAAGCTCGGCTTCACAGTCTGCTTCAAATATGGGAAGCCGCCTTTTATGCCCTCGTTCAAAGAGACAGCGCTTGTCTCAACCTGCGGTACGTTCATGCTCCTGTTCTCAACAGAGACGCGGACCGCGATTTGCTGTCCGCGAGCATTCCCGTCGAGAACGTGAAGGAGTTGTACTCGGAGTACCTGGGCGTAGATGCTCCCATAGTCCAGCGGCTGAAAAAACAGCCTTGGGGCGCTGAGGATTTTATCGTTCGGGATCCGGACGGGAATCTGGTCCATTTCGCGCAGTCCATCGAGTTGCGTGAGGCTGGACATGGCGGTTCAGGTAATGGCTTGAGCAGCCAAATTGGCGGCCCTCGCCACACGCGAGAGGAAAGGCCGTCTCGTACCAAATTGACGTAAGCTGGACAACATGCTCGCGCGGTTCCCGAAGACGGTTCCAGCTCCCTACGAGTTGGCCTCAAAAAGAAAGAGTGGGGAGCGCACCTCGAAGGCAGCTTCCATCGTGATGAGTACGATAGCGATGGCGCGTCCGGCGCGGCCCGAGTCTGCTTCCTTACCATCGAACATATGGCTATCCAACGGATGGAGCACGTCGGCATCGTGGTTGACGACCTCGCAGCCGCGACTGAGTTCTTCCTCGAGCTCGGACTCGTGCTGCAGGGCGAGGGCACCGTGGAGGGTCGCTGGGTGGACCACGTCGTTGGACTCGAGGGCGTACGGGCGGACATTGCGTGATGCAAACTCCGGACGGCAACAGTCGACTCGAGCTGACGAAATTTCATTCGCCGTCAATCCAGGCCAACAACCGACACGCGCCGGCGAATACGCCGGGTATCCGCCACGTCGCATTCGCCGTCGAGGACATCGATGCCGTCGTTGCCGGCCTGCGAGCTCGCGGCGCTGAACTCGTCGGCGAACTGGAGCGCTACGAGGACAGCTACCGGCTCTGCTATGTCCGCGGCCCCGAGGCTATCATCATCGAGCTGGCCGAGAAGATCGGATAACGGGTCGAGTCCGTTGCCGAGTGCCAGAGGCCCGGCGCGCAGAGCCACGCACCCGCGCGTCTTCCTTTCACTTAAGACCGCGACTCTCCGGCTGGATTCTTACGCCGCGACCGGGCGTTTTTGTCCCGCCGCAAGTTCCATGCCGTGCGTAGGGCACCCGCCAAAATGTCCTCAGTGGCCGCGGAGAGCCGGACATGTGTCGATCCCATCCGTCCCCAGCCGCCGGGAATTGGCAAGAAAATATCGGGCATTTCTTCCACGAAGGCTGCCTGCTGCTCAGGCGTGAGCATCAGGTTTCGGTATCCTTGCTTTTGCGAGGCGAGCGTCGCAAAGATCCTGCCGCCGATGCGAAAATCGGCGGCCCCATGTGCGAGCCCTCCTCAGCGCCTTCAGGCTGAGTGCAATCCGTCGGAAATCCTGCGCAGTCATAGTGCTTGTTCGCCAGCCAGTGCGATGCGGCTGCTGCTGCTGCTGCCTTGGTGGTGGGCTCGTTGCTGCCCGCCTATTTCAACTTCACGTGCACGTTCCCGTGCGCGGAAATGTCATGCGTCGCGAAATCGAAGTTCGCTTGATCGGCAGTCAGCACAAAGCTGCTTGTTTCGATGCGAACGCGCCCGCGAAGCTCGCGAACCCCATTGGCATTCCTTATTTGAAGAGCGCTCATCTTTATCGTTTGAGGCTCTACTTGATCGTTCTGGCCCACAGCCAGCGCC
>DASUJR010000378.1:0-4973 GCA_036279175.1 Candidatus Acidiferrales bacterium | reverse complement strand
TGCATCGCGGGACTTGATGTCGGCCGATTCCACTGGTCCGATTCCGTTCCGCGAACGCTTCAGATTGTCGGCCTGGCGATCTTCGCTCTAGCGCTAGCGCTAATCGTCTGGGCGATGAGGATCAATCGCTTCTTCTCCTCCGTGATCCGTTTGCAAGAGGATCGCGGGCACGAGTTGGTAACCGACGGCCCTTATCGTTGGGTTCGTCACCCTGGCTACATCGCCGGGTTGCTGTTCTGCCTGTCGAGCGGAATCGCGCTGGGATCGTGGTTATCGTTGCTGCCGGCAGTGGCATGCGTACCGTTACTTCTCGGCCGTACGGTCGCCGAAGATCGTTTTCTGAAGAACAATCTCAACGGATATTCAGCTTACGCGGACGCAGTACGCTACCGATTGGTGCCTGGAATCTGGTAAAAGTGGATTTGCGCTTCGACGAAGCGCTGGATTGACCACGCCGGGACAGGATTCATGTGCTTGCAGGTTGCGCAAAGCACGTGGCCCGCGCTGTCTGTGAACGCTCCGCCATTAGGAGGTAGTCATGAAGATCGGATACATGCCCGATACGCATAATGGCACGTACAACCAGCCTGTTCCCTTGCGCGAGACGGTCGCCGACTTCGCCGAGCAATTGCTCGAAGAGGGAGAGCAGGCTGAGCGTTGCGGCTTCGACGGAGTTTTCTTCCCGGAACGTCACGCCCGCACCGAGTGTTTGTTTCCACCTCCGCTGATCATCATGGCGGCGCTGGCTGCGCGCACCAAGCGGGTCGATCTCGGCACGATGGTGTTGCAGCCGCCGTTGTACAACCCGATGCATCTTGCCGAGGACGTGGCGATGATCGATAACCTGTCGCGCGGACGGGTCAGGCTCGGGGTGGGGATGGGCTATCATCCCGATTACTTCAATCTCTTCGGCGAACCGCACAAGCAGCGCTTCTCGCGTTTCGAGGAGTCGATCGAAATTCTTCGCGGAGCGTGGTCAAGCACCGGTAAGTATTCGTTCCATGGCAAACGCTATCACTTCGACGAGGTGATGCTGTCGCCGAAGCCGTATCAGAGCGGTGGTCCGCCGCTCTGGATCGGCGCGGCCTTTCCTGAAGCCATCAAGCGAGCCGGACGTCTGGGTGACGCGTGGGCGATTCTGCCGTTCTGGGATTCGTTCGAGACGCTGCGAGGGCAGGCTGACATTTACCGGAAGGAGGCGGAAAAGCATGGCCGGCGGCCGATGGTCGTGCTGATGCGCGACGGATGGGTCGCGAAAACCCAGGAGGAGGCGGAGCGCACCTTCGGCCAACTTTGGGTTCAGGACATGCTCTACTACTTCCGCTACGGTTTGTTGACGCCGAATCCGGAATTCCAAAGTGAGTCGGATTTCACCGTGGCTAAAATGCGCAAGTTCCTGGTGCTTGGCGATCCGCAAACATGCATCGAACGCGCTAAATACTGGTGCGACGCACTAGGCGCCGACTATCTAATCATTCGGACCCGCGTTCCACTTGGCCCGCGCCGCGCAGAGACGATGCAATGCCTCCAACTTTTCGGCGAGGAAGTGCTGCCGCATCTGCGATAATACGCGGGCTGACTACTTATAACGCGGGAGCAACTCCTTGCCGAAAACCTCGACTTGTCTCTTGGCCTCAGCCGTCGAAGCCCACTTCCTCTGCCAGTTGAGCAATCTCCACCACCTCTTTAATCATGCGCTGCCAGCGGCCGGTATGGCTCGCGATCGGACGTAACGCACGCCGCTCCTCGATCGTCGCCGGAATGCTGGGGGAAAAAGGTACATGAACGTCATTGTGGGACCGCCTCCAACTGCCTAATCTCGCGGGTAGTACTCTCCTTGTCGCGAAATGCCACTGAAAAAAGGGCGCCGGATCGGCTGCGGGAAGCGGCACCGGGAAGCGCCGCGAGCGTTTGCGCGGAGGTTCGCGAATGCATTTGTTGGACAGCGTCCGGTTTGCGTAATCTGAGCGATGCGCGGGCGTCCGGCCGGTGGCTTCGAGAGCAGGGCGTCCCGGGGAATATTACGACAGGAGCGCCGCTGTTGAACTTCGAAATACCCGCCGAAATTTCCGCGTATCTTGCCGAACTGGACGAGTTTATCGAGCGTGAAATCAAGCCGCTCGAACGGGCAAACGACAACATCCGCTTCTTCGACCACCGCCGCGAATGGGCGCGCACGGATTTCGAACGAGGCGGTCTGCCACGCCATGAATGGGAGGATTTACTGGCCGAGATGCGGCAGCGCGCCGACCGGGCAGGCCATTATCGCTTTGCATTACCCAGGGAATACGGTGGGAAGGACGGCTCCAACCTTGCCATGGCGATCATACGGGAGCACCTCGCGGCCAAGGGACTGGGCCTGCACAACGATCTTCAGAACGAGAGCTCGATCGTGGGCAATCTGCCGACGGTCCTGATGTTCCGCGATTTCGGCACCAGGGAGCAAAAAGAGACATTCATCCCGGGTATCCTGGACGGCTCGATTAGCGTCGCGTTCGGCTTGACCGAACCGAATCACGGTTCCGACGCCACCTGGATGGAAACGCGCGCCGTCCGCGAGGGCGACGGCTGGCGCATCAGCGGCGCGAAAATCTGGAACACGGGGCTGCACGTCGCGACGCATGACTTCGTGTTCGCCCGGACCAGTGGACGCGACGGCGCCGCCAAGGGCATCACCTGCTTTATCGTTCCGGTGAAGAGCGAGGGTTTCAAAATCGAGGAATATCTCTGGACCTTCAACATGCCTACCGACCATCCGCGGATTTCGCTTACCGACGTTTACGTTCCGGGCGACGCGACGCTCGGCGATCCGGAAAACGGCCTGGAGGTCGCGCAGCATTTCGTGCACGAGAACCGCATCCGGCAGGCGGCTTCCTCGCTTGGCGCCGCGCAGTACTGCATCAACGAAAGCGTCAAGTACGCCAAGGAACGCAAGCCCTTCGGCCGCCCGCTTGCCACCAACCAGGCCATCCAATGGCCTCTGGTCGAGCATCAGACAGAGGCGGCAATGCTCCGCGCGTTGATTCACAAGACGGCGTGGGAGATGGACCAGATGTCCAAGCCCGAGGTGGCGGAGAAACTGTCAGACAAGGTTGCGATGTGCAACTATCGCGCGAATCGGCTGGTGTGCGAGGCGGCCGATCGTGCGATGCAAATCCACGGAGGCATGGGCTATTCGCGCCACAAGCCGTTCGAGCATATCTATCGGCACCATCGGCGCTATCGAATTACCGAGGGCGCGGAGGAGATTCAGATGCGGCGCGTCGCGCAGGTTATGTTCGGTTTCGGCAGCAAAGCGAGGATGAGTGAATAGTCGACGCCACATCTGAGGGCGTACTGCATGAACGACGACGATTTTTCGGCCCGGCTCGAGGCTGCGCTTGCGCGCCATTCGGGGAAACCTTGGAAGGTGCATGACCTGCAGCGCCTGACCGGCGGCGCGAATCGGACGACGATCTCGTTTGATGCCGCCGATGCCAGCGAACAGCGCCGGCGCCTTATCATCCAGTTCGGCACGGCAATCGAGGATCCGGTCGCGGGAATCGTGCCGGAAATAACCACCGCACAGCAGGCGCGGTTGATGATCGCGGCCGAGCGCGCAGGAGCTCCGGCCCCGCGCGTGGTCGCGATCCTCGAGCCCGAGGACGCCCTGGGCGAAGGCTACATCACGGAGCGGGTCGCCGGAGAGACGCTCGGATCGCGGATCGTGCGCGACGAGCGTTTCGCAGCGGCGCGTCGCGTGATGGCGCGGCAATGCGGCGAAATTCTCGCCGCGATTCATCGGATAGATTTGGCCGAGGCGCCATTCCTGATGCGGCAGGACGCCGCCGAGCACGTTGCGGCGCATCGCCGGCTCGTTGATTATTACGGCTTTCGGCTGCCCGCGCTCGAACTCGCGTTACGCTGGGCCGCGGAGAACGTACCGCGCAATCAGCGCCATACTGTTTTGCACGGCGATTTCCGCAGCGGGAATATGATCGTGGGCGAGGAAGGCATCCGCTGCATTCTCGACTGGGAGCTGGCGCAGAGCGGCGACCCGATGCAGGACCTCGGATGGCTATGCATAAAGACCTGGCGGTTTGGCGGTGCGGGGCCGGTGGGCGGATTTGGCTCGCGCGAGGATCTTTTTGCCGCCTATGAGGGGGCGAGCGGTCATCCGGTCGATCCGCGGCACGTCAGGTTCTGGGAGGCGTTCGGTAACGTCAAGTGGGCAATCGATTGTCTGCGCCTGGGAATGCGCGGAATCGAGGAGATTGGTATTGAGCGTTCCGCGATCGGAAGGCGCATAGAAGAGCCGCTATGGGATTTTTTCAATCTGATCGAAGGATAGGAATAGCCAGAGAGACTAGCCACAGAGGAAACTGAGATGCCACAGAGCATGCCGAGCGCGCCTCTTCTTCTCACCGCGGCGGTGAAATATCTCGAAGAAGAGTTGCTTCCGATCCTGACCGGATATCATCGCTTTCAAACCCGAGTCACGGCGAATGTGCTGAATATTGTTCGGCGGGAAATCGAGTTGCGCGATGCGCAATCGACAGCGGAGCGCGCGCGTCTGCGCGCGCTGGTGGGGCATGACGGCGATACCGAAACCTTAAGCGGAGAATTGTCTCAACTGATCCGCCGGGACGCTATTGATTTGAACAATGAGAACTTGCGGGCGCATCTGCGCCAATCGCTGGCCGACGCCCTTGCGATAAACAATCCGAAATGGCCCAAGCAGTAGAATCAGGCTGACATTTGCCGCCGCGGTCTTCGACGATGGGTGTACGCGGAGCCGCGTCCGGCAGCATCGAACGTTATTTCTCAACCGTCTCGCGTTCGATCGCGAGCAGTTCGTCGAGGCCGATGGTCTGGTGGAGCTCGTTCTGATCGCGTCCCAGGCCCTCCGGCGCAAACAGATTCGCCGACTCCCCATTTGCGATCGCCTGGTAGCACCGCTTCATCGTCTTGTGAAATAGCAACACCGGACTGAT
>DASUJR010000377.1:0-9186 GCA_036279175.1 Candidatus Acidiferrales bacterium | reverse complement strand
AGACTAGATCCGTGCCCGCTTTGAATGAGTCCCCTTCAGCTGCCGGCATTGACTTCGCGTAATGGTGGCCATCCCACACGTCCTGAACGGCGCCGCAATCGGAAACTACGTAGCCCTTGAATCCCCAGTCTTTGCGCAAATCTTTTTGCAGCAACATATCGTTCGCACACGACGGTGCGCCGTCCACCGCGTTATAGGAACACATGATCGATCCCACCTTCGCTTCACGCACGCTCGCGCGAAACGCCGGGAAATACGTGTCCTCCAAATCGTGCGCGGATGCCTTCACGTCCATGCTGTGTCGCGCAGGTTCTGGGCCGCTGTACGCGGCGAAATGCTTCGCCGTGGCGAGCACCTTCAGATATTTGGGGTTGTCACCCTGCAATCCGGTGATGAACGCCACCGCCATTCGCGACGTGAGATACGGATCCTCGCCATATGTTTCCTGGCCGCGTCCCCAGCGCGGATCGCGGAATATATTGATGTTCGGCGACCAGACCGTCAGACCGTGGTACCAGTCGCTCGAGCCGTCTGGGTGCAAATTGGCGTAGTACTTCGCGCGAAACTCCGTGCTGATCGCGGTCGCAGCCTCGTGCATCAACGGCTCGTCAAATGTGGCAGCCATTCCAATCGCCTGCGGAAACACGGTGGCGTATCCGGCCCGCCCAACTCCGTGCAGCCCCTCGTTCCACCAGTTATACGCGGGTACGCCAAGCCGTGGAATGCCGGCCGCAACATGAGTCAATTGCGAAACCTTCTCTTCGAGCGTCATCTGCGAAATCAAGGCATTTACGCGCTGTGCGATCGGCAAGCTCGCATTCTTCCATGGTGGCGCCGCCGATTTATTCGGCGACTTCTCCTGGGCGTAGGCAGTCGCGCAAACGGCCGCGCACAATGCGAGAACAGCAACAGTCATTCTGCTTTTCATCTTTTTGCTCCGAGTCATACAAGCCTCGCTCTTACTGAAATCGTCGCGAGCAGCGGGCCAGCGGTTTTGACCAGATCCGAGAAGAAAAGAAAGCCGGCGAAGAAGAAACAGCGAGCAGCAATCCGAAATGAAGCGCGAAGTGCGATCGTCATTCTCAATTTTTCCAGGATCGGCGTGACAAAAATCAGGGCGCCGGTCGTCGCCAGCCGACAAATTACGCGGCTCCATACTACGTACGGCGCCCCTGAAAGAAAAGCCTGCAAGCCTCAAATTGCTGCAAGAACGGTTCCCGAACGACAACTGCCGCTCCGCTATGTTCGTCCGCGACCACGCCAGGACCGGCGCGCTCGCGGTGCGGTCTCTCCGATCAAAACAGCAGGCGCGCTCCGAGCCAAATAACCCGGCTTCCGGGATCGTTACCGAAGAAGCCCTCGCCCGGCGGCTTCAAAGTGCCCGTAATGATACCGAAAGTCGAACTGCCGACCGTCGTGTTCGGATTGTTGAAAAGCGGAGTATTTGTGAGGCTCATCGCATCGGCCCGGAACTGGAAGGCAAACCGCTCGGTAAGCTTAAACTGACGAGCCACGCTCAGGTTCATGGTGAAGAATCCAGGACCGCGGAACTGGTCTCGGTTGGTATTTCCATACGTCGCTGCGGCAGCTGGCTTAGCGAACGCCGACGGGTCGAAGTAGTGGCAGGACAGATCGGTAGGTTGGCAGCTGCCCGATGGTAACGGCAGTCCGTTAATCACGTGATAAGGACCAACGATATCCGCCGTTTGTGTCGAGCCGAACGCATTGAGCGAACTCGCGTCTGCGGTCACTGTGAACGGGGAACCACTCATGATGCTGACCACTGGGCTAATCTGCCACCCGCCCAGGATGTGGCCGCCAATTCCCTGAGTCAACCAAGGCTGCCCCTCGCCAAAGGGCAACTTCAGCACACCGTAGAGTTCGAGGTTTTGCGGCCGGTCGAAACTTGCATACCCGTAGTTCTTGGACCAATAGGTGGGATATGGAAAGAGTAGGAAGTTGAGCTCTTCATCGTCCGAGTAGTCGAGCGCCTTCGACCACGTCCACACGACCCCGAACATCGACGAACGGAACTGGCGCGTCACTTTTGTCTGCAAGGAGTCGTAGGAGTTATCCTTGAACGGGACCTCTCCGTTTACGGTGCCAGTGTACGTCTGGCCGAGCCGTTGGCTAAGCAGCCCGCCTGCCGCTCCCGTTCCGGGTGCCGATGCGTTCAGATTCATGTTTACTAACGGTCGAACGTCGCGCGAGCCCACGTATCCGGTCTGAAAGACGAAACCCTTGTATTCCTGTTGAACAGTCAGATTGAACGAGTTGATATACCCCCGATGAAACGGGTTCGGGATCGTGGTTGTTCCGACGTTTGTCGGGAGTGGGACGATGCCGGTACTGAGGTCCGGCGGCGGTACAAGGACCAGGCCGGTCGGGACGGTGTAGCTCCCGGTCCCTAACCCTGTTCCGTTGGTACCGGTGAGACTCGCGGCCGCTGTGTAATCCGACGTATTCCCCGTCGGGTTAAGATTGTTTGAGATCACGGCCGCCGGATATGCGTTCCTGAAATATCGCCAGTTGTTCGGGTCGGCGCTCATTCCATACCCAGCCCGGATAACTGTGGAATTCGTCAATCGATAAGCAACACCCACGCGCGGCAGGAATTGTCCGTGTCCGACATCAATTCCGTCGTCTTGAGGCACATTTCCGTATCCACCGAGATACACATTGCCGTCATTCTGATTGAACCAGCGTAGGCCCGTGTCGTGATCGCTGTAGCCGAATGGGTAGTACTCCCAGCGGACTCCGAGGTTTAAGGTCAAGTTCGGAAGCACCTGCCACTGGTCGCGAACGTACCACGCCCATTGGTTCCACCTCATCGCGATCGGATTGAACACCTGGTATACCTTGCCCGTATCGCTCGGCAGCCCGAGCAGGAAATCGGCAACTGAGTTGTACCATGTGGGAGTCGATCCCGGAAGGGACGTAACGTTCCCGTTGAACAGGAAACTGCCGCGCGCCGTCTGGAAGCTGCCGCCTTGCGGCTGGAAGTGGTTAATCATGGTGTGGTTCCACTCGATGCCGCCGCGGAAGTTGTGCTTTCCACGCGTCCAACTCAGGTTCACTCCACCCACGAACTGGTTGTCGCGAAACAGGTACGGGTTGCCGGTATTCGGATTTCCTAGATTCAAGCTCGCCTCTCCGGAATTGATCTGGAAGGCAGGCAAGCCGTTGTACAGGAAATTGGCGCCCGGCACCCCTGCACCGTTCGTGCCCGGGATCTTCAGTAGATCGAGCCCTTTCGGTGAGCCGAGATCAAATTGCGCCGCAAGCCGCTGGCGAGTGAAGCCGAAATTCCAGTCGAACAGCGTATTGGAAGTGAACGTATGCGTGCCGCCCAGACCGACACTCTGGATTAAGCCCGGTGCGTTGCCCAATTGCCCGCCATTTGTCGCATCGCCTCCGGCATCTCCCAGCAGCGGGGGATCGAAGACAAGAATCCGCGAAAAGCTGTAGCGCGCGAACGTCGTGGTCTTTTCGGTCGGATTGAAGTTGACCTTGATATCCGCATTGTCGCGGTTGAACAAGGCGGTTCCGCTCCCGGCGAAGTTACTCAGACCGGTCGGGGTCGTGAACTCCTGCTGAACCGAAGGCTGCAACAAAGTAGCCAATGCCGCCGCTGCGGGATCGATGCGGTCCGGACAAATCACGTTCAACACGCCGTTGCAGGAAATCTGTGTTTTTCCTGCTCCGTGCGAATCTCCCGTGGCTGGATCGTAGATGATCGGGTTTCCCGGCAGGCCGGTAAAGTCTCCGGTCAACATTTGCGCGGTTGGCACGGTCCGCAGGTCCGGCCCGGCCTTTTGCCGCTGTGTGGTGCGTTCGTAATCCACAAAGAAAAACAATTTGTCCTTCAGGATCGGCCCGCCAAACGTGCCGCCAAATTGATTCTGATTGTTCCTGTTCTTGGGGAGACCGGCCCCGAAGTAATTGCGCGCTGCAAAATTCTCATCCGTGTGGAACCACTCGGCGCTGCCGTGGAATTCGTTCGTTCCCGATTTGATTTGAACGTTGACCGCCGCTCCTCCCGCCATCCCCTGCTCCGCGTCGAACGAGTTGGTCGTTACGTTCACTCTTTCGATCGCGTCAGAAGGCGGCACGTACGCTACGTTCGCGGGCAGCCACGGATAGGCGTCCTGCGCCCCGTCGATTCGCGTGTTTACCGACTGATTGGACTGCCCGTTGACGTTCGTGTTCATCGCCCGCTCGGGGTTCCCCGCCAACGAGTTGGTTTCCGAGGTTACGCCAGCTCCAGGAATTACCTGGAGCAGCGATTGGAAATTTCGTCCTTGACTGCCTCCCGTGGGCAAGTTCTCCAGTTCCTGCGATGACAAGTCGGTATGCACATCGGTTTTATCAGTCTGCAGCAGCGGCGATACCGAGGTGACGGTAACACTCTCCTGTTGTGTCGCAACGGTGAGTTCGGCGTCGACCCGTTGCACGGTATTGTTGGTCACCTGAGTGTTATTGAAAACGCTCGACGCGAAGCCGTGCGCCGAGACAGTTACCTTGTACGTCCCCGCCTGCAGCGCATTGAACCGGTAAAGGCCGGCCCTGTCAGTGGTCACCGTCTGTGTGACCCCGGTGCCCGTGTTCAACGCTTCGATGGTGGCATTCGGAACTGCTGCGCCGGACGTATCGGTGACATTACCCGTGAGTGACCCGTAGAGCACTTGCGCGCGCAACGCAATCGGAATCGCAACGAAGATCGCAATGGACACCAGAACCGCCAGCCCGAGGTTTAGTACGTGCCTCGAATTAAATCGCCGAGCCTTTCCGTCGCTTCTAGTCTGCTCGCACATAAAACGCCTCCACCCTCTTGTTTTTACTGCGCCGTATGCGCCCCCGCGCCGGAACCGGCACAACCCACAGAGAATTCCCAGGACTATCCCGCCTGCCTCGCCAGCCCTTTGAGCGATCCGAGTCCGCTCTGGCTCACCCTGCGCGGCAGGGGCCCAAAATGCTTTTGCAGCACGAGCGCAACCGTCCCACGCAATCGCGCTACGCTCGGATCTGCGGCGGGTCTCAGTCGCGGCGTTCGGCCCACCAATGTCGCTTTCGCCACCGCCGCCTCGATGATTGGGGCAAACCGGTCCCACTGTCGCGTGAACTCGCCGACGAAAACAATTTCCTCCGGGGCCAGTCCCGACACGATCATTCGCAAGCCTCGCGCGATTTCTCGAGCCATCCGTTCGAGCGACTTCGCAGCCATCGCGTCGCCTGCGGCAGCAAGCGAAAGCAGATCGGAGAACGTCATCCCGTTCGAAGCAGCGTGCGTTTCACTGTAATAGCGAAGTGCCGCCCGGTTTGACGCGTACACTTCCCAACATCCCTGCGATCCACATCCGCACGGTGGCCCGTTTGGATCGAGCGGTACGTGGCCAAACTCTCCAGCCATCCCGCTCACGCCCCTCACCAAATGCCCATTCATCGAAAGCCCTGTGCCCACTCCTTCCGAAACGGTCACGACTACCAGACTCCGCACGGCATCTGCGTTGCCGAACCACATTTCTGCCAGCACGCACGCATTCGCCGCGTTCTCCATTTCGACTCGCAGGCCGGTGGCCTCTTCGAGCGCTCCTGCTAGATCGAATTCGCGCCACTTCAAGTTCGGCGCAAACATGATCCGCCGGGTGGCTTCGTTGAACCGCCCGGGCAAGCTGATCCCGATCCCTTCGTACGTAAGACCACGATGCAGCCGGATCTGGTGGCGTATTCTTTTGGCCAGTATCGCCGCGGCTTTCTGTGGATCCGGCGGAGTTTCCATCGCCTCTTGCGAGAGAAATCGCGCGTTGACGTCAGCGACGGCGATCGTCGTTTGGGCAGGCCGCAAGTCGATAACTAGAATTGCGCGCCGGTCGTTCAGCCGCAGAAAAGTCGGACGCCGTCCCCGCGGCAGCCGTCCCACCGGCCCCATGAGCACCCACTTTTCGCGAATGAGTTGCTCGGTGATGAGCGACACCGTGCTCCTCTGCAATCCTGAAACTCGCGCAAGATCCGCGCGCGAGATCGGCTGCCGGCGCCGGATCAAATTCAGCACGACGCCACGGTTGATGTCGCGAGCCGTTTCGCTCGTCGCCACACTGGTGTTTGTGAAATTTACGGCGCGCATATTTTTCGCGGAGCAGCCTGTTCCATCACCGCAAATGGAATGACAATGTTGTTGATTGAGAAGCCTGCGTTGATCAAGAACCGCCGCACCACCCGTGCAGCCGGCCCGCCGATCGGCCGAGATATTGTTTGCCCTGCGAACTATATTGGCCAATTGCCCGTCCGTGTCAAGCACTATTTCCGATTCAGCCAGTCCGCTCGTCAATTCACGATCAGCACAGCGTGCATGATCAGAATTGTGTCCTCAAAGTAGGCTGTTGCGCCCGGCGCTTTTCTATACCGCTATGCACACTCCGCCTCACGCGAAATGCCTTCTGTTCGTTTGACTGCGTAGCAAAAATTCGACACACTAGCCCCGGCACACGGATGAATGCGTGCAACCGCTCATCCCGCAGCCAATACGAACGGAACGCAAACACTGCGCATGCCTCAGCGGATTGCCCGCCGGAGCCGGCGGTGACCTTTATAAATAACGACTTCTTGCTGCGTTCGGAAATGGCGCGCCGCCTGTACCACAGTCACGCCGCCGCCGAACCAATCCTCGATTTTCATTCGCATTTGCCCGCTGCTGAAATTGCGGAAGACCGCCGCTACCGCAACGTTACCGAGCTGTGGCTCGAGGGCGATCATTACAAATGGCGGCTGATGCGCGCGAATGGAATCGACGAACGCTACTGCACGGGCGATGCGCCGCCCTACGAAAAATTTCAGGCTTGGGCCCGCACCGTTCCCGCCACGGTGCGCAATCCTCTTTACCACTGGACGCACCTGGAGCTTAAGCGTTACTTCGGAATTGACGACCTGTTGAACGAGTGTACGGCAAAATCCATTTGGGAGCGCGCAAACGCTCTGCTCGCGGCTCCCGAATTCTCAGCGCGCGGCATTCTTCGCAAATTCGGCGTTCGCGTCGTTTGCACGAGCGACGATCCTTGCGATGACCTCGTCGCCCACGCGAAAATCAACTCCGATCAGAACGATTTTCGCGTCTTCCCCACATTTCGGCCCGACAAGGCGCTCCAGGTTCATCGGCCCGAGCAGTTCAACTCCTGGGTCGGCCGTCTCGAGCAAACCGGCAATATCGAAATCGGCTCTTTCAGCAACTTCCTCGACGCGCTGAAGCGTCGCCACGATTTTTTCCACGCGCGAGGTGCGCGTCTTTCCGACCATGGCCTTCAATATTGCCATGCTGCCCCTTGTTCCCGCCGCGATGCCGAAGCAATCTTCGCCAAAGCTCGCGCTGGCGTGGCCGCGTCGCCGCAAGAGCATGAGCATTTTGCGTCGTACTTGATGCTGTTTTTCGGCCAATTGGACGCGACTCGCGGCTGGACCAAGCAGTTGCACGTTGGAGCGTTGCGTGATGTCCGTTCACGCAAACTCGACGAGCTTGGCCCGGACACCGGCTTCGATTGCATGGGAGACTTTCGACAGGCGGAGCTTTTCTGCCGTTATCTTGACCTCCTCGATCGCGAAAATTCTCTGCCGAAAATTATTGTCTACAACATCAATCCGTCCGATACGTACGCTCTTGCCGCGGCGATTGGCTCCTTTCAGGACGCGCCGGTTCGGGCCAAGATTCAGCTCGGCAGCGCGTGGTGGTTCCTCGATCAGAAGGACGGTATCGAATCCCAACTGAATGCGCTGTCGAACACCGGCCTGCTGGCTCGGTTCGTCGGCATGGTCACAGACTCGCGCTCATTTCTGTCATTTCCCCGGCACGAATATTTTCGGAGAATTCTCTGCGACCTTCTCGGTCGCGACGTTGAGAGGGGAGAAGTGCCGGACGACGAGCGGCTCCTCAGCGCAATGGTGCGTGACATCTGCTATGCAAACGCGAAGGATTACCTCGGCCTCGAATCTCCTTCGCCCCGGTAACAGGCGAGCGATTAAACTCGTGGAGTTAATAAGGGCCGATCTGCTCAACGTGGCAATTTCTTCTGAGATCGAGAAAACGGAAGGTCTGCCCGGAAGAATCTCTCCACGGCAAGAGTCGGTCTGCGGCTGCTTCTGCTTCAATCTTTTTTCGAATTCAGCAACCCGAACACGGCGACGCCGCCTTTTCGAGTACCAACGAAAACTTCCCCTCCCGCAATCATCGGTGTGATGAACTTATTGCTTAGGAAGTGATCGCGGCCGTTCGCCGCTTGATCGCTGTTGTAAAGTTCGTTCGCTAGATTCGACGCATCGAAGGCGTGCAGTACACCCTTATCGCTGTGGACCGCCTCGACCACCCACACAATGCCATTCGAGTAGCCATTCGCGGAAACGCTTGGGATCACGCCAGGATAATCGAATCTTTGCTTCGTCTCCGACGACGGCAGTGCCGCGAGCTTGGCCTTCACAATCGGGAATGCCTTCAGCGGCGCGAGATACGCGCCATAGTACACCACGCCGTCAAAATAGGCCGGGGAACCAAATTCTGCCCCACCCAACACATTCGGCAGCTCTTGATAGATCGCACTATCGTTTGCCGGGCTGAATTTCCCCATCGCCTCGCGGTTCGCCACATAAATTGCCTGATCTTTGCCCGCGCCGACGGCCAGATGCTGCACTTTTCCGTCCCCGTCCTTGAAGTCAGGCAACAGCATCACGCCGCCCGAGCCCAAATCCTCATCCCCATTCGACTCCGCCGCCGTGTTGTGCATCACGAAGTAATCGTAAACGCCGAGATAATTCCCCTTGGCTTCCAGCCTCATGAATCCGTTTCCAAAGTCGCGCTCTGCCGGAAAACCGTGTTCGTCTAGGGTCGGATCGAATGTTCCGTTTCCCAACAGCACATAAATGTTTCCCGCGGAATCAACCGCCGGCCCGTTCCCGGCCATCCAGATCGCCGCTTCAGTTCCGTTCGGGGTCAAGCACAGTGCGTTCACGCGCTTCAGCGTTTTTGCACTAAGTCCGATCACCCATCCGTTGTATGGGTCCTGGTCGCAATGCGACGACCACGTTGTATAGATCACGCCGTTCCAAAGCAGCAGCGCTGCGCGTTCTTTATACTGCTTCGGATCGAACGTCACAGTAGTGCGATGCCCGTGTGCATCCGTCGCCACGTACGTCGCACTGATTGTG
>DASUJR010000376.1:0-32176 GCA_036279175.1 Candidatus Acidiferrales bacterium | reverse complement strand
GTACGTTCGTATTTCTCAGATGCACTGGAGTTGCTCATGCGCGCACCCTCGCAGGACTTCCGCAGAGCGTTTTTGCTGAATTCATCATTTCACCGGGCCTTTGGTGGCAGTTTTTCGCGTTCGAGCAGCCTGCGTTTTCGGTCGATGCCCCAACGATAGCCCGCGAGCTTTCCGTCTTCGCGAACCACGCGATGGCACGGCACAACAACGGAGACGGGATTGGTCGCGCATGCGCGGGCCACAGCACGAACCGCGTTCGGCTGCCCAATCGCACGCGCCACTTGGCTGTACGTCTTTGTCGTGCCGTAAGGGATTCGCCGTAATTCCTCCCAAACCCTTCGCTGAAAGGCGGTGGCCTGAATGTCGGTGGGCAGGCCAAGGTACGGCTGGCGGCCGCGGAGATGATTGAGAATTTGCGAAACCCATGACGATAGTTCCCCTTTGCCGCGCTCAATATTGGCGCGCGGATATTCCTCTTTCAACGCTGCTTCGAGCTCCCGATCCGATCCGCCCAAATAAACGGCGCTAATGCCTCGCTGCGTTGCTGCTACCAGCAAACGCCCCAACGGCGAATCGGCAATCGTGTATTGGATCGACATGCCTTCCCCGCCCCGCCGATACGTAGCCGGAGTCATGCCCATCTGCACAGGCGCGCGTTCATACAGGCGGCTGCTCGAGCCGAAGCCGGCTTCATAGAGCGCTGTTGTCACGTCGTCTCCTTTTTTCAGGCTCAATTTCAAGTGGCGCATGCGGCGCTCGTCGGCGTACTGACGAGGCGTAATGCCCATAATGCCGCGGAACGTCCGTTCGAGCTGGTGCGAGCTCATGCCTGTAGAAGCAGAGAGCGCAGAAAGCGTCATTCGCGAGTCGCCCACCGAGTCGCTTTTCAGCCGGGCCTCGATGTCGCGGCAGACGCGCGCGACAGTCTCGATCCGCGGATCGCGCATCCCGGTTCTTCGAGGTTTGCAGCGGCGGCATTCGCGAAATCCCTGGCGCTCGGCCGCTTCGGGCAGCGCAAAAAAGACCACCTGATCGCGCTTCGGCCTGCGCGAGGGGCGGGAGGGCCGGCAGTAAATGCCAGTCGAACGCACGCCGTAGACAAATGCGCCGTCGGCAGACCGGTCGTGCGCCAGAACCAGCCGCCAAAAAGCATCGGTTGACGAAATGATCGGCATTCCTGCCGATCGAGGCAAATTGCGTTGTTCGAACCCGACCAAAGATGTGCTCACTGGATGCTCCTCCATTGAAACTTACATTGTCCAAATTATCCAGTCCGCTTCATGGTCGCTATCCGCTTCTTGCAGCCAAAGTCCCGGGGAAGTGGGACGGCTCAGATTGCAGCCTGGCGGTCAATACCACCCGTTGCTAAGCGGGGGTACACGATTGGACAACTTTCGCCCTACTTTCGTTGACGCAAGTTGTCAGTGGCCGCATATTCACAGCCCGTGGCAGGGGGCCTTGCCAATCGGGTATGTAGGGGGGATGAACGATGGGGGCCAGTCCAAAACCCAGCGAATGGGCTAACGCTCTCGCACCATTACGCGAATTCGAAGTTGCGACACAGTCCGTGCCTGCTTTCTCGACTAAACCTGGACCGAGGCGGTTTGCGCGGGTCCCGACGCACGCCGTCGGCGTGGCGCGCGAAAATCGCCGCTATCCGCGGGCAAAGCTTTCCTTGCCCCTGCGGCTGATCCGGGTAGCCGCCGTCGTCGAGCCGTATCCGGTCACTCTGGTGACGCGGAACATCAGTTCGAGTGGGATCTATTTCCTGGCGCCCAGGGAAATTCCGGCGGGCGCGTCCGTCGAACTTGAGGTCGCGCTGGTCGACCGGCCATTAGGGCAAGGTCGCGTGCAGATGTATACAGCCGCGCACATTGTTCGCGTGGAGCCGTCGGATGTGCATGGTTGGATAGGTTACGCCGCCACGTTCGACGATTTCGCTCTGCAGCACGACGACATCATTCCCCTGCGGTTCAGCGCGTAGCACAACGCACTCGGGCTAGCGGAATACACCTTCACCCGTAGCTCCACCCTCGCATCCTGCGGATCCCAACTTCTATTGCGATTGCGGTTTTGTCTGCGGACCGGGCGGGTTCGGCGCCGACGGTTGGGCGGATGATTCCTGCAGTTGGAAATCCGTATCAGAGATTACCAGCCGTAGATGGACCTGGCTGCCGTCCGGTTCGTCGATGAAATCATCGGAATTCGTATATGTCGGGAGCCAGTTGTGCCCCTGAAAATTCTCCCGGTAGGTTTCAAACATGGTGAACGGCAGTTTCGTTCCTTCGCCTTGAACTTCCGTCACGAATTTACCATAGCTCTTTACGATCGTCAGATCCTGGTCGTCGATCCACACAGCGCCCTCAAAAAAACGCTGTTTCCGGTTTAGTGTTTTTGGTTTCACCTGAAACACGTAGGTGTTCAGCTGATCGAGCTTGTCCTGGCCCGCATAAAGGAAATTGTAGTTGGCGATCTGATCGGTGGTCAGAAAGAACAGCGGGATAGTGGCGATCGCCTGGACGTCATCCATCGTCAGGGTGGTCGTTTTAAGGCTTGAGAACGGCCGGCCCGCAATCCGCCAAGACCGCGTGCCGTCCGGCTTGGTGTACACCTGCCCGGTTACGATAAACTTCCCGCCCGGTTTCGTGAACTCCTCGATGCGCGCCGTTTTTGTGAAGGTGTAGGTCTCGTAGATCTTGCGCATTCTGTCTTCGTTTGCCGCGAAACGCTGGATGATCTCCTGCTGGGGAATCGGCGGCGGACCGGGATGCGGAACAGAGGGCAGGCGTTTCACATCGAATTTCGGCGGCGCCGGCATCGGACCGGCCTGGTTCTGCGCGTAGGCGCAACAGGCCACTGCCGCCAGCGCAGTGACCAGCGTCGCTATAAGACGGAATCGCATCTTCGTTTGAGTCGTACATTCGGTTGGATGCACGAACGTCCCGGATCGTTGAGTTCTCGTCGGTTGAAACCAGCCAGACGCACCACCGAACGTTTCCTTCACTACTGCACGCTCACCACGCGGATATGCATCACGTAGTCCGCGGGGGATGCTCCAGGCACAAACGGCGGAAATTGGAGCTTTAGCAAGGCTGAGAAATATTTTGGCTCGATGGTCATTTGTCCGCAGAGTTTGCTGCAGTCCCAAGCCATTTTTATGGTGGGATGGCCTGGGTTTCGGATCTCGATCTCCGACACTCCCTTGGGAACCAGAATGGCATTTCCATCTCGAGTGAAGTCGCGACAGGTTTCAGCATTCGCGGCGTCGGAAGTCTTTTTCAGTTGAACGGCCTCGGCAGGCAGTTCCGGTTGCCAGCAAAAGCGTGTTCCTGACTCGCTGCTTGCTTCCGCAGGAAACGAGTTTACCCAAATGAAGGATTGCGCGTGCGATTCGCCTGTCGCAGTGGCGGCCGGCGAACCGAGCGCCACTCGATAGTGAATGCGCAGGCCGGAATCGCCTTCAAACCGGATACGCTTGTCAATCGTCGCACCGGAAGGAAAGACGTCCGGAGCTCGATAGTGCAGCCTCAACTCCGATTGATCGCCTACCTGGCCCCAGTCCGCACGATAGGGACGATTCGACATGCCATAGCGTCCGCGACGACGTGCCGCATTGATTCCGGGCGGATTCTCTGTGAATGAAAAGTTATCTCTCAAGAGCCCGACGCTGGTTGAAAGATTCTCGCCCGAAGCTTTGTCAGTGAGCGCGATCACCCGGCCGCCCGATTCCGGCGAGACGATCAGGCGGAGATGGTCGTTTTCCAGCACCCATTCGTTCGCTCCGTCACCATCGAAATCGAACTTATAGTGTTCTTCGACGCCCTGCTTATGAATCAGGAATACAACGGGGAGTGCGCGATGATCGCGTCCAATGCGCAGCTGAACCACCGTGTGGAACAGATGGTCGGGCGGCGACGGGATTTGCGCGAGCTGCAAATCATCCTTGTGAAATTCAATTGTTTCGCTTGCCGTCGCACCTTTCGGCACTGTAAGGGTCTTGTCACCGTGCAACGGCTTGTCGAACGAGAGACTGATGCGGCCTCCGGCGTCTTTGTTGTGGTTTATTGCCAGCAGCAGGATGTTCAGTTTTTGGTCGGGATCGGGCACCACAAGCGCGGGAGACGTACGCAGAAAAGTAGCGCCACTGGTCGGAAGTTCCACTCCGTTGACGACAAAGACGTCGAGATCTTCCGACGAGGCTCGATCCGGGGGGGGCGCCGCCGCAACCGACTTCGCATGAGGCATCTCGATCTTGAGCGTCCGCCGAAAGTCGGGAGCGGCGCCCCTTGGTATGGTCAAGTGAAGTTCACCCGCCGTTGGCGTCCATGTCGATTCAGGATGAGTATCCGTTTGATCCAGCCAGATGCGCGCGGGCTTTTGAGCAAGGTGCAGATTCACCTCTGCTCGTGCGGGAACGTAGAACGACAGATCGAGTTTCTTCTGTTCGCGCTCAGCGCCTAGAAATTCCCCGCCTCCGTCGACGATGGTGCCGTCACAAGGTGCGGCCTTTGCATTCGCCGGGCAGGCGGGAATTTCGAGCGGCAATAGCATTGATTCGAGTGGAGGCACTGCGACGGTTAGCGGAACGTATTCCTTGGCGGCATCACTTGCAGGTTCAGATGGCAGCATGACTTCGATTTTGGCATCGGCGATATTCGAATCGGAGATGTTCGTCACACTGAGGAATCCTCGTCCTGACGTCCGCTTCCCTAGCAAGCTGGTGCCTTGGTCCGTCACGATTTCCGAGGCGATCAGATCACCAGCGTCCGAAGTTGGTCCGGAGAATCGCACGGCCGGGCGAACCTGAGCGGCGGCAAGAAATTGTCCCAGAGTTATTGCCGACGAATGGAAGTGCCGGTCGCTTCTGCCTTCGCTAAAACTCTGATCGAGCGACACCCAGGAAGAGAAATCGGCGGATGATTCAACCACTTCCCCGTCGCCGAATTTCCATTTCGCACGAATGGCCGCCGGGCCCGCCGGAGCGGCCTGCTCCGGCACATTCTTCCAAAGTTCGCCCACTATGTTGCCCGGCGGTCGCGTGGGAAACACGACCAGCGTTCCGCCTCGCCGCACATAATCGACGATTTCCTGCTGAGCGCGATCGGAAAGCTGGAACTCCGATTTGGTGGGATCAAACACCCGGAGAAAAAGAACGGCATCTCGCAAAAGCTGATCGACGGGCTGATATTGCGGATCAACGAGCTCGGTTGAAAGGAAATCCAACTCGGCAAGCCTTTCGATGCGCATCACGCAATCGGAAACACTAAGAATGTCTTCGGGCTTGAGCGACTGCTGAGGATAAGCCCCCAGTGGGTAAATGATGCCGAAGTCCGCGCGCTTGTGCGATGCCGCGAGCATCGGTCCCCACAAATCGAGGAACTGCGCGTTCCGCGCGACAGCCTGCATCTTGGTCTGCGGATCCCCATTGGGGCTTAGAGCGGCGTCCCAGCGATACGAGCGGTTTGCCCAGGGCACCGAGTACCCGGCGGGCGTGTAGGTGTCCTGCAGGGGAAAATAGTTGAGCCCGTGAATGCCGTTTGCGATCAGGAGCCGCGAGCTGAGCAGCGTGTTCGAGACGGAATCCGGGAGAGGACGATCGTCGTCCGCCGGAGTGTACCAGCCGGCGTCATACTCGATCATCACCGGAGGAAAATCCGGTTGAGTTTTCAGTTCTTCAGTGAATAGTTCGATTTCGCTCGCGCCGGATGCGCTGAGAATCGGCGGGCCGGCGGACTCCGACGAATTTGGATGCATGTACCACTGGCCCATTGCCCCGATGGAGGGATCGAGCGCCGAGCCGGCTGCGGAAACGCGCATGTCGGTGGGGTTGATGAACACCGGCGCATCCAAGCCGCCAGCCTTGAGCATGCCCCTCAAGTCTTCGACATAACGCCAGAACGCAGGGCCCGTGTAGTTCGTGCGGTTGATCGCGAAATCGTCGCCCACCTGAACGAAAAGCAGCGGGCCGCTGACGTCTTGAGCGGGCGCGCCGCCATCGCTCTGTTGTTCCACGTGAAACAGTCTGTGCGAGCTGTACGGAGCCAATTCTCTCGCGACAGCGGCCATCCAGAGCGTTGCGTAATGCATATGCGTGGGATTGTCGAGCCAGCCCTGAGCGGCAGCTTCCGCATTGCGCGGGTTCAAATTGTCCAGTGGGGCGTAGCGACCTTCGATCCAATCCAGCGGATCCATTTTGTATTCGGGACGGTCGAGCAGCCAGCCGGGATAGCCGCCGTGACGCCATTCGTTCAGGATTTCAGGACCAGGACGCGCGATGAGTCGAAACCCCTTTTGCTCGATCAGCGACAGCAGGGTGCGCAGGTCGCGCCGCGGATTCGTGTGACCGTCGAAATCGAATTCGCCTTCTTTCGGTTCGTGCCAGTTCCAGGGGATGTAGATGTCGAGCGTGTTGATTCCGTCACGGCGATATTGATCAAGCATCGGTTCCCACATGTCGCGCGGAATCCGGTAATAAAAAAAGGCGGCTGAATGGATAAAGAACGGTTTGCCGTCGACATGCAGCTCCGGATAACCGCCGACCTGAACGATCTGTTCGCCCGTTGGCGAATAGGCGGGTTCGTTTGGTTGGCCCGCTCCCGATTGTTGCCGAACGGTCGTATTTGCGTGCGTTTTGGAGCCCAATTGCGCCCCGCTCGCGGCTGAGGCGGCCCCAAAAACAGCTGGAAATACAGCCATTAGTGCCGTTGCGGCCGCCAAAAGCAGCAAGCGAAAGCCTGGCGTCAGCGCGAAATAGTGGCGTTCTTCGCTCCCTGGAGCGATGGAGCCCGGCATGGTCCGGCAATTTTGCCATGACCCGGCAAGCGCTAACCAGCGATTCCGCAAATAGTTACAATTCCTTGACATGTGGTCAGGTGTGGTGTTCTAACGCGCTTTCGCGTGTTGCCTTGCAGACGTGCTCTGCTAGAATCCTGCATTCGCTGAACCCATCGGGCATGCCGTGCAAGACAGGGTCGCAAAACGGTTTCTCGTTAGCGGAATAGTGCAGGGCGTCGGCTATCGATTCTTCGCCGTCCGATCGGCAGAACGACTCGGCATTACTGGTTGGGTGAAGAATCTCAGAGATGGCCGCGTGGAAGCTTACGCAATCGGTTCGGCTAAGACGCTTAAGGACTTCCGACGCGAACTCGAGCGTGGGCCTGCAGGAGCAATGGTTGACGACGTTCGCGAGGAACAAGCAGAAATCGATCCGCGATTTGAGAACGGTTTCAGGATCGAACACGAAGGCTGGTGAACGATTACGAGAGGAACGCATGGACAATCTGAAGGCGCTGATCCGCGAAGTTCCCGACTACCCCAAGCCGGGAATCCTGTTCTACGATTTGACCACGCTGCTGAAAGACAAGCAGGGATTCCGCACGCTGATCGGCAAGCTATGCGAACACTATAGCGGAAAGAAAATCGACCTGGTCGCGGGAATCGAGGCTCGCGGATTCATTTTCGCCCCTGCGCTGGCCTATGCGCTCGGCGCTGGATTCGTTCCAGTGCGCAAGCCGAAGAAACTGCCGTCGAAAACGGCGTCGGTCAGCTACGCACTTGAATATGGGGCGGATTCCCTGGAGATGCACGTTGATGCGGTACGTCCCGGTGACGTGGTTTTGCTTTCGGACGACCTGCTCGCGACGGGCGGTACGGCTGCAGCGGCGATCCAGCTGATCCGCCAGCTTGGCGGTCAAGTAGCAGGCGCGGCGTTCGCGGTCGAGCTCACGTTTCTAAACGGCCGCGCCAAGCTCCCGAGCATCGACGTCTTCTCGCTCCTGCAATACGACAAGTAGGAGCAGCGCGCCGCGTGATCTGCGACTGAGCGGCGTTGCCGAGCAGCCAAGCTGCGTTCCACACTTCAACGGCAATGATGCAGATCAAAAATCGCTGAGCTTCGGGTGCTCCATCGCAGCGCGCAAGGCATTGAGGATCGCGATCAGATCGAGAGCCTCTTGTGCGACTGCGCCAGTCAGTGGGGGCAGATATCCGAGCGCGGCAACCAGCATTCCCACCCCGCTCAATGCCATGCCGCCAATCGCCGTCTGCAAGGCAATGGACCGCGTCCGTCGGGCAATATGTATGAGCTCATCCACTTTCCGTAAGGAAGAGTCCATTACTACAGCGTCGGATGCTTCCGCGGTTACGCTGCTGTTTTGACCGCCTAGCGCCACACTGAAGGTAGCGGCCAACATGGCGGGAGCATCGTTGATGCCGTCTCCGACGAAGAGCGTTTTGTGGCGGGCGGTTTCGTCGGTTACTAACCGTAGTTTCTGTTCTGGACTGGCCCCCGCATAAATTTGCTCGATGCCAACCGTGCGGGCCAAGTGTTCGACTTCGGGACGACGATCGCCAGACAGCAGGATGACTTGCAGTGCCTGATGCCGAGACCCAAGATGTCCGATGAAAGATCGACTCTCTGCCCGGGGCTGGTCATGAAAGCGAAACAGTGCAGCGAGCTTTTGATCTATGAACACCAAGCACTCCAACCCGGTCGCTGCCGGAGGTAAGTCCTGGTTCGTTGTGAGCTGACGAGCAATTCCTTGTTTTCGCCCCGTGATCAGCACCTGATGCCCATCTACGGATCCCGACAGACCCTCACCAGGCGGCTCACTCACCCCCACGGGGGCAATGGCAGGAATCCCGCGATTCTTGGCAGCATCGAGCACCGCTTGGGCCAGGGGGTGACGCGAGTATTGTTCCAGGCTGGCAGCAAATTGCAGTGGTTTCGCATGTTCCATTCCGGGCTGGACAATGATGTCAGTCAGGATCGGCCGGCCGTAAGTGAGCGTACCGGTCTTATCAAAGATGAAGGTTTCAGCCAGCCCGATCTGCTCCAGTACGCTGGGATTTTTGATGACCACGCCTCGCCGCGCTGCGGTAGAGATGCCACCGATGATCGCGACTGGTATACCGATTAGCAATGGACAAGGCGTGGCAATGACGACCACAGCCAGAAACCTTTCCGAGCTTCCACTGAAAATCCAGCCCAGCACGCCGATGAATACGGCCAACGGCGTGTACCATCCGCCGAGGCGGTCAGCAAGCCTGCGCAACGGAGGACGATTTTGCTCGGCTTGGGAAACCACGCGCAGGATTCGGGCGTAGCGTGAGTCCTCAGCGGGCCGCGAGGCGCGTACTCGTAGCACAGTGTCGTGGTTGATGGCGCCAGACAGGACCTGTGAGCCCGGAGCTTTGGAGATTTCGAACGGTTCGCCCGTCAGGTAGGACTCGTCCATCCGGCCGTAGCCTTCGATCACTTCACCGTCCACGGGACAGATTTCATGCGGGAAAATCTCGAGAAGGTCGCCCGGGACGATGGAATCGATCGGGACTGCCGTCACCACTGCGTCCGTCACGCGGTGGGCGACCGTCGGCATCCTACGGACAAGCGCACGCAGCGCTGAAGAAGCGCGGTGGGTTGCGTACCGCTCTAGCGCCGAGCCTCCGGAGAGCATGAGAACGACAATTGAGCCAACTAGATACTGATTGAGCAGAACTGCAGTTATGATGGAAATCCCCGCGAGCCAATCAGAGCCGAAGTGCAATTTGAACGCTTCTCTTGTCAAGTTCACCAGGATGGGAACTCCGCCCACTGCCAAAGCCGCATACAGTGGCACGGATTCCCACTGGGGATTCTTCCAACCAAAATGCAACAGCAGATAAGAAAGAATGGAAACCAGGGTAAACACGGCGATTGGCAATTCCTTGCCATACTCCAGCCATATGCTCTTGAAGTACGGAGGACGCGCCTGCCGGCGGAAGCTGGCCTGGAGCGGCGAATCTACCCGTCGCGATGCAGGTGTGAAGGTTCGCATTTGGGTCGCGGCTCACCTGGCGAGACGAACTTGTCGCGCGAGTTGGTGCTGCTTCCAAGCATTCTTGCACATCCCGCAGTTTCCACGACACACCCTGCGCACTAGTCTTGCGGCAGAGGCTTTTCCTGTTGGTCCTGCGGTCGATGCGAAGATGCGCGGCGCTGGCGAACTGCTTCGAAAAGCATGATTCCGGCGGCGACGGAAACATTGAGCGAGCGCACCGGCCCGGCGGTGGGAAGCGATACGAGGAAATCGCAGCTTTTTCGAGTCAATTCGTGGAGGCCCTCGCCTTCGCGCCCCAATACGATTCCCATCGAGCCTTTCAGATCGATCTCGGTGTAGCTCTTCTCTGCTCGCTCGTCGAGGCCAATCATCCAGTAGCCCGCTTCTTTCGCCTCAGTCAATGCACGGACAAGGTTTTTCACACGCGCAACAGGCAAGTGCGCCAGCGCACCCGCGGACGCGCGTTCCGCTGTGTCGGTCAATCCGGCCGCGCGCCGTTCTGGAATTACGATGCCAATGGCTCCTGCTGCCAGCGCGCTGCGCGCGATGGCGCCGAGATTGTGCGGATCTTCAATCCCGTCCAGGAAGAGGAGAATGCCGCGCTCGGTTTTGCGAGCGAGAAGATCTGCGAGTTCCACAGTAGCGTGTGCGGAAGCCAGTGCAGCGACCCCCTGGTGTTCGCGTGTGCCGGCGAGGCGGTCTATCTGGTCTCGATTTTCGAAGCGCACGGGCACGCCGCGCGATTTGGCCAGGCGCACGATCGATTCGATGCGTTCTCCGTGGCGCCCGCGCACCAGAACGACGCGGTCGAGCGGACGCGCTGCGGCAAGGGCCTCTTCGACGGCGTGAAATCCGGTGATCCAGGTCATAGGAATGCTCGCGTCCGATTAGCGGGATTCAATCGTGGCAATGGCGTGGCAAGCGATTGCTTCCCCGCGCCCGATTTCGCCGGTGCCTTCATTTGTCTTTGCCTTCAGGCTTATACGGTCGACGCCCACGCCCAGTGCTTTTGCGAGCGCGCCGCGCATCGCGGGAAAATGGGGACCGAGCTTGGGACGCTCGCAGATGACGACCGCATCGACGTGAGCGATCGCGAAGCTGCGCTCAGCGAGCAGCTTGCGAGCGTGCTCGAGAAACACCAGACTCGACGCATCTTTCCATTTCGGATCGGTATCCGGGAAATGTGTGCCGATGTCGCCCAGGCTAGCAGCACCGAGAAGCGCGTCGCAGAGCGCATGACTCACTACATCGCCGTCCGAATGGCCGACGGAACCCTTCTCAAATGGGATTTCAATGCCGCCGATCATCAACTTGCGGCCTTCCTGCAGGCGATGTAGATCGTAGCCGATGCCGGAGCGCGTCATCCGATCGGCCTATTGGTTGGATAAGCCGTTTCCGAACGAGCAGCGTCGTCGTGGCGCCGCTTGGCTCCAGAAAAAAGCAGCCAACCGAGCGCCCAGACCACGAAGATCGTGAGCACCGTAAGCAAAATGACGATGAATCGATACGGGCCCCATCCGCGGGAAGCGGGCTCAAGCTGCCACAACACGACTGCGCCTGCGATCGACGAGGCCCAGAACAGAATTGCGCGCAGCGACTTCGGCAGCACTGCAGTCACAGCGTGATTTGGCGTAATGCTCATGATGTGCGGACGCGCTCTTGATCGAGATAAAAGCGCGCGAGTTCCATGTCGTCGGGGCGCGTAATCTTCAGGTTGCGCTGCGAGCCGAGGACTGCGTAAACGTCGTGGCCGAGCCGCTCGACAACCTGAGCTTCGTCGGACCCGGTCACTCCGTCTTCTTTCGCCTTGCGAAAGGCCTCGCGCAGCAGCGTATAGGAAAAAGCCTGCGGCGTCTGCGCCAGCACGATACGTTCGCGCGGAATGGTTGCAGTAATCAGCGCAACGTCTTCGGGCAAACTGGCGCGCTTCACTTCCTTTACCGTGTCGATGGCAGGGATTCCGAGAATGGCGGCGCCGCGGCTGCGCGCCTCCGCGATTACGCGCTCGACCTGCTCTTTTGTCACGAATGGCCGCACAGCATCATGAACCAGCACGATTTCCGTCGATGGATCGACCTGCGCGAGCGCATTTTCAACCGATTGCTGGCGCGTTTCACCGCCGTGAATGACCTTTATTGGGCGCCCAATGCCGCACTTTGCGGCTTTATCTTGAAGCAAAACCACGTTGTCGGCGCGCGTTGAGATGAAGAAGTCCGTTATTTCCGCGCACGCAGCCAGCCGCTTGAGGGTAAAGATCAGGAGCGGCATACCATCCAGCTCAAGCAGCTGTTTCGGCACGCCGGCGCCCATACGCGTACCAAGCCCAGCCGCGGGAAGGATGGCAGCGACTCTCGACATAGGAATGACAGTTTAGCGCAAGCGCCTGTTCGGCGAAACGGAACGATGGTTACGGCACTGACTCAGTTTGGATTTTGACTGCCTTGCGCCACGATCACGAAAATTCAAACTAACCTACTACGAGGTCTCCAGGGCCGGCATTGGGAGCCCAGGAGATCGATGTGATCAGTGAACGAGAGAAAAAGCCCAGGCTTAAGGCTCGCGAGTGAAGTGGCCCGTCACGCGGCGAAATGTGGTTACCACAATTACTGCGGATTCGGCGGGGGCGCCGTCTCGTACTCCGGAAGCAAACTGCCACTGGCGGACTGCGTCTTCTGCCGCCGTCGTCAGCGACGGCACCGGATGCAGCGCAGACAGCGACGTGAGCCGGCCCTGAGTATCGACCAGGCCATACAGGATCACGCTGCCTTCGGCGAGACTGTTCGGCGGATAATCCGGCTGAACAGTGGTAATCGGAAGAGCGCTGCTATTTGCCGCATTGGGCAAGGGCCCGGTGGGCTGATCCAGGTTCGGCGTCACACGAGGAAGAAACGACTGTGCGAATTGAAAAACAATGCCGATTCTAGAAGGGACGGCTTGCCCATTAAGTCGCGCCGGAACGAAGCTCCATGTTTTTGCTGCGCCGAGTGCGACATTTAGGAAAGGCGTTCCACCCGAGACGACGCGAATATCGCCGAGCTTCCCGTCCGCACGCACTTGTGCATCGAGCGTTACTTCACCGCCGAAAAGCGCCTGCGGTGGATAGGGGACGCCTACCAGCGAGAGAGGAACTGGAGCAGATGAGCCGGTGGTCTGAGGCACAGCGGCTACTTGCGGTGGCTTCGAGGCCATGTCCCACTGAACGTGAGATTGCTCGAGCAATCCAATCGCGTAGTGGATGCGCAGCGCAGCGCCCGGGGAAACGGTCACGCGTCCGCTCTCCGGCCCAGAAGTGGCCACCGTGGGATGCAGCCAGCGCCCCACAATAACGCCCACCACCGCGCGTGTTCCCGTCGAAACCAAAGGGGATCCGCTTTGACCCGGCACGACATCCCGATCGAACAAGAGCAGCTGCTGCTCGGAATTGTCCTGGTCGCGGTAAAACTGATAGTCGATCACCTCACCTTTCGAGAAGTCCTCGCGAGGCGGAGCAGAGGTGTGCGCGTCTTTCTCGTCTGGCGGAATAAGCGATTCAGCGACAACGTCCGCCCCGGGCGCCGGTTCGTCCGCAGAGAGCGGAAGGAATCCGATGCTCTTGTCATTTTGAAAAGGATTAGGCTCCGCGCGGAGCACGGCGACGTCGTGACCCCAATCCGCTGCCACGATCGGAGCCTCGATCATTCGCGCAGGGCCTTGTGGCGGTCCAACGAGGATGTAGGGTTCGCCTCCATATCGGAAAGATGAAAGCAGGTGAGCGGCGGTTACGACATAGCCCTGGTTGTTCACAAAGAAGCCATTGCCCAGGAACATGTAGCGATAGCCCTCGTCCGGCGACTGGTCGAGGGGATAGACAACCTGGCAGAGCGCGGCGGTGACAGACGGCTCGAGCGCAGCTTTGCGTGCCGGCGGCGCAGGTTTGGCAAAGGCGGGCAACAGAAGGCACAGTGTGCCGAGCGTCCCACTAGCAAGTTTAGCGTACGTTTTCAGATCGATTTTTGCGCGCACAAATGGCCTCGTGCATTGACTCTACGGAGCGGAGGGCCACCGGCAAATAGCCTGGGAGGTGTGATTTGCTGGTAGTCGTTGCCTAGCCGTACTAAAACCAGATTTGAAACCCACACACAATCCACCCGAGTAGTTGGACGCTGACTGGAGACGCTACGACGCATTCACCCAAAAAATTCTTGTGGATTTTGTGTGAATTCTGGGCGCGTCGTGATGACGATCCGAAAAACAGCAGCTTAGATCACTACGGGAGGGCTCTACGGGCGAGAGGATGACGATTTATGTCGGTACCAGTACCGCTGCTACTCCTGCCAGCCGCCGCCGAGCGCGGTGTAAAGCTGGATAAGAGCGAGGCGTTCGTTGAGTTGAGCCTGTGCGAGATTCAATTGCGCGGCGAAGTAATTCGTCTCACTGGTGAGCACTTGCAGATAGCTTGCTCCGCCGTGGTGGTACAGAACGTTGGAAAGACGGTCAGACTCCTGGGCGGCCGCTGTGAGCGATTGTTGCTGCTGCAGATACTCGCCGTCCTTTTGGTAAGCGACCAGTGCGTCAGAGACCTGCTGAAATGCAATGACGATGGTTTGCTTATAGGTGAGCAGCATTTGCTGCTCCTGGGCCCTTACCAGTTGCATTCCAGCGCGGAGGGAGCCGGCCTGGAAAACGGGCTGCGTCAAGGATACGGCGGCATTCCAGAGCCCCGCGTTGGTCGTGAAGAGATTTTTTAATGAGTAGCTCTCCAGCCCCGCCGTTCCGGTGAGAGAGATATTGGGGAACAGTGCCGCCTTTGCGACGCCGATCTCCGCGTTGGCTGCGATAAGAGTTTCTTCGGCTTCACGAATATCGGGACGTCGTTCAAGCAGTTGCGACGGAAGCCCCACGGGAATGTTGGGCAGAACCGGTTCCTCTGTGATGGCAAGACCGCGAGCAATCGCCGTTGGATTCTCTCCCAGCAGAACACTGAGCGCATTCTCCTGTTGCGTTATCTGGCTCTGGATCTGCGGAATTGCTGACGCTGCGGCGTAGACCAGTTGCTCTCCCTGACTCACGTCGAGCTTAGAGGCGGAGCCATGCGCGGCGAGCACGTTCGTCAGACGCAGCGAGTCCTTGCGCGAGGCTAGCGTTTTTTGAGCGATTTCGAGCGTAAGGTCCAGTTCGCGAAGCTGGAAATAAGCAGTCGCCACACTGGAAACAATGGTGGTAAGCACCGCGCGACGCCCCCACTCCGACGCAAGGACGTTCGCCCTGGCAACTTCGGTTTCGCGGCGGTATTTGCCCCAGAAGTCCAGATTCCAGATGACCGAAAGATCCACTTCTCCTGCGTTTGCTTCGTAGGAGGGGAAGGCGCTCGAGATCTTTGGGTTTCTTTGGGTGTAGATGTCCGCTCCAGCGGACACGATGGGGAATTGGTTCGACCGAGTGATTCCGAGTTCGGCCTGAGCCTGCAGCACGCGGGCGGCAGCGATTTGGACGTCGTAATTCTGCTTCAGCGCAGTTCGAATCAATTGCTGCAGGACCGGATCCTGAAAGACTGTCCACCACTTTTCGTTTCCCAAGGATTCAGTGGAGGCATTGGGAGTCTGCGTTGGCGTCGCGCCGCGATATGCGCTGGGTGTATCGACGGCAGGCCTGTGGTATTTCGGGCCAACCGTACACCCAGCCAAGAGCAACACAGATAAAAAAAGCGCAAGTTTCTTCATTCAGCGCCCTCGGCGGCCGCCTCGGGTTCGCGGGTCGAAAGTTTTTCAACGGCGTAGAAAATCGCAGGAATGAAGAAAATGGCGATGGCGCTTGCCGCGAGCATCCCGCCGATCACGGTGGTGCCCATGATCTTGCGTGCAACAGAGCCAGCTCCTGAAGCGAACCAGAGCGGAGTTACGCCGAGAATGAAGGCGAGCGAAGTCATTAAAATGGGCCGGAGCCGCAGGCGTGCGCCACGCAAGGCTGCGTCGGCAAGCGATTCTCCCTTTTCGTATTCACTTTTCGCGAACTCGACAATCAAGATCGCGTTCTTCGCCGCGAGGCCAATCAGCATCACCAGGCCAATTTGCGAATAGACGTCGTTTTCGATCTGCACCATGTACGCGGGATAAAAGGCCTGCATGTACATGCGGCGCAGCAGCAACACTCCGAACGCGCCAAACACCGCCACAGGAGTGCTGAGCAACACGCTGAACGGCAAAGACCAGCTTTCATACAGCGCCGCCAGGATCAGGAATACGACGAGGAGCGAAACGCCAAAGATGGCAGTGGCCGAGACGCCCTGCTCAGCCTTCTTCTGCTGGAACGACATGCCCATGTAGTCGTAGCCCATGTCGTGCGGCATCGTCTGTTGGAAGACCTGTTCGAGCGCAGCCATTGCCTGGTCCGAGCTGTATCCCGGGGCGGCGCTGCCGTTGATCTGGGCCGACGGATATTCGTCGTAGTGCATGACGAACTCGGGACCGAATGTCGGCTTGAAATTCGTAAGCGCCGACAGGGGCACCATTTGCCCGCGGTCGTTCCGCACATAGAACTGCTCGGCATCTCTGGCATTGGCCCGGTAATTTCCTTCTGCCTGCAGATAGACCTGCCATTGACGCCCAAACCGGTTGAAATAGTTCACGAAAAGGCCGCCCATAAACGTTTGCAGCGTGTTGTAAATGTCGGAAATAGGCACGCCTTGTTTGAGGGCTTTGTCGCGATCGACGTTGACGAATTCCTGCGGCACGCTTGGAAGCAGCGAAGAGGTGATGCCGAAAATTTCGGGGCGCTTGCCCGCTGCTGCGATGAACTTGTCGACATTCGCGGCGAGATAAGGCATGCCTTCTCCGCCGCGGTCTTCGAGAACAAAAGTGAAGCCACCGGACGTGCCAACGCCCGGAATCGCCGGCGGCGAAAAGCTGAATGCAGCTCCCTGCGGCAGATGGCTGAGTTCCTGGTTCAGATGCGCTTTGATTGCCTGGAATTGTTCGTCGCTTTGCGTGCGGTCGGTCCATGGCTTCAGCGTGACGAAGAAGAAAGCGTTGTAGCTGGTCTGGACGTAGCTCAGCAGGCTGAAGCCGATGACGCTTGTCGTGTATTCAACACCGGGAGTTTTGGCCAGCACCGCCTCGACCTGCCGTGCTGCCTGGTCTGTTCGTTGCAAAGAAGCCGCATTGGGAAGTTGCAGGTTCACAAAAGCATATCCTTGATCTTCGTCGGGCAGGAAGCCAGTTGGCAGTTTCTTACCGAAAAACCACGCGACAACTCCAAATGCAATTAAGGCGATTACAGCGATGGCGCTTTTGCGAATCAGTGCGGCGCTCGCGCGGATGTAGCCGTTTCTCGTGCGATCGAAGACACGGTTGAACCAGTCAAAGAATCTGCGCAGCAGGCCTCCGCTCTCTTTCCTGGGCCGGAGAAGCAAAGCGGAGAGAGCCGGGCTCAGGCTGAGCGCGTTGAACGCGGAAATGATCACCGAGATTGCGATAGTGACCGCGAACTGCTGATACAGGCGTCCCGTTATGCCTGGAATGAATGCCGTCGGCACAAAAACGGCGGAGAGGACCAGCGCGATGCCAATCACAGGGCCTGAAATCTCTTCCATCGCGAGGACGGCAGCTTCCTTGGGGGCCGATCCCTCTTCAATATGACGCTCTACTGCTTCGACGACGACGATCGCGTCGTCGACCACCAAGCCGATCGCGAGAACCAAGCCAAACATCGAAAGGGTGTTGATCGAGAATCCGAATAGCGGAAAAAACGCAAAGGTGCCAACCAGAGAAACCGGCACCGCAAGCAACGGAATCAGAGTGGCGCGCCAACCTTGCAGAAAGAGATAGACGACCAAAATGACGAGGGCTAGCGCGATTCCCAAGGTGATCAGGATCTCGCGCATTCCTTCGGTGACGGCGCGCGTTTGATCCAGCGAGATCACGTAACTCATGTCCGGCGGGAAGCGGCTTTTCCATTGCTGCATCAGCGCTCGCACGCCCTGGGCGTCGTTCACGGCGTTCGATCCGGGCAGCTGGTAGACGGCCAGAATCGCGCTCGGTTTTCCATTCAACCGGCCCAGGAGCGTATAGCTTTGGACGCCGAGCTCAATTCGCGCGACGTCTTTCAGGTGGACGATCCCGCCATTCGGATTTTCGCGGACGACGATGTTGCCGAATTCCTCTGGCGTGACCAGCCGGCCTTGCGCCCTTACCGAGTAGGTGAACTCCTGCCCCGGTGGGACGGGCTCGCCTCCGATCTGCCCTGCCGGATTGACGGTGTTTTGAGACTGAACGGCGTTGACCACGTCGGAAACCGTGAGCCCGAGTTTCGCGAGAACGTCTGGTTTGAGCCAGATTCGCATCGCATACTGCCCGGCGCCGAAAATCTGCACGTTGGCAATTCCCGGAACGCGCGTGATCGGATCGTGCAGATTGATGTAGGAGTAGTTCGCAAGGAACTGTGCGTCATAGGTGCCATGCGGGGAATAGAGGGCGACGAGCATCAACGGCGCGGAGACGGATTTCTGGATCGAGACGCCATATTGGGCAACGGTCGCCGGAAGTTGCGGCGCCGCCTGCGTCTCGCGCATCTGCGTCAGGATCAGATCGGTGTTCGGATCGCTGTCAACGGCGAAGTCGACGATCATCGTCGTGGTGCCGTTGGCGGTTGCGTTTACCGAATACATGTAATTCATGTTGTCGACGCCGCTCATTTGTTCTTCGATGGGCGTCGCAACCGAATCCGCGACGGTTTGCGCATCGGCGCCGACAAACGTGGCCTGAATTCTTGCTTCGGGCGGCACGATGTCTGGAAATTGCGCTACCGGCAAGCGAAGAATCGTGATCGCTCCGATGATCAACGTGAGGATCGCGATCACCATAGCGACGATGGGGCGCCGGATGAAAAACTTAGACATAGTCTACTGATTCGCCCCGGCAGGATTGTACGGAACAGGAGTCACAACGCTCCCGTCCCTGACTTTGAGCGTACCCTCGGCCACAACCTGTTCGCCGGCCGTGAGTCCGTTGTTGATGATCCAGAGCGAGTCCATGCGCGGACCGACTTCCACGTTGCGAATCGCGATCTTGTTTCCCCGTTCAACGACCGCGACTTGATAGGATCCCTGGAGTTCGGTCACGGCGCGCTGTGGAACCATCAGAGCCCCTTTGCGAATCGCAGTCGGCGCGCGCACTCTGCCGTATTCGCCGGGACGCAAGACATTGCCGGGATTCGGGAACGACGATGCAATTCGAATCGTGCCAGTTTGCGGATCGACCTGCCGGTCGGCAAAAAGGAACTTGCCCGTGTGCGGATAGGTGCTTCCGTCCGAAAGAATGAGTTGCAGCGGAACGTTTGATCTCGGGGACAACAAGTCCACAGAGCCCTGCCCGGCACCACCAACCATGCGAAGGTAATCGTCTCCGCTGATCGGAAAGTACACCTTGATCGGATTCACCTGGGAAACGGCGGTCAGCACGGTCGTCGGGCCTACAAGATTCCCGACTTGCACCTGTGCGATGCCAGCGATGCCGTCGATCAGAGACCGAACCTTCGTGAATCCAAGGTTCAGCGACGCCTGTTCGACCGCCGCATGGCCAGCTTCGACAGCGGCTTTTCCAGCGAGCTGCGATTGCTTGTCCGTGTCGAGCTGACTTTGTGGGATTGCATTCTCTTGCGCTTCGGGGATATCGCGGCTGACGTTAATCGTCGCATTTCCCAGTTGCGCTTCTGCCTGCGCCAGTTGTGCTTTGGCCTGGTCGAGAACTGCCTGAAATGGCCGCGGATCGATTTCAAAGAGAACGTCCCCCTGGTGCACGAACGAACCTTCGCGGTAATCCTGCTTGATCAGGTAGCCGCTGACTTGCGCCTGAATCTGCGCGTTGACGTATCCATCGAGAGTGGCAACCCAGTCGCCATAAACGCGCACGTCCTTCTGCACGACCGAAGCGACTTCTACTTCCGGCGGCTTCGGTGCCTGAGCGGAAGACGCCTTCTGCCCACACCCGGCGCAGACGCACAATGCGAGGGCGCTGAAGAACGCAAGCGTCCACGTTCGTCCGTCGAAACCTTTGATCAGCCGCGCTCGCCGCTGTGTTGCTTGCATGTGGTACATAAGAGCAGCTTTACCGCGCCAAGGATTCAACATTTTGCTCATTTCAGTTTTCGGACCAGATATCCGATCAAGACGGCTTCGAATTCTTCAATTACGTGGGCTTTTTCGCCCGCGTCTGCATGCGCGTAGAGCGTCAACAATCCCCTGCTGACCTGCTGGACCACTGATGCGATGCGCAGGGCAGCCACATTCGACATACGCGGCTTGTGAGCCATTAAAACGTCAGCGATGCGTCCTCGTATCAGACGACGTCTTGTGGGCGTACGGACCGTCGCGGGAGCATCGAGCAACGCCAATAGAACGGGATGATTTCTGACGATTTCAATCTGTAGCTTCACCAGTTCAAGGGCCAGAGTTTCCGCACTCAAGCCAGCTGCGCGACGACCGAGGACTATCCATGACTGTTGGATTTCAGCGATGTGCTGAGCGCGAATCGCTTCCGCGATCGACGGCTTATTGGGGAAAAATTGGTACAGCGATCCGATACACGAATTTGACCGTTCCGCTATGGCACTGGTAGTTGCCCGGTCGTAGCCGACTTCATTGATTACGCGCGCGGCCGCACGCAAGAAACCGGCTACGCGTTCCCTGCCGCGCTTCTGCTGCGGAATCCTGCGCTGTCCCGCCAATGAATGTGAGGGCAAGCTCACATCCTATCAGAGGTGAGCCCTGCCTCACATGTGGATTTGCGAAGAAGCTTGTGGGAGCTAGGGTCGCTGGCCGTGCAAAGAGGTGCTATGGCCGGCTGGAGTCGGGATAGAGAGGGCGGGGCGCGCGATCCGCTGCGCCATTCTCGGCTGTACGGGGGCCCGATTGCGCTTCGCCGGCGATCGTCGCCGGTCGTCCGGGCTGCTCGCCGCGTTCATCGTAACGGCCGAAGATCATTTTGCCAGCCGTGGTCTGGTGGACAGAAGTCACGATAATGTCGACCGTTTTGTTGATCATTTTTCGCGCGCCGTCCACGACAACCATAGTGCCGTCGTCCAAATATGCGACGCCCTGGTTGTACTCTTTGCCTTCGCGCAAGATGAACACGCGCATGGCTTCACCGGGCAGGACTACGGGCTTCAGCGCGTTCGCCAGTTGATTGACGTTGATTACGTCAATACCCTGAAGCGTCGCAACCTTGTTCAGATTGAAGTCGTTCGTGACGATCTTCGCGTCATATCGTTTTGCAAGCTCGATCAGTTTCAGGTCGACTTCGGCGATCTGCGCGAAATCGTCGTCGATGATCTGCACATCCAGATGAGTCATTTTCTGAATGCGCTGGAGGACTTCCAAGCCGCGTCGTCCGCGTTGCCTTTTCAGAGGATCCCCGGAATCCGCAACGAGCTGCAGTTCGCGCAAGACGAATTGCGGGATGATGATGTTTCCGTCCAGGAACTGCGCCTCGGCAATATCGGCCACGCGTCCGTCGATGATCACGCTTGTGTCCAGCAGCTTTGAGGTTGGGCGCATGCTGCGTTCGCTGCCAAAAAGTCCTCCCAAAGCCTGCAGATTGAGCATGTCACCCTTATTCGCGCCCAGAACTAATCCGATGTAGGCCATCACCAGGAAAACGGCCAGACTGAAGAACGAGCGGGTGCTTTCGGGCATCGTGGTGTGCGTCAGGATGAGTGACGTCAGATAGGCCCCGAGGATTCCCAGAATTGATCCGGTGACAGCGCCAATCAGGCGGCGTAGGCTTGCGCGACGCAGACGCAGTTCAAGGAAGATCACCGCGACCGCGAAGGCCACGCCGGCAAACGTTGCGACAGGCCGCGAGAGACTGAACGGACGAAAGTGAAATCCTGCGCCTCCGCACACCACCACAAATATGATGCGGACGGCAAACATGTCCCAGAAAGTGCCGGCTTGGTCTCGCACGAGGCGAGGCGCAGCAGGCGTCCGAGCGGCCTTATGTTCTATGGGCGTGCTGGCAGGAAGGGGACTGGCAACGTTAGAGCTCCTCGGCATGATGGCACCTTATCAGTCGTATGAATTCTTATGATCGTATGAGGCTCGGTGTAAATGCGGACGAGCATCGGTTCTTTTCATCCGGCGAGATAAGACGGCTGTGCCGGTATAAGAAGGCCTCTAAGCCTTAATATGAGCCGCTAGTATAGCATCGAGTGGTCGGAAAAAGGTTTTCGGGGGCGGCACCCTCAGGCACTAGGAATCAGAGGTAGTGGCGAGCAACGCGGCGTCCAAGAGCGCACAGCAGTTCGGCGGTCACCGTATTGATCTCGCTCGCCACGTCGGAAACGACGATCCGCGCGTTCCCGTCCTGTCCATAAATCGTCACGATATCGCCAACGGAGGCGTCCGGGACGCTGGTCACGTCCACTGTGGTCAAGTCCATCGAGATTGTGCCGACCAAGGGAACGCGCTTGCCATGGACGATCGCGCAGCCGTGATTCGTGCGCTGCCGCACGATTCCGTCGGCATAGCCTGCATTGATCACCGCGATGCGCGAAAGCCCCTCTGTCACAAATCGCGCACCATAGCCCACCGCCTCCCCTGCCGGCAGTTCACGGAGGGCAATGATTCTGGCGCGCAGCGAGAGGCATGGCTCAAGAGGCAATCGTTGCCGAACCTCCTGCTGCACGCCTGGAGGCGCGAACGACTGGTAGTAACCGTACAAAATTGCTCCCGGCCGCACCATATCAAACCACGTGCTTGGGCGTGCGCAAATCGCGCCACTATTGGCCATGTGCACGATGCCCGGAGAAACACCGAGTGCGGTCAAGCGGTCGACACATTTTCGAAACGTCAGCTCCTGTGCCTGGCTTTGTGACGATTCAAAATCCTCGGACGAGGCGAGGTGCGTGAACGTGCCTTCCAGTTTCACCTTTTTGCAGGCGGCCAGCTCTGCCGCGAACGCTTCAATTTCCGCAGGAGCGATCCCCAGCCGGTTCATCCCGGTGTTGATCTTCAAATGGAATGGCAGACGTTCGGAATGAGAACTCTTCTTTCGGGCCCCGCTCTTGGCCGATCGTTTTTGCCATGCTTCCGCCGCGCGTTCGAGATATGCCACGTCTCCGATGCGCGAGACTGTTGGCGTCAAACCATGTTCGACCAGCCGCATCTCCTCGCCCGGCCAAAAGCCCGTCAGGACCAGAATCCGTCCGCGAATGCCGGCTTGCCGCAGTTCGATGCCCTCGTTGGCGCAGGTGACTCCAAACCAATCGACACCGGTCTTTTCCAGCATCTGTGCGATCGGCACCGCGCCCAAGCCGTACGCATTAGACTTCACAACCGCCAGGATCTTGCGCTCGGCGCCGACGTGCTTGCGGACCACGTCCAGATTATGCCGAACCGCCTTCAGCGAAATCTCCGCCCAAACCGGCCGTCCCTCGACATGGACTGTCTTCGTCATTGTTCCCGTCCATATACCATGCCAGAGTCCGCTGCCCTTACGCGCAACAACTTCCTGATCTCGCATTCGCTCCGTCGCGTTTGGGTAAACATTCGAGTTGGATGCAGGCACGCAGATGGCCGTGCTGCACTTCGCCTGTGCTTCGCTCCTGCCTGCGGCATCTTGCCTGAAATGTGGGGATTGCAAGGGTCTCTATAACGCTTGCAGGATCGTTTGGTTTACGACGTGCCTCTGCGGCAGCACAACTGTTGACGGGGTGACGCGCTCTACCGCCGCCAATCACAAGAACCAGCGATTCAGCTGTCGCCTGGGGGCTTCCCTTCGCGGAGCGCCGCTGCTTCTACTCGTCGCCCATTGTCGTCCAAGCGTCGGGGGCGGCTTCCTCGAATCGCGTGTGGCGAGCAAGGAAGACGAAATTCAGGGTCCCAGTCGGACCATTGCGCTGCTTGGCAATAATCAGCTCGGCTTTTGCTCGCTCTTCTTCGGGAAGGTCAGTCTTGTAAAAATTCGGCCGATTGATGAAGAGCACCACGTCCGCATCCTGTTCGATCGCACCGGATTCGCGCAGGTCAGCGAGTTGCGGTTTGCGTTCGTCTCGTTCGGGAGCGCGCGTCAACTGACTAAGAACCAGGATGGGGATCTTCAGTTCTTTCGCGAGTCCCTTCATCGCTCGGGACATGCTGGCCACCTGCTCCTGACGGTTCGTATTGCGGCCAGCATTGCTAGGCACAACTAACTGCAAGTAGTCGACAATCACAAGCGAGAGGCCCTTATCACGTTTCAGCCGCCGCGCTTTTGCTCCCATTTCAAGCACAGTCGAAGACGCAGAATCGTCGATCCAAAGTGGCGCCTCACCTAGATTCCCGAGGCCGGTCGTGATCTTGCCCCAGTCCTCGCGATTCATGTGTCCAGTGCGGAATTTATGCGCGTCGACCCGCGCTTCCGATGCCAGCATGCGAAGCAGCAGAGACTCCTTCGACATTTCCAGGCTGAAAATCGCCACCGGCGCACGCTGGCGCAGCGCTACGTTTTCCGCGATGTTCAACGCGAGCGCCGTCTTGCCCATCGACGGTCGAGCGGCCAAAACGATCAATTCCGAAGGCTGCAGCCCGGCCGTCTGATTGTCGAGATCCGTATAGCCCGTAGCCAATCCCGTAATGCGGCGGCCCTCGCTGAAAATTTTCTCAAGACGCTCGAAACTCTCGCGGACCAGTTCCTTGACGCCGATCAGTCCGGCCCGCACTCGGTCTTCGGCAAGTTGAAAGATTGCAGATTCGGCGCGATCCAGAATTACGTCGGCGTCGTCGCCCGCTGCCAGCGCCTGTTCCTGGATGGCTGAAGCGGAGTAGATCAGGCTGCGCAGCACCGCCTTTTCTTTCACGATGCGCGCGTAATGGTCCACGTTCGTCAGTCGCGGCAACCCGTCCGTGAGTTGCGATAGATACGCGATGCCCCCGGCGGCTTCGAGCTCGTTACGCCGCGTCAGGTCTTCCATCAGCGTGATTGTGTCGATGGCTTCTTGTTTTTCGGCGAGTTGGACCATTTGGCTGAAGATCAGCCTGTGCTGTGGCAGGAAGAAATCCTCGGCGCGGAGTTTTTCGACTGCGGCGTTCAGCGTGTGGTTGTCCAGAATGATGGCGCCGAGAATGCTGCGTTCAGCCTCGAGGTTGTGGGGCAGGGGGCGTTCGAGTGCAGTGTCAGTGATCATCTAGTTCGCTTTATTTTCGCCCAAGCGGGATTACGCACGCAATCCTCTTGTTTTGCCCGTTTCGGACCCGATCAAGGATCGTGAGTTTGACCTGCTGTGCCGTGCTCGCCATCTGTTCGCCGTTACCGCTCGTGATCACCGAAAAAATCTGTCGCATGCGAATGATCACGCGCGCAGCATTTTGCCAGTTCAACCGCACGTTCAAATCGGATGTTGAAAATCAGCCGGTGGAAAAGTGGAAAAGTGATTTTCACCCGTGAGAATTGCAGTGGATTTAGCGTTCGGCCAGATCACTGCCTTGTGGAAATGTCTTCGGAGAGATTTACGAAACGAAAAGAGCGCGGAAAATCCGCGCTCTAAGTGCCGTTGAGGGCGAAACCTTCCGGCTATTCTTCTTTGTTGACGACGAGCTTCACATTCGCGCTGATTTCGCGGAACAGCTTGACTGGAATTTGATATTCGCCGACCAACTTGATGGGATCGGCCAGCGCGATCTTGCGCTTCTCGATCGTATAGCCCTGCGCCGCAAGAGCCTCGGCAACGTCGCCGGAGGTTACGGACCCGAATAGCTGATCGTTTTCTCCCGCCTTGCGGGAGACCGTGAGCGTTACAGTGTTGAGCAGTTCGGCCAGCGTCTGCGCCGATTCTTTCTCTGTGGCTTCTTTCTTCGCGAACGCAGCGCGCATCTTCTCCAGCCGCTTCATGTTTCCTGGAGTGGCTTGAAGCGCGAGCTTTCGCGGCAGCAGGAAATTGCGCGCGTAACCTTCCGCCACAGTTACGACCTGCCCCCGGTTTCCGAGCTTTTCGACATCCTCTTGCAAAATGATCTGCATCTTCTTTAGTCCTCGAATCTCATAAGGATGTTCACCGCACTGGCCTGGCAACGGCCGTCAGTGCGGCTTTCAAAGTAAGCTAAATTTCGGCGCCGAACGGTAATAGCGCGATGTTCTGCGCCCGCTTGATCGCGACCGTAAGCCATCGCTGGTGCCGCGCGCAGGTTCCCGTCATACGGCGGGGAAGAATCTTCCCTCGCTCCTGAACGAACTGTCCGAGAACATCGGCCTTCTTGTAATCGATGAAGTCGACCTTATCGACGCAGAACCGGCACACCTTCTTTCGCCGGACGTAGTTGCGCCTGCCACGTTTTGGGCCGCCGGGACCGCTTGGGCGCCCACCCGGGCCACCGCCACCGGGCCTAGGTCCTGGACCTGGGCCCGCTGCCGGCGCGGGTGCCTGCTGCTGATTCGCATTCTCTTCTGGCATTTACCCTCTCCTCAAATCTCGTTAGCCGAGTTACCGGTTACGAACATGTTTGGCGCTTATCACCGTTAAGACTGCGCGGAGGCTTGCTCGCCGCCTATTGTGGGAGCCGCCTTGCGCGGTCGCCTGGCTGCGCGACGTTCACGATGCCGCTTCAGCTTCGCCTGCCGCTTCAGCTCTTCGTCGAGCCGCACGGTCAAATACTTGATCACCGGGTCGGATACCTTGAGCCTGCGCTCAAGCTCCTTCACCAGCTCGCCGTTCGTGGTGCGGATGGTCATGTAGACGTAGTAGCCTTCGCGCAGTTTGTGAACGCGATACGCCATCCGCTTGCGTCCCCACTTCTCGGTCTTCTCAATCTTCGCTTGCTTGTCTGTCGCGGCGTGCTCGAGTGTTGCGACAACTTTGTCGATGTCCGCTTCCGGCGTGTCCGGCCGGCAGATGAAAATCAAATCGTAAATTCGTTCTTCCATGTATCCTCGTTTCCGCTTACTGCAACCCCTCTTCTTCCGAATGCTGCACACGACGGTTGTACCGGGTCATCGCCGCGCCCACGCCTTCGGTCAAAATCAGCTCGATGGCTTCAGCCGCCTGAACCGCCATCTGTTGGGCCGTTTCGCGTTCGGCGCCCTTCATCGGCCGGAGAACGTAATCCCGCAACTCGCCCCAGACTTTCTCCGGTCCTACTCCCATCCGGATGCGGATGAACTGCGCGCCAACCGCCTGCACGACTGACTTCATCCCGTTGTGCGTCCCGGCGCTGCCGCGCTCGCGAACCCGCAGCATGCCCCAGGGCAAGTCCACTTCGTCTACCAGGACGATCATTTCGGACGGATCGCAGCCGTACTTCTCAATCAGCATCCGGACCGCTACGCCGCTCAGATTCATCATCGTCTGCGGCTTGACGAGCAGTACCGCGTGCCCGGCAACGTCCCCGGGGCCGACCAGGGACTTCGCTTCCGGCCGCGTCACGCGAATCCCGCCGCGCGAGGCCAACGCATCAATCGCCAAAAAACCCATGTTGTGCGGCGTTTCGGCGTACTCCGCGCCAGGATTCCCAAGACCGACAATTAACCGCATCAGCGGCGCGCTCTTTTCCGGCGACCCGCTTGCGGGGCGCTTCCTCTTCCGTCCCAGAAGTCCCGACAGGAATCTCGTTCTTTACTTCTCCTTGCCCTTCTTCTCTGGCTTTTCGGCCTTCGCGGGAGCCGCCTCCGCACCCTCTTCGCCCTCGCCCTCTTCTTCCTTCTTGCCTTTCTTGATGACCTCGGGCTCTGCGGGGGCTGTTTCCGTAGCAACGGCAGCTTCCGCCGCCGTCGGTTCCTCTTCCTTCTTCAGGGTAACGACGTGCGCGATCACGCGCTGCGGATCAGTCACCAGCTTGATCTTGTCCGGATCGAGCGGCAGATCGCCCGCGCGCAGCTGTTTGCCAATCAGCATGGACGTCACGTCCACGCGAATTTCTTCCGGAATGTCGCTCGGCAAACACTCAATTTCCACTTCGCGCGTCACCGTTTCGAAGACGCCGCCCTGCAACTTCACGCCTTGCGGATCGCCGAAGGTGTGTACCGGCACTCGCACGCGCATGCGAACATCCATTGCGATGCGAAACAGGTCGGCATGCAGTAGCGTCCCGCTGACCGGATCGACCTGCCAATCCTTCAGCATGGCGCGCTCTTCCTTGCCGTCGCCGACCTTCACCGTAAAGATTGTGTTGTGCCCGGAATCCGACCTCAGGATGCGGCTGAGTTGTTTCGCGTTGATCGACAGCACCAGCGGTTCTTTTTGAGCGCCATAGAGCACCGCTGGAATGTTTCCGCTTTTGCGGTTGCGACGCGCAGCGTTCTTCCCGCGCTCCTCGCGAATGGATCCTTGAACTGTGTACGTTTCCATTTCCTATTTTCCCTGACCCTTCTTAGAATCTAGATGAACAATTCGCTGATCGAAGTTTCCTCGTGAATCGACTGAATTCCGCGCGCCAACAGAGGCGCGACACTGAGCACCGTGATCTTGCTGAGCTTCTGCGCGGCTGCATTTAACGGAACGGAGTCCGTCACAACAACTTCCTCGATCGACGATTTCTCAAGCCGGTCAACCGCCGGTCCCGACAGCACCGGATGCGTGCACGCTGCAAAAACCTTTGTTGCACCGTGATCGATAAGCGCTTCCGCCGTCTTCACCAACGTTCCAGCCGTATCGATGATGTCATCGATGATCAGGGCCGGCCGGCCCTTCACATCTCCGATCAAGTGCATCACCGCGCTCACGTTCACGTCGATTCGGCGCTTATCGACGATCGCCAACGGAGCGTCCATTTTCTTGCCAAAATACCGTGCGCGCTCGACGCCGCCGGCGTCGGGCGAAACGACCGTCATCGGCCCGAGCCCCTTCTTCAAGAAATACTCCACCAAGACCGGCGCCGCGAACAAATGATCCACGGGCACGTTGAAGTATCCCTGAATCTGGGGCGCATGGAGATCGAGAGTCAGAGCTCGATTCGCACCCGCTATCTCGAGCAGATCGGCAACCAGTTTCGCCGAAATCGGCACGCGCGGCCTGTCTTTGCGATCCTGCCTCGCGTAGGCGTAGTACGGAATCACTGGCGTAATGCGTTGAGCCGATGCGCGCTTGAATGCGTCGATCATCAGCAGCAGTTGCATCAGGTGAAAATCCACCGGGCTGCTGCACGGTTGCACGACGAATACGTCCGCGCCGCGCACGTTCTCCAGGATCTGATAGCGCGATTCGCCGTCTGAAAACCGGCCGTGCTCAGCTCGCCCGCGCTTTACTCCGACAAACTGGCAAATCGCATCCGCCAGAGCAGGATTCGCCGTACCGCAAAAAATTTTGAGCTTGTCGTGCGCCAAAGTCCGACCTCACGCCGAGGCACTCCAGCCCATCGCCCGGCGATACCTTTTCCTGGTTAGTGTTTCGGCGACAAACGCCGAATCTTCCGGAAAACTACGCGCGGCTCGGCGCGCCTGCGCTGGGTTTCGGAATACTCCGAACACCGCCGAACCGCTCCCCGCCAGCGCGGCTTCCACCGCTCCTCGCTCGAGCAATCCGTCTCGAATCTCTTCGAGCCTCGGATGGCGGCGGAAGACAGGCGCCTCAAAATCATTTGAGACCTGCTCCAACCGGCTCCAGCATAGAGCGCAGAAACCCCACATATTAGGGGGTTCTGTCCGTTTTGTCAATTCGGCGGAAAGCCATTCGTAAGCTTCTTTGGTGGACACGCCGATGCCGCGAGGTGAAACCACCACGATCGTGCGGCGCGGGCGGTCCGGCAAGGGGTAAATCTCATTGCCGCGACTTACGCCCAGTGCGCATCCGCCAAAGAGAAAGAATGGCACGTCGGCGCCAAGCCCTGACGCGATCTCGATCAACCGCTCAAGCGAAACATTCTTATTTGTCAGGCGCAGCATTCCGGTGAGCGCGGCCGCCGCGTCGCTGGACCCGCCGCCCAGACCGCGAGCGACAGGAATGCGTTTTTCAAGGTACGCCTCGATTCCGCCGCGAAAATCAATCTCGCGGCCGAATGCTTCAATAGCGCGGTAGACCAGATTCTCAGGTCCAGCCGGCAGCGCGGCGTCGGTTGTTCTAAGGCGAATCCCGGGCTTACTCGACTTTGCGAGCGTCAGCGTGTCGTGCAGCGTAATCGTCTGAAAGATCGTGCGTAGTTCGTGGTAGCCGTCGGGGCGGCGCCCCAGAACGCGCAAATTCCAATTGATCTTCGCGAATGCGGAAAGCCGCACCTTTTGCATGCGGCGAGATTACTGCGGCTTTGCTGTTTCAGGTGAGGATTTCTGCGCCAGCCGCCTTTTCAGGGTCCTGAGCTGCGCATCGGCCTTGTTTACCTGCTGCGGATCGTAATCTGCCGGGACCGCCTTCTGCCATTCAGACAGCGCGCGCTCCAGCGTATCAGCTGCTTGTTTGGTTTCACCTAGCTTGACGTAAACATCGGCCAGATGGCTCAGAATCGTGGGATCGTCTCTGTCGTGGTCCACCGCTTTGTGCAAATATTCCTGCGCTTCGGCCAGCTTGTCCTGTTTGTAGTAAGCCCATCCCAGGCTGTCCAGGTAGGCTCCGTTTGCCGGTTCCTGCTTTACCGCCTTTTGGATCAGTGAAGTTGCTTCATCGAGCCGCACGCCACGATCCGCCAGCATGTAGCCGTAGTAATTGAGGACGGGCGCGTTATCCGGATTCTGCCGCAGCACCTTTTGAAATTCCTGTTCGGCGAGGTCGTATTTCTTTTGGCGCTCGTAGATCGCGCCGAGCATGAACCATGCCGTCTGTTTATCGGCTGGAGCGGTTGCCATCTCCTCCGCTTTTTGGGCCGACTTTTCCGCGGCCGTGTATTTCTTGCTGCGCTCCTGAACCTGCGCCAAGTCTACATAAATCTGCTGGTCGCTCGGGTTCCCGTGGAGCAAACCCTGGAGCAGCTTGGTCGCCTCAGGGGCGTCCGTTTTTTCGCCATAGAGCATCGCCAGATTAACCGTCAACTGAGGGTCTTTCGGCCATTGTGCGAGCGCTTTTTTCGTCTCCTCAATGGCTCTATCGATCTCGCGATTCTCACGGTAGGCGTCGATCAGCAAGAGTTGGGCGCGCTTTTGCTGCTCCGGCGACAATTTTGCCATCTGCTGAAAAGTTTCGATCGCCTCGGGATAGTTCTGGTTTTGTTCGTACACATGGCCAAGCTGTTCGTAGAGAATGGCCAATGCATTCGAGCCACCGGGGTTCGTGCTCGATTGCGTCTTCATCCCCGCGATCGCATCCGTCAGAATCTGAGCCGCTTGGTCGTAGTTCCCCTGGTCTTCGTAGAGGAGCGCTTCGTTATAGAGCACTTGCAGGTTCCCTGGCGCCAGTTCCTTCGCGCGCAGAATACTGGTTTTTGCGTCGTCGAATTTCCCCAGGCGCCGATATAGTTCGGCCATGCGTACGTAGTTTTCCGCGGTTCCGGGTTGCAGTTCCGAAAGCTTCTTATACTGGGCGAGAGCGTCAGGATATTTCTCTTGTTCGATCAGCGCTTCCGCCAACCCTTGGTGATAGCTTGGCTCATCGGGATCCTGAGCTATCGCCTGTTCGTACGCCTGTTCTGCCTTAGGCCAATCTTTCTGCTGCGTGTAAGCGGTGCCGAGCAAATCGTAAATGTCTGGTGACGGCGAAGCGGCGGCGGCCTGGGACAGCAAGTTCACCGCCTCCTGCGTGCGACCCTCGTCGGTCAAAAGTTGGCTCAGCTGCTCCAACGCCTGTCCGTTGTCCGGTTCATGTTGCAAGACGTTTCGTAGGATGTTTTCCGCTTGATCGTGTCGGTTCTCGAACCGGTACAATCGCGCGAGCCACAGCGAGGAATATGAGTCGTTCGGCTGAAGCGCCAGGATGTCCTGGAACTGCTCGATCGCCTCATCAATACTCTTTTTCTGGACCGTCCCCGAACTCATGTTACCGAGGCTGCGGATATAAATCCGTGCCAGCAGCCGGTGCGCGTCCACGTTCTTTGAATCGAGCGCCAGAGCTTCCTTGGCATCTAACACGGCTTCCTTGATGTGTTGCGATTGCGCTTCGATTTCTGCGAGCCTTCCGCGCGCCACGGAAGAATCCGGCGCCAACGCGAGGGCCTTCTTGTATTCAGCGATGGACTGATCAGCCAGACTGTACTGTCCGGTTGCCTCGAACTGCTGCTCCAGCAGATGCCCTTGTGTGAAGTCGTTGTACAATTCAGCCTGCTGTGATTCGGAAAGCGGCGCGCGCTCCGATGTTCCCGTCTGGGCTTGGGCAGGCGTAGCGGGCTTCTGGGCTTGTCCTTTCCGCGCGGCGACGGCGGGAACGCTGCAGATTGCGGTCAGGACAACGATGCTAGGGATCAGTTTCATGGCACGCTCGAAGTTGGTCATTCAGAATTCTTTTTCGTGACGGAAGCTAATCTTCAATTATCATATAGCAGTGCGAGTGGGTCAAAAGTT
>DASUJR010000375.1:0-2954 GCA_036279175.1 Candidatus Acidiferrales bacterium | reverse complement strand
GATACAAGACCAAGTACGTGCAGCACTCTGGCGTCGTAAGCCGGTCGGGGCTCCCAGCGTGGTTGCCGATCAATTTAGCATCAGCGCTGGCCGTTCGTTCGCTCGTCCTTGCCACTGAACTTATGGGTCTTGACAGTCGGATCCGTCGCTGGCCAGGGCCTCGGACTCCGCATTCACCCCGAATGAAACATTAATTGGTGGCGCTGTTTTTCTTCAGGGTTCTGACAGGACTCGTCGGATAGAGATCAATTTTGCCGTCAGGACCAATCACGTAGGGATATCCAACAGGATCGAGGGGATTCTGCCGGAGCAAGCCGGCAGCGACCAGGTCATCCATGGAATGGGGAGTCCGTTTGAAGCGGGTTTTGTAGTCTTCAAGAAGCGCGTTTAATCGTGCTTCTTCCTGCTGGACGTTGAGCAACTGCAACTGTTCAATCGCCCACTTCTTGACATTCCGGTCCTGCGTCGAACGATACAGTTCTGCGAAAATCGTTTCCGACATTTCGATCGAGCCGCCCTTTTCGGCCATACTGGCGGCCATAACCTTAAGAAACGGCGGTGCACCGGGTACATTCGAAGCCGCTAGAAACGCAGGAGCTGCGTTCTTGTAATCCTTGAGACGCCAGTAATATAGGATGCCTAGATCATAATCGAGTCGCCATTCGTCGGGATTTGCGGCAATGCCACGCTTCACGAGATCGATTGCGAGGTCCGTGCGATCCGGCCTAGGCATGGAAAGAAAGACCGCGCCGAATCGGTAAGCGATGATCAGGTGCGGGTCTAACGTGACGGCAATGTTGAGAAGCGGCGAAAGGAGATCGAAGGTAACGTCCGTCTGGCCAAGTCGTGAGCCGTAATACTGGACGGCGCGGGTCCAATAGATGTCAGCGAGCAGAGGGGCATAACCGAGGCTCATCTTCTTGAGCAATGGCCCCGATGTAACTAAGAGCTGTTGCTTTTGCTGCGCCTCAGAACGCGATTCCATGTCGATTCGGACCTGCAACGCGGCGATTGCCCCAAAAAGGACGACAATCGCGACGAGCGATTTCCAAACGGGGAAGCGATGACTTGAGCGGTTGGCCTTAATTTCCATGATTCGCAAACCCTGCCTATCCATTGTCGCAAATGTATGAAGGTTCAGCGAAGGCGCCAGGCTGCACGTTTCCATTCGATTACGGCGGTAGTCATTCTTGCTCTGTGAGTCGTTCTTCCCGGCGCCGTTGGTCCTCTACTTCGCCAATTTGGTAGACTGCTGGCTGATGACCCGAAATCGCCTTTCGTCTCCATGGCTTCGCCGGGAGGCTGCCGCGACCGCGTTTGTTTGTGCGTTTATCGCGATAGGTCCATTGGCGAATGCTCGTTCGGCTGGCCTAAGAGAGGCCGCCCCCGCCAGAACGGCGCGGGAGGTGCAGAAGTTGTTCGAGGGGAGGTACCGTCATGCCTCGACACTCAAAGCGATCTTCTACGAGCGGTACAGCTCCGGGAAGGGAACGGGCGAAGCGGAATCAGGCACGGTTTATTTTTCGCGGCCGGGCCGCATGCGTTGGGAATATGAGTCCCCGGCAAAGAAGCTCTTCATTGTGGATGGCAAGAACGTCTGGTTTTACATTCCTGAGGACCATACCGCCAGTCGAACTACGCTAAAGAATAGTTCGGATTGGCGGACACCAATTGCTCTGCTTGCCGAAAAAGCCGACCTAGGAAAGGTCTGCAAGAGTATTGATTTGGTGAGAGTACCGCGTGGCGGGGGCAATTCCAGCGGATCGTTGTCTTCGCGGAACGACAGTTCGGCTTCGGTCCCGCGGAGCACGAAAGGGAATACGAATGACTTCGTGCTGAGATGCGCGCCGAGGGCAAAATCGGACGAAACGGGCCAAGCGCTCAGCGATGTTCTCCTAACGATCGATCCAAATGGCTACCTGGTCCGGGTGCTGATACAGCAGCCCGGCGATGTGACAACGGAGTTCCGATTCGGCAATTGGCAGGAGAACATCCCGATTGCCGAGGCGAAGTTTCATTTCGAGCCGCCTCCCGGTGTTGAGATCGTCGACGAGGACAAGCTCGCGGGCCAGATGAACTGACGTTTTGTACTCGGCCGAGTGCGAGCCGCCCAGTGGCTCGGGAGCACGGAAAGTCCCAGTACCAACAGTACAGCTAAAAACGGTACTGCATCGGGGACTCTCACGCTTGATTTCGCGTAGGCGAATGCTAAAATCGCTCCAGTTCGGCGCCTTTAGGGGGCACTTTGAAGGAATGCGCGGCGCGGGCGTGCAGCGATAGTTTCCGCAAAGCCGCGAGTTTGTGCGTCGTCCTCCTCTCTGTTCTGCTCGGCTTTGGTCTCCTTCCAAACGGCTTGTCGGCGCAAGAGATGCAGCCAGGTCCAGAAAAGAAGGCCAACCGTCAGAGAATCGTTCCAGGCAAACCGCTTAAAGCCGAGACAGACCTGACGCTTGTCAATGTGACCGTGACTGATCCTTACGGCCGCCTCGTCACCGGTTTGGAACAGGACAACTTTCGCGTGTTTGAAGAAGGGGTAGAACAGGAGGTCCTTACCTTCTCGAGTGAGGACGTGCCGATATCGGTCGGCGTGATATTCGACATGAGCGGCAGCATGACGGACAAGATCGAAAAATCCCGACTTGCTGCCGTGCAGTTCTTCCGCACCTCGAACCCCCAGGACGAATTTTTCCTCGTGAATTTCAACGATCAGGCTCATCTGATCACGCCGTTTACTACGAGCATCGACGAACTGCAGAACCGGTTGATGTTCACGGCTGCGCATGGCATGACGGCTCTTTTCGACGGCATTTATCTGGGCTTGAGCCAGATGAGAAGGGCACACAACACCAAGAAAGCTTTGCTCATCATATCGGATGGCGGAGATAATCATAGCCGCTATACTGAGACGGACATCCGCCGTTTTGTCCAAGAGGCAGACGTACAGATTTATGCCA
>DASUJR010000374.1:0-27608 GCA_036279175.1 Candidatus Acidiferrales bacterium | reverse complement strand
TATAGCAGTGCGAGTGGGTCAAAAGTTTCCCCATGCAGCCTTCTTCGCCCGTCGCACGGATACGCTCCCTATAGTGAGACGCTCAGAATTTGTTTCTGGGTGCTCGCCGAGTTTGCGTTGCGCCAGGTGGGATTCCTGTATCTAGTGTTTGGGTGAGTTTTTTGGTCTCGGCGTTCCGATCGTTCAGGAACAAGGGCTCGTTGCCGATCCTTGCCCTACAAATTTTTGACGAGAACGCTTCTTAGCGGATGAACCCAGCTCTTCGCACTCGGTTTCTAACCCCGCTCGGCGGGATTGCCCTAGGCCTGACGCTTGCGTTCGGGTTTCTCACTTCGCCCACGATCGCGCGATCGTCCGGCCCGATGGAAACTATTTCGGGCCCCCAATTTTTCAAGGCGGCGAAAAGACTCGGGCATGCCGCTGCTGGCGAACTCGACGGTTCGCGCTCATCCGCCACAGCGCAGTCTACGGCCTCCGTTCAGCCCGCAGCCGAGCCTGCTCGATTGGCCGACCTCGGCTGGCTTGCCGGCCGCTGGGTTGGAAAATGGGGACCGCGCACAGCCGAGCAAACCTGGACGCCACCTGAAGCGGGGCAAATGTTGGGAACGTTTCGGCTCTTTGAAGATAGCCACACGCTGCTGGTCGAGCTCTACACCCTCGATCAGCGGTCTGGCGGCCTCGAGCTTCGCTTCCGGCACTTCACTCCCGATCTCGTGCCATGGGAGAAATCAGTCGCCACCCAGCTCAGCCTTCAAAGCTCCGATTCCAAAAGGTGGGTGTTCCTCAATTCGACTGATGGGCAGCCCAAACGATCGATCATCATTCGCGTGGATCCCAATACTTATACACTGCGCTCCGAAATTTCCGCCGGTGAAGGCCCGATGCGCGTCGTCGACATTACCTTTCATCGACAAGAAACGCCCACACGAAAACCTCGTCGAAAGTAGCCGGCGATCGGCGGATCGTCTAATGCCGGAAATGCCGCATTCCGGTCAATATCATGGCCATTCCCAATTGGTTGGCCGCTGCGATCACATCCGCGTCCCGCACGGAACCTCCGGGCTGTATTACCGCCGTGGCGCCTGCCTTTCCGCCTTCCTCAACGCCGTCCGGGAATGGAAAGAACGCGTCCGACGCGAGCACGCTCTCCTTCAGCGACAGCCCAGAAGTCGCAGCCTTCATCGCCGCCAGCTTTACCGAATCCACGCGGCTCATCTGTCCGGCACCGACCCCTAGAGTCTGCCCCTCGCGCGCGAATACGATCGCGTTCGACTTCACGTGCTTGCAAACCTTCCACCCAAAGAGCAGAGACTTCATTTCCGCATCCGTGGGCTTTCGTGAGCTAACTATCTTCAGTTCAGCCTCGTTCAGCGCTTGATCATCCGGCTCCTGCAGGAGCACGCCGCCGGAAATTCGTTTCAGTTCCAGTTCACGAGGCTCTTTTCCTGCAGGCAATTCGAGGAGGCGCAGGTTCTTCTTCGTCCCGAGCTTTTCCAATGCATCCTTTTCGTATCCAGGCGCCACAATGCATTCCACAAACAGCTTTGCCACTTCCTCCGCCGTCTCGCCATCCAGCGCACGATTGAAAGCGATCACACTACCAAAGGCCGAAACCGGGTCGCAGGCGAGCGCCCGTAAATACGCATCGCGCAACGAGCGCTGCTCGGCTGTCCCACACGGGTTGTTGTGCTTGATGATGATCGCAGCAGGTTCGCGAAACTCGCGCGCCAGAGCCCACGCAGCATCCAGGTCAACGAGATTGTTGTACGACAGCTCCTTGCCCTGCAGTTGCTTTGCTGCTGCAAGTCCCGATGCCGGCGCGCCCGCTGGAATGTAGAGTGCTGCGGCCTGATGTGGATTCTCGCCATAGCGCATCGCCTGTTTTCGTTCAAGGGCGATGTGAATGCGTTCGGGCAGCGCCTCCAGCTGCTTCATCCCGATGCTTCCGTTCGCCGCCAGACGCTCCAATTCCGTTGCAATCTCCCCGTCATATCGCGCCGTTCGCGCAAACGCCTTCCGCGCGAGCGCAAGCCGTGTCGCCAAACTCAGTTCGCCTCTCTGCTTCAGCTCCATCCCGATTGCACCATAATCCGCCGGATCGGTGACCACGCCGACGCTTTGAAAGTTCTTCGCCGCCGACCGCACCATCGATGGTCCGCCTATATCGATATTCTCGATCAGCTCTTCGGGTGTAACGCCCGGCTTCGCCGCAGTCGCCGAAAACGGGTACAGGTTCACGACCACCAGATCGATCGGGGCGATCCCGTGCTTCTTTATCTCTGCGCGGTGCTCGTCCAGTTCCCGCCGGTACAAAATGCCCCCGTGAATTTTCGGGTGCAGAGTCTTCACTCGGCCGCCCAACATTTCCGGCCACCCCGTCAAATCTGCGGCGTCGCGAACCGGAATTCCCGAATCGCGCAGTAGCCGCGCCGTCCCGCCCGTCGACACGATCTCCACCTTCATCGACGCCAGTTCGCGCGCAAACTCCACCACGCCCGTCTTGTCATACACGCTGATCAATGCCCGCTCGATGGTCACCGGTACAATCTCCTGATTTTTCGTTTTTCGGGATCAGTAAGGACGTTCCCGGCCTTCAGCCCTGTCGCACGGAGCTAGCGCCCTGCGAAGCGAAACAGCCAGCCAGTGTAACGCGCCCGCGCGAAAAACCGAAGATCGATTAGCGCTTGAAAAATGCGGGACGACATGGAAGTTGACCGGTAGGTTTTGCGGAACGGGCCAAAAGCATTGCGCTTCTTCGTCGCTAATTCGAAATACGCGCTTTCAACTTCACGCGGCCATTCTCGATGGTAAGCGCATATTCCACTTGATTCGCGCCCTTCTTTTGGAGTTCCTGTGTCTTGCGAGCGACGAAACCTTCGAAGTCCTTGAGGCTCGGTATGCCTGCGCTCTCGCCCGTTTGCTGGCGTGCTTCCGCCATTTTCTTGTACAGTTCCTCTACTTTGTTTTTCTCGCTACTCTGGCTGCCCCCGGACCCCGGCGCATTCAAATCCGAGAACGTCAGCTTGAAAATCGGTTCGTGGGGCGCCTTGCTTTTGCGTTCGTGATTGCCCGCGGGAGCCGGGTCTTTCGCGGTGTGCTGTTGCGCGGCTCCGGCTTTCGCCCGTTCCGCGGCGATTGCCTTCGCAGCCGCGCCGAAATGACGCTGCTCGGCGGCCGTTTCGCGCTGCGCTATTTTCTTGCGCCACATGTCTTGGTACTTTGCGTAAGTTTGCGCCAGATTGTTGTACCGGAAGCGCTGCCCGTAATTGAGGTCGGCCAGCCGTTCAGAGTGACGCTTCATCAGCGTTTCGAGGCGCCATTGCGTGTCCGTCGGCGGACGTTTCCTCCCACCGCCGAAGTATTGCTCGAATTCGATCTTCAGCGTGCGAATGTCACGTTCGATTTGGTTAAGCTCGTCGTCGATGGACGCCATGGTTGCAAGCCGATCTGCTGCGACCGGCTCTAAAAGCCTGCCCGCCAGAATCTTGAGTTGCAATCAGCGTAAAGCGAGGCCATCCCGCCGTCAACGCGCGCGTCCGCGGCGTTTGTCGCAAACCGCACGACCGCCAAACTCGCACAAAAAGCACCTGAAAAAGGGAAAAGGCGCAGGCTCTTGTGTCGGAAGCAAGAGACTGCGCCTCAAAGCGCCCTGGTCCAAGGACGCCTATCTACCTGCGAGCAGAAATTTCTCTAACCTGAATGCGGCTGCACTAAGCCGTCGCCGCATGTCCGTTGAATCGAACGCTGCGCGGCCTCGGCTCCACTCGGAAGTTCGTGTTTAGCGGGCGCGGTCCCAGCGGGCGAGCCGTGTCCATGCGCTCTACATTCGGCGCCACCACGCCCTGGCTCGTGATCGAAGTCTGGGTTTCGATAGGTGCTGGTTGCAGCAGTCCGGCCGCCCGGCGTGCCAATTCCGCGCGATTCTCTACGCCAAACTTGCTGAGCAGCGTGGAGATGTGGAATTTCACCGTGCGCACCGTGATGTTCAGCGTGCAGGCGATTTCTTTATTCGCCCGGTTGCACATCACGGAGTGAAGCACTTCTCGCTGCCGCGGACTCAAATCCGCCGGACCGGCTACGGATCGACCCTCTTCGAGCAGCTCTCGTGCTCGCGAAACAAGCTCGCCCACCACAGTCTGCTGCGCGGGCACGAGCACGATGAAATCCTCAGGATTGTATCCACGAACCAAGCACTGCATCGCGAACAAGCCGGCGACGCGCTCTAGGCTGCCTTCTGATTCACTGAGCGAACCTGCCCGAAACTGGGCGACACCCGTATTTCTTTCACAGAAAACAAAAAAGTTGGAGCGATCGACACTGCCTTTCTTATCCTTACATTCCTCTTGAACAGTGTTGGAAAACACGCGCATTTTCTTCAATGTAGGCCTCGTGTCTGCTTCCCCCCGGACACACCGGGCAGAGCGAGTTTTTTCACTTCATTTCTGGAAGCGGCTGTTCCGGGAGCTGCGTTAGTTGCGAGCTCCGCGTCCCCCGAGAGCGAGTGAGGTCTGCGAGTGGAATCCGTTCTTGAGCCGCTTGCTGAGAGACGGGGGTCTCAGCCACAGAGAACAAATTTGCAGTTAATGTGCCAAAGTTTGACAGTCCTAGAACTACCTCAGGCTACAGAGGATACCTGACCTGGAGGGTCAGGTATCCACCTGAAGAAGCGTAGAAAATTCCTTGTACCGTAAAATTTTCTCGTAGTACGAAAGTGGGTACTCATGTTGGACGCGCCTATACCCGGCGCCGAAAGCTCGCTTAACTCATTTTAACGGATCAAGTTACTCGTTTGCGGGGAACTCGGGGGGGTCGTCAATGTATCCTGCTCCTGCGGCTCGCACGGCAGGCATACTTCGGCGCCGTGTTTCGATCCCCAGGCGCTTAATTTTCTGGTTCAGCGTCGAAAGAGGCACCTGGAACCGCTCCGCAGCCTCGGTTTGGTTCCAATTCGTGCGTTCCAGCATATCTACAATGAGGCGCCGCTCCACCTCTTCGACAATTTCGAACAGAGACATTTGAATGGCAGCCCGCGCACCTGCTTCTCCGTGTGCAGCCGGCATGAACTCCGCAAGCTGGAGCCGCACACCCTTCACGATTTCGCGCGTCCGGACGCTCTCGGGCAGCAGATCGACATCCACGAATTCGCTTGTGGAGAGCACTACGGCCCGCTCGACCGCATTCTCCAGTTCGCGCACATTCCCTGGCCAGTCGTAATCCATCAGCAGCCTCATGGCGCTATGAGAGAACTGCCGTGGCGGCTTCGAATTTTCCCGGCAGAACTGGTCCAGAAAACGTTCGATCAGCAAGGGGATATCTTCCTTGCGTTCGCGCAACGGCGGGAGCCGCATCGAAATCACATTCAGCCGATGGTATAGATCTTCCCGAAATCTGCCTTCGCGGACTAATTTCAGCAAGTCCTCATTCGAGGCAGCCAGGATTCTCACGTCAACTTTGATCGTTTCCGTCCCGCCGAGCCGCATGAATTCCCGCTCCTGAATCACTCGCAACAGCTTGGCCTGGGTTTCGGGACTAACGGTCGAAATCTCATCAAAGAAGATCGTTCCCTGATCGGCTACTTCGAAGAGGCCCTTCTTGGAGGCTATTGCGCTGGTAAACGCACCCCTAACATGTCCGAAGAGCTGCGATTCGAGCAAATCTACCGGAATGGAGCCGGTGTTGATCGGAATGAAGGCCTTTTCGGCCCTCGACGATGCCGAATGCAGCGCCTTCGCAATAACCTCTTTTCCGGTTCCACTTTCCCCCTGAATCAGCACCGTAGAGCGGGATGGCGCTACTTGGCTTACCAAGTCAAGCACCGCCAGCATCTTTTCGCTCTTTCCGACAATATTCGGGAAGTTGTACCGCTGTTTCAGTGCCCGCTTCAGCTGGACATTTTCTTCTCGCAGACGCCGTCCCTCGATCGCGAGCGAAACTTGTGCGACCAGCTCATCATTCGACCAGGGCTTAGTGATGTAGTCTTGCGCGCCGCTCTTGAACGCCGCGCGCGCCATATCGATCGAGCCGAATGCTGTGATTAGGATCACCGCCAAGTGCGGGTCCCGGGTGTGGATTTCGCGCAGGAGTTCGATGCCGTTGCGGTCGGGCAGGCTCACGTCCAGCAGCATCAGGTCGAACGGTTGATCTTCCAGCTTGCGGAGCCCTGCCTCGCCGTTCTCCGCCACCGACACGTCGAAATTCTCCGAGCTCAGCAGCGCTTCGAGCCCTTCGCGAATTTCGACTTCGTCATCTACGACTAAAACTGAACCTCTAGGCATGAACGGCGGCTTTCCTTGCTACGGGAAATTCAAGCCGGAAAGATGTGCCTTTTCCCGGCGTCGAGTGCACGTCCACCTTGCCGGCGTGCTCCTTGATGATACCGTAGCTCACCGAAAGACCAAGACCTGTTCCCCTGCCGGAAGCTTTCGTTGTAAAAAATGGATCGAAAATCCGGTTCAAGTTTTCTGGCGGAATACCCGTGCCGGTGTCCGTCACCTCAACTTCAACCGAACCGTTGCGAGCCCCGGTGCGCACTTCAAGCATGCCGCCTTCCGGCATCGCGTCGCGTGCATTCATGAACAAATTCAGGAACACCTGCTGCAATCGCGTCGTCGAGCCCAGGACCAGCGGCAACTCTGTGCCGAAGTTACGCAACACGCTGACCCGTACTGTCCGCAAGGGGTGCTGCACGAGTGTCAGCGTCTCTTCTAACACGGCATTCAGGTCGATTTCCCGGAACTCAGACCCTCCTGTCCGCGAGAAATTCAGCAGATTGTTTACGATCTCGCTGGCGCGAAACGTCTGTTTCACGATTCGGTCAATCGTTCTTTGCCGCGGATCGTCGCCCGGTATCTGTTTAGCGAGCATCTGAATGTAATTCGATATTACGGCCAGCGGCGTATTCACTTCATGCGCAACGCCGGCAGCCAGCAATCCGAGAGACGTCAGTTTTTCGGTCTGTAGAATCTGTTCTTCCAGGCGCACGCGCTGCGTGATGTCGTCCAGCAGAATCAGCCGGCCCAGCCGCGCTCCGTTTTTGCCCACCAACGGCGCAATCGATACGTTGAGCACCAGTCGCCGGCCGCCGCGTGCGTTCAGCGGGAACTTGTAAATCCCGGAAACATGCCCGTCGATCGATCGCGATGCAATCTCGGCCGCCAGATCGCCCGGCAGAAGCTCGTACAGCTTGCGTCCCATGGCTTCGTTGCGTCTTACATCCAAAAGCTCTTCGAGAGGCGGATTCCACGACTCCACGCGGCTTTCACGGTCCACCGTCGCGACGCCGATTTTGAGCGAATCGATGATGCTCTCGCTGAAATCCTTCAGCCGCTCCACCTGGGACGCTTTTTGTTCCAACGATTGGTAGAGCCTCGCGTTTTCAACTGCCACCGCGACATACCCGGCGATTGTTGACAGCAATTCCAAGTCCTCGGTCGAGAGGAAGTCGCCATCCACCGTCTTGCCTAGACCTAACACAGCTACCGTGCGATCGTGGAACCGGCACGGAATGAAATAATTCAATTGCAAGCAATCGAGCGCTCGCTGCACGCTCTCCGGTTCCTTCGAGGCAGTGCGTGCCGATTCGTAGAACAGGCACCCATCCTGCAGGGCGGGCCGCTGCGCATCAAGGAAGCTCAAATCCAATTCTTCCGTCCACAAATCCTGGTTTGCCTCGAATCCGGAGCGTGAAGGGCTTCGCGAATCATCTTTCAACCGCGAAAGCGTAAACCTGCCAGGTACTGCCGTATCTTCCAGAAAAATCGCCAAGCGGTCCACGAGGAGCGTCTGCGAGATACGGTCGAGCGCCGAACTTAATAGCCGGTCGAGCTTTACTTCATTCGTCAACGTGCGCCCGAACTCGATGAGGGTCCGCCGGTAATCCAAACGGTCGCGATAAAAGAAACGATCCAGCCGGGCCTGCACCCAGTCTCGAATCGGCTGAAAGAGGAAGGCTGCGACCACGATCGCAATCACCTCACCGGCAGGGCCTGCAGCCGTCAATCTCTGATGGAACAGCACGCCGATCAGGGCGATCGTTCCGAAATACACGCCCACTACTCCGGCAGTCGCGAACGTATACGCCAATCCGCGTTTGAAGATGATGTCAACATCCATCAGCCGGTAACGGATGATCGCGTATCCGAAACAAAGCGGGATCAGTACCAGAGACAACACGCACAGTTTCGTCCACGACGGCACGAGGCCGTTCAGCCACAGATACGGTGCTATGTACCCGGCAAGAAAAGGAACGATCCCGGCAAACGTGCCTGCGGTTACCCATTTGAGTTGCTGGCGCAGTACTCCGCTCGGGGCCCGCATGTACCGTCGGAGGAAAATTCCTCCTGCCGCCAGGAAGTACAGGGCCATGTAGGCGTAATCATACTGATCAAGCGTAATTCGCGCGCCCAGCGATGGCCGGAATCCCAACCATCCCCTTACGACAAGAATTTGCAGTCCGAGCAGCAGTACAGGCAGTAGATAGATTACGGCCAGGACTGGAGCCAGGCGTTTTCGCCGCTCAGGGAAAACAAGCGCGAAGTGAATCAACAGTGCGGGTTGCAGCAGCAGGGCGACTGCATTGCCCCAGTAGATCTCCTGATCGAACGTTGACCAGTGGCCCACCGCGTCGATTTTCCCGGTGTAGTGGAAACTGTACAGGATGAACGACACAAGACAGAAAACGTAGAAGTGAATTGCCCGAGGCGCGTTCCAACGTCGCACGAAAATGAAAAGACCAATCGCGAGATAAAGCAGCGCGATGACTCGAAGAAGATCGTCGGTACGCGAATCTGGATTCTGCTGCGCCGCCGTTACCAGCGGAACCGTGAACGACTCTCCGGCCCTGCGGATCTGGTATGGCAGTTCAGCCCACGCTCCGGCTCGCGACAGAATCCGCGCCACATCTATTCCGCGATGAACCGGCTGGTTGGCAATCGATTCAAGGACGTCCCCGGGTCGGATCCCGGCTTTCGCAGCGGGCGAATCAGGGCTGATCTGGCCGGCCACCACGTTTTGCGCGCTCTCCAGCCACGTGGCACCGTCGTACGGCAACGCAACGTGAGTTCCTTGTTGGAAGTTCAGAACGGCAAACACGATGGCGGCAAAGGTGAAAACCGCCAGTGTTACAGCCCCCAGTCTCGTCGATACGCCGTCGCCCATGAGAAAGACACCCGTACCCAATTGCCCTCTAACACCAGCACGTCTGCTTCCAGCATGCGGATTTCGATCCTTCTCGATATCCGGCGCTTTTGCAGACACTTGGCCAAGCCCTGCTTCTCTTCTCACTCCGGAGTTTCCGTTTGTGGAAGGCATGTTCCCGATTCCGGTAGGCGTCGCTGGAACTAGAACTGGACGCTCAGGCCGCCGCGGAAGTACCTGTAGGAGGAAACCAACACAATGTGGCCATCGCTCGTCGACAACGGCACGTAGCCCTGAGCCAAAAGATTTCCGGCATCGGCGACCAGTTCCATATGGCACGGCAATGCTGCGGGAAGGGGCTGTCGAAGCTCCATGCTGAGATATGGATCGATTTGATAAAGGGATTCCCCGTAGCTGTCCACGTGCGAAACCGCCGGTCCCCCGATCCATTTGTATCCGGCACTCAATTGCGTTCCAAGGCGTGGAACCTTTGCGGTCACTCGTCCTGCTACGCTATTCCGATATTTTGTCGTCAACTCGTCGCGCAGCGCCGTGGCAGCAAGACCCGTGTCGGGAGCCAGCGCGCCGGCATATGCGTAAACCAAAGTCGTGCTTAGCCCGTCCGTCAATCGTTGCCGATAGGCGACCCGTACTCCGCCAGAAGCCAATTGGCCTCCGTCGTACGCAAATACATTGGAAAAGTAGTCCTGCAGGAAGCCGGGAACGCCTACGCTGCCTCGTCCAATCAGCGCCGTATGGGTCGATTGATCGTGGAACACCGCTGCCTCGATGTCCGCTTTCTTCGACAGCGCGTGGTCCACGGAAAATTCCTCGTGCCAGTCGTCCTCCAGCACCGGCCTTCCATCCCGCATCATTAGGATGGGGAAATCGTCCAGGTTATTCAACGCGGTCTGGACCGCTCCGTCATCTCCCATTCCTTCCGGCGACTGCGCGGCCACGATCCCGGACAGCATCCATGTCGGCGTCACGTGTACTGCCACCTCGCCGTGCGGCCGCAACGACTGCGCTGTTCCTTCCAGACCTGCCGCAACGAATTCGGCGCCGTACCGAATGCTGACGCGATCGCCAACCGCCATCGTGTTCGAGTCGGAAATCCGCACGCCCCGGAATACGGGCCCGATTGGCCCGAACTGCGCCTCTCGCGCTTCCAGCATCATGACGTGCCCAGATCCGGTGCTGCCGGATGGCAACCATTCGGCCACAAATCCGCCGGCCGGAGCCTCGGGACTGTAACTGAATTGCCCGGCCATCAACAGGCGCGACGTTTCCCCGACCCCCATGTCATATAGAAGCGTGGTTGTTGCCGTTGAATCCGTCGCAGCTCCCACGGAGCCCGGATGATCGGCGCCGGCCGTGAGCTGCATCATGAGGTGGTCTGCCTGCTTCTGCGCGGCCTCCGCAACTCCGCTCAATTGCGCATTGGTCAGAATAGGCCCTTCGGTCCACCGCAGAACTGATCGCGTGTCCGGCGCTGACCGCAAAACCCAGGTCCAGTCGTCCGGTGAAATCTTCTCGGCTTTTTCCTGACGCAACTCTCCGAACGATGAGAACACGGATCCCAGTGCTACCTGTAGCAGAGTGACATGGTCTTCACTCACGCGAACGTGCTGTTCCACGGCGGGCAGAAAGCCGGCCAAGCTGACTTTAACTGTGTATGGTCCAGGGGGAATCGTTGCGGTCGAGAAACGGCCGCGCGCGTTCGTCAGCAAATCGAAGGATCTTGGGTTCAGCGCGTGCTCGGACGCGACCATTATTGTCGCGCCCATCTGCGGCGTCCCTTTTGCGTCCACCACAACGCCGGAGATCTTTCCTTCGCGCTGGGCAAACGATGCGGGTGCCAGCACACACGCCAGCACAATCAGGAAGGGAGCGCGAAATGCTTTCCAACCCAAGCCGTTCTACCTCCCGCCGTGCGAACCTTGGGCCGCTTGCGTCCCCTGTGAATCCGGCGCTGTTGGCGCAGGTTTCACGGTGAATTCGGCCGCCGGCGTAATGGTCTGTTTCGCGAGATTGTCCGTTACCGCAACCTCGAGCCTGTAACGCCCGGGAACTAGAGAGTTCAGTGTCAGCCGGTTCTCGAGCGTAAGTTCTTCACCGTGCGCATCCAGCCGACTTGACGGCAGATCGAATTTCAGGACTGGCGTCGGATCTTTACCTTTCAAGATCCGGTATTCCACGGAAGCGTCGGACCGGTGGGTTTTTGGATCCGTTTTCAGATTGTAGATCTGAAGGAAAATACCCATCGGATCGGTGCGCGTAAAGACGCCATCCAGCTTTGGCCGAACCTTCACATCTCCGATAACGAACTGCCCCAGTCCGATATTCTGTGCCGATACGCGATTGATTTCATCCGCCAGGATCAAAGTGCTGGCGCCCAGATTGTCGTCGGAGAACTGCGGTACGGCCAATCGTGCGTTCACCACGCCAACGTTGTCGCTCGTGGTGTCTTTGATCACAATGTCCAGGCGATACAACCCAGGGGTTAGGGGCACCGCTTTCTGATAAATCTGCGAGGTCTTCAGCGACTGCTGCAGCAGGGATACCGGCACGGAATCCGTCAGTGTGTCCTCGAAGACCTGCACGCGCCGGCCTGTTAGCGTCGTGATGCGTGCGAACAAATGCAAAGTGGCTGTATCGACGCCATCCTTCTCCGCGAAACTCAGTTGTCGCGTCGGAATTTGCACAGTAATCGGCACCAGGTCGGCATCTGAAGTAAGTTTCATGAAATCGAACCGATAATCAAACTTGATCTGATCCCGCACCAATCGGGACGTGACCACTGCCTCCAGATCCTTGAATTTCACCGGTGGGGGCTGGAAAGCCTTCGCGTACTGCTCTAGGCGCGTAAACTCATTGTATTGTTCCGTCTGGAATCCGCCGGTTTCGTCCATGTGCGTCCCGTCGGTGTTCTGGAATCTTTGCGCCTTCGTGCTCAGCCCCATTGCCTCGTTCATGGTCAGGCCCGCTCCGGGCACGTAGAGCAGCGCGTCCTTCTCGCTTGGGTCCATGGTCAAGTGATACTCGCCCGTCATGGTAGGGTCGACGAACTCGAAGATCACATTCTCGCCAAGACCGGGCAAATATCTATACCGCCAGTCTTCGAAAGGATAGGTCGTGGTCTCGCCGCCGCCCTCTTCCGGGGGACGCTCGTAGGTGCCACCGCTGGGGTGGGAATCGGTCTCGTCCGGCGGTCCCCAAATGATGTAAATCCGACCGCGGTCTGTCTTCCATCCCGGGATACCCGATGAATAGTGCTCGTCCGCATACGCAATGCGGCGGTAGATATCTTCTTTGTAGGTGTTTTCGGGCGAATCCGGATCCGGATTGCGGCGTGCCCAAAATGCCTCGATGAATTGGTCCCGCTCTTCGTTTGTCGACAGGTGGAGAAACGCGCTCCGCTCTTCCGGAGTAATGATGTAGACGACATCCTCGTTCAACCACTTCTGATACTGAGGATCGAGCTCCTTGAAAAGCTCTTTCTGCTTTTTTTTCTCTTGTTTAGCAGCTTGCTTGGCGGCTTTTTTTGCCTGGTCGTCCTGATCTTGGCGCGAAGAGCTTGCGAAGGCGAACGTCCCTAAACACAACGACGCCCCCGCCAAAATAACGAAAGCGCGTACCTTGGCCCAGCGATGCATTTCACACCTACCCTGAGGGATGAATCTTAGCCCGTCCTAAAGGACAGGTCAATCGAATGTTCCTCGCAGCGTTAATGTGCCTCAGGCTTTTCGGTCCTCTTCCCGCCGCTGGTCTTGAATCGCTTTTCGCAAGCAGCGATCTCGCCTGCGACGAAAATGCTTTTCAACCCTACCGTTAGTATCTAAGAGCCCTTTGCACTGAACCGGGTTGCCTTCGCTTTGACCTCACTGTGACTTCGCAAAGTGCCAAGCTGGTGGCCGGCACGCCGCTTCGATTCCCGCGCTAACTTCACTCGCGCTCCTGCTGCCACAACCAGATGCTGGATGGGAACTTTCATTTTCTCTCAGGGTCAAAACGATTTAGAATAGCCGGTCACGGCAAAGCCAGCGAAAGTTGGCGCGGGGTTTCATACTACGCCGCTATTTCGTCGTGAACGTGTGGATGCGCGACTCCGCGCGATGGTCGGGAACCGGAGCCAGGATCCGAAACAGTTTGGAAGCCATCTCCCTTTCCTTATCCTTCTGCTCGGCGTCCAGTTCTTGCGCAACAATTCGAAACATTCCGGCCTTTCCGGGCGTATCCATTAATCGAACGCAAGAAATCGATCGTCCGGTCAACATTCGGACAAAAGGATTCGGTGAATGAAGACGGGCAAGAAGATCGCCATTAGCGCCGGTGCGCTTGTTGTTCTCGGCACCATCGTGCTTGTCAGCGTTTACGAAGTGAACAAAGGTGTGGTCACGGTCCAAACGGCTGACGTCATCCGACAGGATCTCACCTCTGTCGTCACTGCATCCGGAGAAGTTCGTCCGAAGAATTACACTAATATTCTCGGAGAAGGCTTCGGCAAGATCACCGACATTGTCGTCAAGGAAGGCGAGCACGTCCATGTGGGGGATGTTTTGCTTCACATTGACAGTATCCAGCCTGCGGCCGATGTTCGCGCCCAGCAGGCTCAGCTCGAGGGCGCGCAGGCCGCATCACAGGCGGCTACCGCCGGATATCAGGCTGCCGTAGCGACTCTTTCCCAGCGTCAGTCCGATCTCGAGAAAGCCAAGCTTGATTGGCAGCGTTCCCAATCTCTCTATACCGAGGAACTTATCGCGAAGTCCGATTACGATGCAGCTAAGGCCACTTACAACAGCGCCGTGGCGGCGTTGAAGGCCGCGCAAGCCAGCTTGAACCAAATGCGCGATTCCAGCCAGCAGGCTTCTCTTATGGTCCAGCAGGCTCGCGCCGTTTTGGCTCATCAGCAGGACGTCCTGCGCAAAACCACTTATCGCGCTCCCATCAGCGGTATCGTAAGCTTCATCCCTGTCCGGGTCGGGGAAAACGTCGTCCCTGGCATCCAGAATGCCGAGGGTAGCTTCTTGATGACCATCTCTGATATGAGCGTTGTCACTGCCGAAGTGATGGTCGACGAAACGGACATCACCAACCTTCGCGATGGTCAAAGTTCGGAGGTAACGGTCGACGCGCTGCCGAATACGATTCTTCACGGCATAGTTACCGAAGTGGGCGATCTTGCTATTCTGCGGCAGTCCGGTCAGGCGGCTACCCAGCAGACCACAGCGAACACGCAAGAAGCGCGCGATTTCAAGGTCGTCGTTCGTATCACCGACGCGCCTGAGTCTCTGCGTCCGGGACTTTCCTGCACTGCCAAGATCCAGACGGCGCATCGCGCTAACGCGCTCACGATTCCGATTCAAGCCGTTGCCGTTCGCACACAGGAAGAGCTCAATCAGGCCGCGCATCCCGGTGCGAACGTGACGCTCGCGGCGACAGCAGACGAACTGAGCGCCGAGAAAAAGGAAATTCAGGGCGTCTTCGTCGTTCGCGGCAATAAAGCCGTCTTTGTTCCGGTGAAAACCGGGATCACGGGCACCACTAACATTGAAATCACCGACGGCTTGAAAGCGGGCGATCAAATCGTCACAGGCAGTTACCAGGTTCTTCGCACGTTAAAGCCTGGGGCCAGCATCAAAATCGATAACAGCGTAGCCAAGGAAGAAGGCAGCAGCAGCTAGCCTTTATCAATCGACAACCTTTTGCTCTTCCGGCAACGACCTTCGCTCTCGTCGCCGCATCTGAATAAATTAGTGGTAATTTAATTGCCGAGGGTTCGATGGCATCATCAGTTGCCGAAATTGCGGGTCAGGTTTATCGCGAAGACTTCGTCTCCGCCGGTATTGTCATCAAGACCGAGGACCTGTGGAAGACGTACGAAATGGGGACGGAGCACCTGCACGCGCTCCGCGGCGTCAACATCGAAATCCACAAGAACGAATACGTGGCGATCATGGGGCCGTCGGGATCGGGCAAATCGACGCTGATGAACCTGATCGGTTGCCTCGACACCCCCAGCAAGGGCAATTACTGGCTCGCGGGCCGGCTGGTCAGCCAGCTTGATGACGACGAGTTAGCCTACATCCGCAACAAGGAAATCGGTTTCGTTTTTCAGACATTCAATTTGCTGGCGCGCGCCACAGCGCTCCACAATGTGGAACTGCCGATGATTTATAACGGCACGCCCGCCGTGGACCGCATCGATCGGGCCAAACAGGCCCTGGCGCAAGTGGATCTCGCCGGCCGTATGATGCACAAACCCAATGAGTTGTCGGGAGGGCAGCGGCAGCGGGTTGCAATTGCGCGCGCGCTGGTCAATAACCCTGCAATCCTTCTTGCGGATGAGCCCACCGGCAACCTCGATTCGGCCACCGGTGAAGAAATCATGGCTCTCTTCCAGCGGCTGCACGAGAACGGTAACACCATTATTCTGGTTACACATGAGCCGGACATTGCGGCCCATGCCCACCGGGTTATCCGTCTTCGCGACGGTAAAGTGGAGAGCGACGCCCCAACGCGCTAGTTTTCCGGCGAAGACCAAGCGAAGAAAATCTGCTGTAAATACATCAATAATCTTGATCTCTAATGGCCCCTTAAAACGGCCCTATCGGGTCATTTGGGACAGTTTCGAGAAGACAGGCTGAGTTTCCAGCGTCCCTTCGCAGAGGTGCGAGTTCGGGTCAACAGAAGGGACAGCCGAGGGGTTCCATCTGGAACTGTGGGATAGCGCTTCGAGCGACCAGCGACGGTGTAGATCTAACGGATCAAATTAAGCGGGCGCAGCGGTGGCGTTCAGGATTCGAGTTGTGGATACTGCTGGGAAATCAACGGCGAACAGGACGTCTGGAAAAGGGGAGAATGGCGATGACGCAACCAGCGAAGGCGGGAGAATCGACAACGGCACGCCCGCGAACCACGGCGATTTCGCCGTGCTTCATCGTGAGCGACGTTCCTCGAACGATAGCTTTTTATCGCGACAAGCTTGGATTTGAAGTTACATTCCAGGCGCCGGACGGAGACCCTTTTTTCGCTGTCATATGCCGCGATGGAGCGCAGCTCCTGATTAAGTCCGAAAGGGGTATTAGACCGGTGCCGAACGCTAAACGTCATCCGCACCTGAGATGGGACGCTTTTGTCTACGCGCCGGATCCGGATGCCCTTGCCGCGGACTTTTGCGGTCATGGCGCTGCGTTCAGCGCGCCGCTCGAAGATACGCATGACGGATTGCGCGGTTTCGAGGTAACGGATCCAGATGGCTACGTTTTGTTTTTTGGCCGGCCAAAACAGTGAAGCCCGGATGCCTTCCCTTGTCCCACCGACCCCCCCAAAACAATGCAGTTGTTCTCGTTACCTGCGATTTAATATTTGAGCGACTAGATAACCCCACACAATGCAACAAGCAATTATGACGCCCGCAAACAGGAAGGCAGGCCATCCCGTCTTGCCTCCGTGCAGCGCATCTTCATACATCAAGAAGTAGGAGATCGCCAACAAGGGCACCATGGACAAGGAAAGGCCCCATGCAAGACGCCCTGGACCTCCCGCCGGTTTGAAATCCGGCCCTTGCATAATTGCCTCAGACTGCTGCGTTCGGTCACGCACGCGAGATTTTCGGACTAGATACGCACTTGCCACAAATAGCGCAAAGGCGAGAGCTTGAATGATAATGATAAGGTTATGAGATCCGACGTACAAGGCCACACTACCAACCAAGATCAGAAAGAGGGCCAGAATACGCATACCATACCTCTTTTTGCGGCATTTTCTGGAGCACCGTCATTGACATGCCTCTTTTGCGCCTATAGCTAGACCGGCCGCTTTCTCTGGCGGGTGGCGAACCCCTCGTCGAAGGTCGTGAGTGAAGCGCGTCCGAAACAGTGAAGCCCACGGCACAAAGGCGTGCCGTGGCTACCCGCTTCCGGTTAGGCGCGGTATGATGCTCCGGGTGGTTGGATGATATCGAAAAGAGAAATTCATAAGGAAAGTACTCCGCTTCGCAAGAAACCCCAGAACAGGACCGCGCACTCTTCGCGAAACCGGCGAAGAATGCGGCACCCCGTCTGGCTACAGCGGAGGCGTAAGGCAGGTGTTGTGCGGCGCGTCAGGGGAGACTTCGACCAGGAGAAAAAAAGGGTGCCCCACCCGCCGAAAGACTGCGGAACGGCGTTGCCGCGTGGGTATTAAACATGCTGATTAAAGGTGCTTTTTTTCTGGTGCTATTCATAGCGTTATCACCTTGTGCAGTCCGACCGCAGGTTCCACCCCATATTGAGGTGGAAATTTCAATCCAGAAACGAGCTTACGGCTCTCAGGTCCCGATTGACGTACTTGTGAAACTGCGGAATCGAAGCAACCGGGGCTTAGTCGTGTCCAATGTGATATCAGATTCGGACAATACTGAGGGGTACGTGAGATTTAAGTTGACAAACAAACAGGGTCGCGAAGAGTATTCGCAAGTCCAAATGATCAGCGATGAACTTGCGCCGTTTCCCCGGCAGCCGGACTGGCGAAGACTCCTGGGAAAGTGGATCGTGCTATACCCGAAAGACACTTTAGCATCCCACCTCACGATAAATGACGCGGCATTTCCGTTCCTGGCCACGCCAGGGGAATACAATCTTTCGTGCGAGTACTCTTCCGCAGGGTTAAGTTATCCAATGAATTACCGCAATGTTGGTCTGACAGCCCAACAGGCGGCGTCGTTCCGATTCTCGTCCTGGACGGGAAAGGTCCAATCAAATTCTGTTCGTATCGAGATAGTTTCTCGCGCTGCGCTCAGCAAATAGACGGGGGTGCCGCCTTTCCATTTCCCTGGCTGATTAGATGGCGTTGTCGGCTCCTTGCTCCGAGGAGACTTGGTGGTTGCTAAACGACCAAGGCTCGGAAGAAAGGAGCCGAGCGATGAAGATTATAGGCTGTGATTTTCACACGCGCTATCAGCAGATCGCCATGCTGGACGACGCGACGGGCGAACTCAGCGTACAGCGGTTAGAGCACGAAAGCGGAGAGGCGGAGCGGTTCTATCGCGAGTTGGCCAAGCCAGTTCGGGTGGGCGTGGAGGCCACCGGCCCTCTGCACTGGTTCAGCGGTTGCTAGCGGAGCTGGGCCACGAACTTTGGATCGGGGATTCGGCCAAGATTCGCGCCAGTGAAGTGCGCAAGCAGAAGACCGACGAACGGGACGCGCAGTTGATTCTCGATCTGATGCTGACCGATCGTTTTCCCCGCATCTGGGTTCCTACGGCGGGTGAACGCGACCTACGGCAGTTGCTTTGGCATCGTCACAAGATGGTGCGGATGCGCACGATGTTGGGAAACCAGCTTCACTTTCTGGCGATGAGCCAGGGGCTTTGCCGAAAGAAGAAGCTGTTCAGCGAAGCCGGCCGCTCGGAGTTGTGCCGCTTACCGCTGGGGGCGTGGGCCGCACGGCGCCGAGCCGAGCTTCTGCGCCTCCGCGATCAACTCGAACCGGCGATCGACGAACTGGATCACGCTGTATTGCAGGAGGCCAAACGCCGTGCGGATGCGGTTCTCCTGATGACTCATCCCGGAATCGGGCCGGTCAACGCGCTGGCGTTCGTGCTCGCCATCGGTCCGGTGACGCGTTTTCAGCGTGGCAAGCAGATCGCCAGCTACCTGGGGTTAAATCCGAGCGAACATTCCTCGGGCGGCAAGCGGCGGTTGAGAGCGATCAGCAAGCAAGGCAACACCATGGTGCGGTGGCTGCTGATCGAAGCCGTGCATCACGTGGTGCGTTTGGATCCAGAGTTTCGACAGGACTATCAGAGGCTGAAGTCCCGTCGAGGAAACGCAGTCGCCAAAGTGGCGATCGCGCGCAAGTTAGCCGTGCGTATGTATTGGATGCTGCGCAGTGGAGCGGATTACGCACGGCTGGTTCGTATGCAAGCCAGCCCGGGCGCCACCCTGGTGAACGCAAGCTCATCGCTAGGCTGATTGGGCAGCTTGCTCCCGCGAGGGATCGCGGTGTCTGAAAAACGAATCATGGTCGGTAGTTCGGAGACCGGATAGATGGTTGGTGGAACCAAGAATTCCACCGCTGGATTCACGAGGCGAGCCTTGGTCGAGAAAAAAGCAAAAGACCCTAACAGGGAAAAATGAAAACGCCACCACATCGCACACTAGAAGTGTGTCTTGACAGAGCCGGGGCGTCGTGCCGTGGAAACACGAGCGCCCCGAGTTGTGCTTCGGTTTCAGCACCTGCATCACCGTGCTCGGCGTGCCGACATTTGGTTCGCTGATCAGCAGGTGGATGTGTTCAGGCATGACCACGTATCCGAGGAGCGCAAGGTCGTAGCGGTCGCGGACCTCGCGCAGGATTTTGAGGAAGATGTCGCGCCGGCGTTCGGAAGTGAAGAACGGCAGTCGGCGGTAACAACTGCACGTGATGAAGTGCGGGTGGCCCAAGCCATAGCGCCGTTCAAGCCTGTTTTCATGGGGTGTTCCGGTTAGGCGCGGTATTGTGCTCCGGGTGGTTGGATATCGAAAAGAGAAATTCATAAGGAGAGTACTCCGCTTCACAAGAAACGCCAGAACAGGACCGCGCACTCTTCGCAAAACCGGCGAAGAATGCGGCACCCCGTCTGGCTACAGCGGAGGCGTAAGGCAGGTGTTGTGCGGCCCGTCAGGGGAGACTTCGACCAGGAGAAAAAAAGGGTACCCCACCCGCCAAGGAGCGAGTGAGGTGTGTAACATGTAAGGATGTTACAAGACGATTCTCAGTTGTTTCGCTTCCCTGGTTATACTTCGGGGCTAGCGTCCAGATTTGGCTGCGCGGCACGCGATCCCGTGTCTGAATTTCCCCTATCGCCGATTGACAGGAAGATCGACGGGCTCGGTGCGGAAACGAGCATCCTCTCAGAAACCAATGCTACTGACTATGTAGACGCATTGTTGGGGAAGTTCAGCCTCGGTGAAAAGCAGTTGCCCGGTCTCGCGAGTTTGAAAGATCGATTGGCGAGAGCTGAGTTTACTGCTGTCCGTCACCCAGAGAAGGGGATTCCTGAGTCTCGGCTGGGCCAAGCATTTAACGAAATGATGGATGAATTTCGGATGCCCGGATGGACGCGCGTTTCGCCCGAAGAATTACATGCGTTTAGGGCAATGACGGCGCTGGCGCTGTACCCGAAGTCTACACCGCGCTTGGCCAACGGCAACTTGCGTCCGACGTGTCGTCCTGTCGAGGCCCTGTACCTCATCTACTTATTGCACGCAAACATGGGCGTTCAACCGGAACTGCGCGAGGTGGTCAGGGCTGGCCGTTGGCCCGCCACCGACCCGCGGGCTCTGCCATCCCAAGGTCCCTTGCAACTAGGTTTCTTGCCGCGAAACTCTGCTACGGCGCGGCGACTGCGTGAATACCATGCGGCGCTGAACGCCTTCCTCACGGCGCATCCCGGTTTTAATTTTCAAGACGAGGTCGAAATGCTCTTCGACCGTTTAGGAATAGCGAGGTGAAGAATGCAGGCGAAATCAAGACGTAAGGACGCCCTGCTGCTGTGCTGCGTAGCGTTGGGCGTTTTTCTCGGTTTTGGATGCAACAATACCACCTCCACTACCGCCGGATTCTTTGTTACGACCCAAGACTGCGCGTATGACGAGTTCGGCCGGGTGCCCCGGGGTTTCTCGGTTTGATTTTGGCGAGAAGCACGACCGCAAGTCTACCCTCTAACGCTTCAAGATAACCGACAAATCCAACCCGCGGGTGCCCCATGGTTCGGCGCTTCTCCGAACCATGGGTCTTCAGCTTGACTCCATCGACGAATCAGTCCTAAAACTTCGTTCGATGCCGCGCGGGCTAGAGCGACGCTACGGTTTTGGGCACCTACACTTCATCACGTGCAGTTGCTATCGACGCCTGCCATTTCTGCGCTCTCCTCGCGCACGGGATTGTTTCGTGCAGCTTCTCGGGGAAACGCGGGCGAAGTTTCGTTTTGCGCTGGTGGGATATGTGGTCATGCCCGAGCACGTCCATCTGTTGATTAGTGAACCTGCCGGCGTGACTCCATCCGATGTGATGCGCGAACTCAAACAGGCTGTGGCCTTCGCTCTGCTTCCCCCGGAGGAACGTGGTGGACGCGAGTCGGCTCGACCGAAACAGCAGCGCAGATTCTGGCAATCACGCTTTTACGATTTCAACGTATGGAGCGTTCGAAAGAAAAACGAAAAACTGCGCTACATGCACATGAATCCTGTGAAGCGTGGACTCGTTCGTAACCCGAAGGATTGGCCATGGAGCAGTTATCGCGCATACATGGAGATCGAGCCGGTGCTACTATCTGTCAATCGTGTGGATTGATTTGGTTTCGGCACCGAAGAACCCACCGTTCGCAAACAGCGCGAACGATGGGGCACCCACCCGCGGGTGGAGTCATCGCCTTCGGTTCATGATTTTCGTCGCGCCTTACGGTCATGGCCACGCACAAAGACAAAACCCCGGGGCACCCGGCTGAACCGTTTCCACGACCGGCGCAGCAACGGGTACATCAATATTCGGTGGAGCTATTGGTGCTGGCGGCGCAACGGCCGATGGCGGCTGCAAAATCACAATAGGCTTCCCACACTTCCGGCAAAACTTCGCTCCGCCAGCGCTGGGGGTGCCGCAATAATTGCAAAACATGTCCGCTCTCGCGTTTCGAGGTGAATCATATCTTGATCAGCGAATAGACAACAACAAGATTCCCGGTGCGCTCGCACCATGCGATTGATATTCGTTCGTCAGGTTCCGGAAGACGCCACTTCTCACTCAGTTCTGCGTTCTGTGGTCCTTGGTTCTTTCGACAGCTTCAACACCGTAAGCAGCAATTTCCATCCCAAGCGCTTGGCGGCAGTAGGAAACAATCGCCGCCCTTCCCTGGAAGCTGTATTCTTGGCGGAAGTGGCTGGATGATCCGGCCTAGAGAAATGTCGAATGGAATCTAATCTTCATCAGTTTCCGGACCCGACGCAGTGCGTCCTTTGGGACGATCCCAAGCTGGTGCGCAGCACCCTCATGAAGGAGCTCTTCGAGCTGATCGATACCTACGCCCACGAGAGTCACCTGATCAGATATCTGCTGAAGTGCCGCGAATGCGGGCAGCTCTATTTTTTTGAGTTTTACGAGTGGGTCGATTGGGAAAATGGCAACGATCCGCAATACAGCAAATACATTCCGATCTCGACCATGGACGACGCGGAGATGCTGAAGAACACGGAGCCCCACGACCTGCTCCGGTTTTCTCCTGCGATCAACATCGACTTCCCAAGGGATGCCGAAGAGTCGACGATATATTGGGCGGGAAAGGCTCGGACCCCGCCTCTGCCCGCGCCCGATGCGGCTTTGTCGAGTGCCGCCGGCGAGACCGAAAAGAAAAGCTTGTGGCGCAGGCTATTTTCCCGTTAAAGCTATCGGCTTGATCTACTTAACTCAAGAAATAGGGGGACACAAGAAATAGGGGGACATAGAAATAGGGGGATATGATACATATTCACCAGCAATCCTCGCTGCCGTGCGCGACAACAGATTCTCGAAGGGATCATTTTGCTGCGGGTAATTTGTATCATGTCCCCCGATTCCTCCCTACAGCCGCGTGGCGGGTCGCAGGACCAAAGGATAGCGGCTGGGTGTATACTGCCGGGCATTCGGTATCTAAAATGGATACCGCCGGAGTGACCGGAGCGATCGAGTTTTCCTTGACCACCACGTACATGTGAATACGAATTCAGGATCTCTATGACCAAGAATCAATGGATCGTCAGCGTATGTTTCGCACTGGCATTCGCTTCGCTCATGCGGGCTGACACGCGCGATGAAATTAAAGCCGACCTGGCAAATTGCAAGAATTGTCGGGATCGCACACTGCTCGAAGCGCGTTTGAACTACCGGCTCAAGATGATCCAGTACGTTGCGACTGGGACGGCCGACACCGTAGGCACGGTACCTGGCACGAGTGCGGGCGATCAAAACGCCTTCGCCGCTATTTCTGGCACAATGGCCGCCAATGCAGGAGCCGGCATCGAGGGGAATGTGCGAGCCCCGGCGAATAATACTCCGCTCCGCGGCCAAACCGCCATGTCCGTCTACGTCAGCGTCTATGGAACCAGCGAAGTCAACTCTGCCGGAATCCGTCTCTCAATCGAGGAGCAGTTGCGCCAGCTCGGCATCAATATCCTGCCCCATACCGCGCCGCCCGGGTTTCCTGTATTCAACCTAACCATTAAAGAGGTAGCTACTGTAAAGTCGGACTTAGTCGCGACCACCACGCAAGACTACACCAAACCATGGGGCCAGCAGGAGCAAACCACGACCACCCTCGTTACCACTGTGCCGGTCACCTTCGAACTGTCGGCCGAGTTGCTCAGGCTCGTCCCTGGCACAACGAAGGCAAATAACCCCATCCGGGACGAGGCCATTTGGAAGATAGCCGAGAGCGGACAAACTGAGGGGGTGAACTCAATCGCGATCGTCGACGAAGCCCTGAAATTGGCAATCCACTTTGTCGATGCCTGGGCTTCGGTCAATCGGCCGGGACCGCCGATCGCGTTCAAGCCCCGGCCGCCGATAGTTCCCGGGCCGCCGCCGCAAAGCAATCAACAGGAAATTGGCCTGTTGCACGAGACGATCTCTGTGCTCAATCTGGGGGCGGTGGACAGCCTGTACGATGTGCATTCAAGCCAACGCGACATGGTGCAGAAGCAGTTGTCGGATCTCGAGGATGCCGGTCAACAGGTCCTGAACTGCCAGTACGGACCGCCCTTCCCGCAAAACAGTGCCGCAGCATACACCCACCCGCCCGGTGGTTACACGGAGTACAACTTCTGGTACCCGTCTGCACCACCGGATATTTTGAAATATCTGCTGTCGGCGTATAGTCATCCGTTTACGAGGCTCGGGCTAATTTCCCTCACGAAATGTCCGTCGACGGCGGCCGGCGCCGAGCAATTGTTCCGTCTGCGCCTGGATACCGGCCCGCTGGCAAATTTCCGCGAAGCGGCACCGGATTCAATAAAGTTGCGATCGGCCCCCAAAGCCACCGAGGACTCGCCCGACTACCTTGCCTGGAAAAAATTCCCGCCCGGTTCGAAGGCCGCTTATACGCTCTACCATCTGCACGAGTACAAACCGGGAACCAATGCATATACGCAAACCAAAATTTCGAGTTACACCCTGACGCTGGAATCGATTGACGGCGAGCGGGCCATCGTGAACGATGAATCCACCACTATCTCGGGGAAGATCGAGCATGGGCCCGACGCCGGCAGGAATGGGCCCGACACCCACTCCAGCGATCAGCGAATTATCAAGGCGAGGCGAATAGTAGTGCCTGGCACACCAGCGGACGACCCAACCCAGATCGTCACAAGAGGCGAAGCGACGCTGGTACTCAACGGGAAGAGTATCCCCACCCAATGGGAGTGCATTACGCGAGCCGGCGATCCACTTACCTTTACTAAAAAGTGGACCAGCGCTGAGGTGCCGGGAGGCCTGGTGCGCTTACAGCAGCAAACTCATTCGAACATTCTCGGCGGGGAGTACCGGGACATTTCGCAGACCCTTTATGCTCCGATCGATGGGGTCGACGCCCGGTTAGGCAACGGTGGGCCACGGCCAACGGCAAACCCGGCTCGGCCGAGGAAATAAGGGGACATAATACCTATTCCCCGACCGTTTTTCGCTTCAACAATGTCAACTGACCCGGCAGAGGATCGTCATTGCCCGGTTTGCGGCCTAGGCGTGCGCCTTGCTAATGCAGGAGGATTTTATGAACCGGTTCAACAAATTTCTGGTTGCGGCCTTAATGTTGGCTCCCTTGTTCTTATCAAGCGCCGGGTGCCCCAGGGTTTCTCGGTTTGTTTGCCGACAACCACAGCCGCAAGGCGTCCCTCGACCGATTCAAGACAACCGACGACTCCCCCCGAGGGGTGCCCCATGGTTCGGCGCTCTTCCGAACCGTGGGTCTTTTCCCCTTGACAATCTGATTACTTTGTGATAACGTCCGCTTGGAGGCATATAAGTCACGCTTCAAACGTGCGAGTAAACGGCCATGGCTGACGACACATACTCACGAGTTCCAAAACGGGAAAACGGCGGCGCCAAATTCTACTCGCAACACGTTACGAGCAGAAATCGCCACAAACCCCGCCGAATCAGCTACATCACATTTTCTACTCGCAACATAAATCACCACTCTGAAAGTTTTACTTTAACCACCTTGGGCGATGGACACGCCGTGCCGTCAATTTTCGTCGTAACTCCAGCAGCATCAATAAAAGTCAAGAAATTGATGGACACACTTTTGAGGAGTTGCGGGGGTAATTTCGAAGCCAGATTCTAAACTGGCCGCCGCAGGCGGTCGAGCAGCGCGAATAGCAAGACGCCCAGCCCGCCGCTGACGAGCGACGCGATCAGCAGGTGAAGATTGAAAAACGCCTCCGGGCGGTTCAGCAGCGCTCGCGACGTAATGGCCAGAACGATTTGATGGAAATGGAACAGGACGACGATCAGCGCGAAGCGGCTTACCGGATGCTCCATATCGATGCGCGCGCCGACCGATGACGCAACGTAGCCGACGAACGTTTTCGCGATGCCGTAAAAGCCGATCGGATTATCGTGGCTCAGCGCGTCCTGCAAAATGCCGATTGCGGCGCCCAGAAGGAGGCCCGAAGCCGGATTTCTTCGGCTGACGCCAAAATAGATCGTGACCAGAAGAGGCAGTTCGACGAACTCAGTCCAGTGGCCGTACTTGTGCAAAAACGCCTGCAGCACGATGGCCAGCACGGCCGAGCCGACGATAGTTCCGGTGTAGTACTTGTGGACCTCGACGTTCTCTTGCGACTGAAGTCCCGGATTGTAGGCTAAAGACATATCAGTTCGTCCGGCCCGCCGGTTGTGAATCTGGCGCTTTCGGCGCAGCTGGCTTCGAAATTGTAGATGTTGGAGTTGCGGCTTTCACGGCGGCCGGCTTCTGAGTTTCTGGTTTTGGACTCGCGGTCTTTGGTCCAGTCGTTTTTGGACTTGCCGTCGCGCCCGGCTTAGAGAGTTTCGCCGCTGGAGCGGCCTGATGCTGCGCGGCGCCGCTGGACGGAACCTTGGAGTTTGAGGGCTCGGCGTGTGCCGCGGACGGTTCTGACACGCTTTTCAAGTTCAGGTCTCTGGATGTCAGCAGGACTAGAACATCCTCTAGGCGGTCCAGGTGAGCGGCCGTTCGAATGTGGATCACCTGGAATGGGCTCGCGGCCTTGTCGTCGGCCACGACTCCGACCGACAGGCCCTTGGGGAAGATGCGATCGTCGCCAGATGTGATGATTTCATCGCCCGGCTGGACCCTTTCTTCGTTCACGATGTAGTCCATTTGAGGATCGGGATCGCCGGTGCCCTTCACAATGCCGTGCGCGTGCGACGCGGCGAACATCGCGCCGACACCGCTTTCGCGGTCGCTGATCAACTGCACCTGGGCGGCGTGGGGAAACACTTCCACGATCTTGCCGACGATGCCGTCAGGCGTGATCACGCCCATCTCGCGGCGTATGCCGTCGTGCGCCCCGCGATTGATGAAAACGGTATGCGACGCCGGGTCTGCGCTGCCCCCCATTACGTGGGCGGCTACCATCGCGCGAGTCGTCGCCACTACCTCGGCCACGGCCATCGGCGCTTCAGGATGCTCGTGGCGGAATTGGAGCAGCGCGTCCATGCGCCGCGCCTCCTCGAATTCCGTTTCGAGCTCATGATTGCGCAACTTCAGTTCGCCATTTTCGGCGCGGAGATCGATGTTCTGTTTACGCTCGTGACGCAGGTCGATGTAGCCGGACCAGACTCCACCAACCCCGGAAAACATCCACGACGCGGCCCGTTCAAGCGGCATGATCGTTTCAACGGCCCAGTAGCGGATCAGCGGGACGTTTTTATCGCGGGCTGCACCACCGTGGCGTACCTGAAACGCCAGAAGGAGCACCTGCGCGACTACGACAATCGCGAGGAGAGCCAAAGGACGCCGGCGAGTAGGAATATCAACCATCAAGAACCCAAGAGCCAGAAATCAAACACGTTCCATCTTTTGCCGCGACTGCCCGAACGGCACACGATCAATCGATCGATACCTGGCGCAACAGATGGAAGTCGCTGAGCATTTTTCCCGTGCCCAGCACGACTGAAGCGAGCGGATCGTCCGCAATGGAGACTGGTAAGCCGGTCTCTTCGCGAATGCGCTTATCCAGGTTCTTGATGAGGGCGCCGCCGCCAGTTAGAACGATGCCGCGATCGCTAATGTCCGCCGACAATTCCGGAGGCGTACGCTCGAGCGCGACGCGAATGGCGTTCAGGATGGTGGAGATGCACTCGGAAAGAGCCTCGCGAATCTCGCTGTCGTCAATGGTGACGGTGCGCGGGACACCTTCGATCAGGTTACGGCCTTTCACTTCCAACGTCAGCGGCTTTTCAAGCGGATAGGCCGAGCCGATTTCGATTTTGATCTGCTC
>DASUJR010000373.1:0-11021 GCA_036279175.1 Candidatus Acidiferrales bacterium | reverse complement strand
CAATTTTCGCAGAAGAACTGGAGCTGCGCCGTCGTCTCCGCGGCGGAAAAACCGGCGCGGCGGCAATCGACGGTACGCGCTCCTTTTGCTTCCAGCGATGTGACGCAACGGCGAATGGCGCTCAGGTCCGCGTGCAGCAAGCGAATGAACGCCCGCCGGAGCACGAAATTAAACCTGCAGAAAGCCACCAGTGCGGCGGGATCGTAGAACATGTGGCCCGCCGATTCCTTCAGCATCCGGCCCTGCTCCACGAGCCCGAGTTCGAGCACATCGCGAAGGCTCTGGCAGTGGTCGATTTTTCCCAGAAGCTGCTCGAGCGGCTCGCACCATTCGAGAAGCGTGGGATCGGCTGCGGCCAGGACCGGTTGCAGAACCTTCGCAACATCCTCGAGCCTGATCTCGGTGCGGTAGAGCTCTTCTGGAGCGCACAAAGCAAAATATTGGACCAGCAGCAGGTCGATCTTGTCGCGATCGATCGCCGTTTTGTCGGGCTTCTTCAAATGCCGCTGAATAAACGCGCGCATGCTTTCTTCACTGGCATTCAGCGTTTCCGGAGGAAGTTGGCGGATTTGGTACGCCCGAATCTGATTGTCGATGGAGTCGAGCCATGCGAGGTCGCGGTCGAAAACTTCGCGCGTGGGACGCACGGGCGGCTGTTCGCCTGCGGGATGGGGAAGCGGCGTCAGTCCGAACTGTGTCGACAGCGCCGCGTAAAGCGGGTACACCAGCCGCAGTTCCGCCCACTGCGCGGCGACATTGGGCACGGCTTGATTGCTCTTTTCAGGCTTATTTTCAACGAGGTTCAAAATCTCGCTCGAAGTTTTGGATTTCATGTTTTGATGATCCAGTTTTGGACTTGTCCTGCGAACCGGGCCGCGACAGCCTTCTGTCCCTCGTAGTAGCGCACAGCAACTACCGTCGCATGGACGTCGAGCGAACCATCCGAGTTGACCACGCGAATCCGGTCCTCGAACTCCAGCGGCAGCGCCGAAGCGAATAGCACCTCTGACGATGTGCCGAATTCGATCACCGTTTGTTCGTGCATCCGCTTCTTACCTGAATCGATCTTTGTGACGCGCACCGGAAGACGCACGGCGGAAGCGCTCGGAAACAATCGAGCAAGCTTCTGAACGCACGTCTCATCTCGAGTCAACGACGCAATCTGAATGTGCTGCGACACCAAAACCCCCCGGGATTCAGTGCTGGATCACTTCAGCACCTAAACGGAACAAAGCTCTGGCGGAAGGGATGTGCACGACCGCGGCCAAAAATTGGCCCGCTCGTATGTGGCGTAAGTGACAGAGTCCACAGGAGCTTACATAAACGATGGTTGGGTCAGGGACGCACGATGTCTCAGCCTGATACAGCGCGTCTCATGCGAAAGCCGCAAAGCCAGACTTTGACCATTCATGTGGTCCGACTGCTTTGTCTCACTGCGGTGTCTCAACCAACTGCGGCGGCGAGGGACGAAGAGGAATGTTGTACTGTTTCAACTTGCGATAAAGCGTGGCCCGGCTAATGCCAAGCATTTTGCCTGCAAGAGCCTTGTCTCCGCCAACCTGTTCGAAGACGCGAAGGATTGTCATGCGTTCGAGATCGGCGAGCGCAGTAGTCGAAAGTGCTGCGGCATCCTCACTCGCATCCGAAGTCCGCACCGCGCGGATCTCTGTCGGCAGGTCGCCGACGTCGATCGTTTGCCGATCGCCCAGCGCAATGGCGCGCGCGATCGAATTTTCCAGTTCGCGTACGTTCCCCGGCCAATCGTAAGCGAGGAAACTTTTCATCGCCGCCGCCGTCACCTGAATGTTCTTGCCCGGTGCGTGCCGGTCGAGAAAACAATGCGCCAACTGCGGGATGTCGGAACGGCGTTCGCGCAACGCCGGCAAATGGACGGTAACGACATTCAGCCGGAAGTAGAGATCTTTGCGGAAGGTCCCGGCGCGGTAAGCCGTTTCCAGGTCGCGATTTGTCGCGGCGATCACGCGCACGTCCACCGAAACTTTATTGTTGCTGCCCACCGGCCGCACCTCTTTCTCCTGAAGCACGCGCAACAGTTTCGCCTGCAGCTCCAACGGCAGTTCCCCGATCTCGTCCAGGAAAATCGTTCCGCCGTTGGCCGACTGAAATAATCCGGTTTTCGTTTTGAGTGCGCCGGTAAAAGCGCCCTTTTCATGTCCAAACAGTTCGCTTTCCATGAGCGTCGGCACCAGCGCACCGCAGTCAACCGCGACGAACGGCGCCTGGGCGAAAGGCCCGCGGAAGTGAATCGCTCGGGCGACGAGTTCTTTCCCTGTGCCACTCTCTCCGGTAATCAATACAGGCGTGCGCGTCTCTCGAAGCCGCGAAATCATTTTCATTACTTCCTGAATATTCGCCGAAGAGCCGGTAATGCCGTCCAAGTGCGTTTCGGCGCTGACGCGTTCGCGCAGGTAGCGATTTTCCGTGACGAGGCGGACTTTTTCCGCCATTCGCTGCAGAAGTTGGCGCAGGCGCTCCACCCGAAAAGGCTTTTCAATGTAGTCGTACGCGCCGAGCCGCATCGCTTCCACGGCGGATTCAATCGAGCCGTGGCCGGTCATGATGGCAATCTCAGCGCGCGGCAGCGTTTCCTTCAGCTTACGGAGCAGGTCCACACCGGAAAGGCTCGGCAACTTCAAGTCGGTGACGACAAGATCCGGGAGAGCAGTCTCGGCGAGTTCGAGCGCGATTTCAGCTGTTTCGGCTTCGAAGCAAACCAGACCAAGGGCCTGCCCGACCATCACGCAAAGCCGGCGGATGCTTTGCTCGTCGTCGACAATCAAGAATCGCAAACTGGAGTTTTCTTTCATGGTTTCCCAATCGTGCTTTCAACCGCCGCTATCAGTTCATGGACGCGGAAGGGCTTCTCGACGCACGGTATCCGCTCCCGCTCCAGCAATGCCGTCGTTTCGGGACTGGCGGTGTCGCCCGTGATGAAAATCATGCGCCCCGCGAGTTGTGGCCGGTGCGAGTGCAACCAACTCCGGACATCTGCCCCGCTTGCGCCGCCGGGAGTCCGCAAATCGGAAATCACTCCGGAAAACTCGCCGGCCGGCAGCAGTTTCAGCGCTTCGGCTGCGGAACCGGAAGCAACCACTTCGTATCCGCGCCGTTCCAACGCCGCGCGTAGAAATGCGGCGACAGATGGCTCGTCTTCAATGACGAGAATCCGTGCGCGCGTCGCCGCGGCTGATTTCACGATTGGAACTCCGCGGCGGCCAATTCGGCGGCCTTCGCGGCAAGCGGCAGGTGAATCACGAACGTGCAGCCGATTCCGCCCGCATTGTTACGGGCCAGGATTTCTCCCTGGTGGGAGCGAATGATTCCGTAACAGATGCTTAGGCCAAGCCCGGTGCCTTTTCCCACTTCCTTCGTTGTGAAGAAGGGATCGAAGATGCGATCCGGCCGCGATATTCCAGGGCCATTATCACGGAAGGTGATTTCGAGTCCTCCGTCGTGACGCGCGGTTGCGATTTCGATTTTGCCCGGCCTTTTTGTTTCACGAACCGCGTCGTACGCGTTGTTGACGATGTTCAGAAATACTTGCTGGAGCTGATGCGGGTCGCCAAGCACGACGGGCAAATCTTCCTCGTAATGTTCGAGCACTTCGACGCCGTGGCTTGAGAAATCATACGCGCGAAGTTTCAGCGTTTGGCGCAAGATGGCGTTCACCTGCAGCGGTTCGCGTCGCGGCGGCGTCTGCCGCGCGAAGCTGAGAAGATCGTGAACGATCACGCGCGTCCGCTGCGCTTGCTCCAGAATCACCCGCAGCTCTTCCTTGGCGGGATCCGGAACGCCGGCATTTTCGAGCAGAAGGTCCGTGAATCCGACGATTGCGGTGAGCGGATTGTTCACTTCGTGGGCAACTCCCGAAACGAGCTGGCCCAAAGCAGCCATTTTTTCCGTCTGCATCAGTTTGGCCTGCAGATCGGCTGCATCCGTTACATCCGTCATCACGACCACAATGCTGGTGGCCGCGCCCGAATCGTCGCGTATGGGACTGAAACTGGCCGAAAATTGCCGATGGCCGCGGCCCTTATGATCCAGCGGAATTTCAACGTTTTCGACCGCCGTTCCCTGCAGCGCGCAATCCAGCGCCTGGGCGGGCACGGCCCTGTGCGACGGCGCGACCATGTCCATTACATGGCGGCCGAGTAGATCCTCCTCGCTATATCCGGCTTCGAAGCAGCGCCGGTTCGCGTAGGTGATCACGCCGGCGGTATCGAGCAGCAAAATCATGTTGGGCGTGTTGTTCAGGATATTGCGGTTGAAATCGCGCTCGCGTCGGTACCGGCGCTCCGCTTCCAGCCGGTCCGTGATGTCTTTCAGAACATGAATGGCGCGTGCCTCGCCTTCGTTGGGCTCGCGGATCAGCGAAGTCGAAATCAAATACGTTCGGTGGCCGGCTTGATGGATCTTCTCGCGTTGCTCGCCGTGTCGATCGCGGCAAAACGGGCATCCATCGCGCGAAGCGATGGCGCCCGGAATTCCGAGTTCGCCCACGCGGCGGCCAATCGCCTGCGTTACAGCGATCCCCAGCTTGTCTGCAAGAGAGCGATTTAACCGGAGAACGCGATCCGTCTCGTCATGGACGACAATCCAGTCGGAGATCGCGTCGAAATCCTCCACCCATTGTTTTCTCGACTGTTCGACACGGTGGAAAAGATGCGCGTTTTCGAGAGCCACAGAGGCATGGCTTGCCAGCGCTTCGAGGAGTTGCTCTTCGGTTGCGGACACGGGCTGCGGGAGGTCTCCGAGGCTCAGTGCCCCCAAAAGAGTCCCGGAGCTGTCGATCAGCGGCACAAAACAGGCGTTTTTCCATCCCAGAAGATGCGCCAATTCCGCTCCAAGCAGCTGGTTGGCAGGGCCGAAACGGATCCCCGAACCCAGCGCAACAGCCCGCTCCGCAAACGCGTCTGTAATCTGTCGAGTCACGCGAACGTCCCCAGCGGCTGACGGGCTGCTGGTTGCCGCGATTTCCCATCCCCGCATTTCAGACCCGTTGTTGCGGCAAAGCGCCAGAAATGCTCTCGGTACGCTGAGCATTCCGCAAGCCCGATCCGTCAGTCGTTGCGCGAATTCCGGCGTGGAAATCGACGGAGTCAGTTCCAGCGTAGCGGCGGAAAATTGTGCGAGCAGGCTCTCAGAGGGGCCTGCGGCGTGAGACGGAATTCCTGGAGCATTCCTCAGCGCTCGCATGAAGGTCGACGACCTGAAGTGTGGCTTTCTTGATGACGTTACGGCGAATTCTCAATTTGAGTCAAGGAACGCGGTGCGCGTGGTGTTCTAAGCCGCAATCGTCTGAGTCGCAGCTTGAGACATCTTCGGCCGGAATGACGGCGTTTGAGACGGCGTTTTAGAGGTAGGCGCAATCCCAGCAATTCTAGGAAGAAAAAAACCTGCGTATAACTCTTGCCTCTGCAGGACGTTACATCGATTGTTGATGCGTGTTTGATCTACCGCAAATTGGCACGACCCGTGGCACTGACGTTGCATTTCATGACTTCGGTTTCATCTACCCAGGGGAGGGGCCATTTTATCATGGGCAAGTTCATATCGCTTAGGTGGGTGCTCGTTGGATTGCTTGTGACAGGCTGCGTGGCGGGGGCCGTGCCTGCCATCTCGGCACAGCAAGCAGGCGTGGTAACCAAGCGAAAGGTCAAGACGAAGGTCATGCCGGAGTACCCGGAAATCGCGCGCCAACTGCACCTGGAGGGCAAGGTGAAGATTCAGGTGACGATTTCGCCTGACGGCCGGGTGACGGATACGAAGGTCATTGGGGGACATCCGGTCCTGGCCCAGGCAGCTATTGAGGCGCTGAAGAAATGGCGTTTCGAACCTGCCCCCAAGGAAACGACCGAGATCATCGAATCGGATTTCAGTGGCCACAACTAATTGATGGGTCTGATGGGATTGCGAGGGGAGGCAGGGGCATGACGATTAGCAAGAAACTCTACGTGGGGTTCGGCGCCCTTGTCGGGCTGATGCTTCTCCTGCTGGCGATCAACAGTTTCACCATGTCGCACGAGTACGGAGCGCGCAATAAAGTGCGGTCGACCTACGAAGATCGCAAATCGACCGAAAAGGTGCGCGATCAGTTGATGGACAACCGCTTCTTTCTCGGCAGCTATTTGTTGAGCGGAGATTTGCGCGACCAGGAAAAGACCAACAAGGGAATCCAGGATCTCGACGACTTGCTGAAGGTCACCGAATCGAAAACGTCGGATGCGACGCTTCGCTCGGACCTGTCGCAAGTGGCCGAGAACGAACGGGACTGGGCGGACAATTTCGCCAAGCCGATGATAGCGAAGCGGCACCAGGTGGATTCCGGCGACGCGACTGTTTCCGATCTGCAAGTCTACTATCTGGAGCACGATCCTTCTTCGTGGGTCAATAAATCGTCCGCGGCTCTGGATAACGCCGCGGCAGAGGTGAATAAAGCTTTCGATGACGCCAACGAGTCTGAGGACAGTGCGACGCTCTTGAACGCGATCTTCAGCATCGTCGGCACTGTAATCGGGATCATCGGTGGAATTTTCATCGCTTTCTTTACCGCAAAGAGCATCAAGGATCCGATCCACCACTTGATCGACGTCGCCCATCGCATCGGCGATACGGGCGACCTTGACCAATCCATCGACATTCATCGCGGGGACGAGGTGGGCATCCTTGCGGAAAACTTCAATAAGATGATCCAGCACTTGCGCGGTATGGCCGCCGTGTCTTCATCGATTGCAGAAGGACAGCTCAGTGTAGTAATCCAGCCACGTTCGCAGCACGACACCATGGCCAAGGCGTTCGCGCGCATGACCGATGGATTGCGAACGATCGTGCGCCAGGTTCGCGACAGCGCCTCCCAGGTCGCGAGCGGCGCCGGACAAATGGCGAGCGCTTCGGACGAATCGGCGAAGGTCAGCGTGCAGGCGGCCTCCGCCATCGACGAAGTGACCAGCACGATGCACGAGATGAGCATCAACGTGCAAAACGTGGTGAAGAACACGCAGGTGCAGGCGTCGAGCGTCGCCGAGACTTCGGCGTCGATCGACCAGATGGTGACTTCGATTCAACGCGTTGCCGACACCGCCAGGCGGCTGGTCGACATCTCGCACCGGTCGCGCGAAGAAGCGCAAATCGGAATGTCAACGATGTCGAAGGCCACGGCCGGGCTCAACCGCACGAGCCAGGCGATTCAATCATCGGCGCAAATCATCGACGTGCTTGGAAAGCGCGCCGACGATATCGGCAAAATCATCGAAGTCATCGACGACCTGGCTGAACAGACCAACCTTCTCGCGTTAAACGCCGCGATTGAAGCGGCGCGCGCCGGCGAACACGGACTTGGCTTTGCCGTGGTCGCGGAGGAGGTGCGCAAACTCGCCGAAAAATCCACTCAATCCACGAAGGAAATCTCCGAACTGATCCAGGGCATTCAGAAAGAGGCGCGCGAAGCCGTCGAGAACATGGAGCACAGCACCACGATGGTTCAGGAAGGGCTCGCGCTCAACAAGGATCTCGATACGGCGCTCGAGAAAATCGCAAGCGTCGTCTCCGAAGTTTACAAGTTCTCGCAAGAGATCGGAGCCGCGACCATGGAACAGTCGAATGGATCGGCCCAGATCGCCAAGGCTACGAATCGCCTGACGGAAATCACGCAGGAGATCAACTCTTCGGTCGAGGAACAGGCTTCCGGCGCTCAGGCAGTCGTTCGCGCGATGGAGCGCATGCGCGAGCTGGTGCAGCAATCTACGTCCAGTTCCACCGAACTCGCCGCGGCCGCGGAGCAAATGTCCAAGCTCTCTCGCAACCTGCTTTCCTCGATGGACCGCTTTGTTCTCGAGCAGCAGCGCCAGTTCGATTCGCGCAGAGCCGCAGCCAAGCAAACGGCATTTGCAGCAGAGAGTGTCGAAGCTCCGGAATACGCAGAGGCGGTTCGTTCGTAAAAGGGATCCGGCGCACACATGGATAAGGACCTTCAGGTTGTCGGGTTTCGAATCGGCCGCGAAACGTTCGGCCTGCCCATCGCGATGGTGCGTGAGATCGTTCGGGTGCCGGAGATTACCTCCGTTCCCAACGTGCCGGATTATGTCGAAGGCGTGATCAACCTGCGCGGTCGGATTATTCCCGTTATCGACCTTCGCAAGCGCTTCGGGCAGAAAACACTCGATCCGGACAAAAGGAACCGCATCGTCGTTGTCGAGGTCGACACGCGCGCGCTCGGCCTCCTCGTGCACTCCGCGTCAGAAGTTCTCAAGGTTCCACCGTCGGAAGTCGAATCACCGCAGAACGTTTTTCAGGAGGGCGAGCTGAGCTACGTTTCGGGCGTGGCTAAGCTGAATGGCCGGTTGGTGATCTTGATCAATCTGCCGAGATTGCTGCAGGCCGGCGAACTGCGAGCCATACAGGAAGTCGCGCAGGCCGAAGAGCCGGTTCCGGCGGGTAGCGGGCGCCGGCAGTTCTAAACCAACTACAGGACCCTGAAAACAAATGTCCACGATTGCAACTACGCCGATCCCTCTAACCGACGCGGAACTGAAACTCCTGCAGACGCTCGTTTACCAGGAGTGCGGTATGTACTTCGACGAGCGCCGCACACACTTCCTGCGCGACCGCCTCCAGCGCCGGCTGAAAGTCTGCCAATTGGATTCCTTCTACAGCTACTACCGCCTGCTCACCAGCCATGAGGGCAAAAAAGAGCTGACGGCGCTGCTGGAAAATCTCACGGTCAATGAAACAAGTTTCTTCCGCATCCGTCCGCAACTCGATCTGTTTCAAAAGGTCGTCCTCGAAGAGATGCTGAAGAAAAAGCAGGAGCGCCGCGATTGGTCGATTCGCATTTGGAGCGCCGGCTGCTCAACGGGCCAGGAGCCCTACACGCTGGCGATTCTGGTTTGCGACGCGCTGGCCTACTACTACCTTCGCAATCCGCTTCCCTTCGACATGCCGACGCCCAAGCCGCTGATTCCGCCGCCTTGGAAGGTAGAGATCATCGCCTCCGATATCAATTATTCCGCGCTGCTCACCGCGCAGCAGGGCATTTACAACGAAGCGCAGATGGAAATGGTCGACTACACCTGCCGGCTGCGGTATTTCGACCGCGTCGGCGACAAATATTCGGTCAAGCAATCTCTCAAAGATCTGGTTCAATTCGACTTCCACAATTTGAAAGCGGAATACCTTCCGCAGCGGAACGACGTGATCTTCTGCCGCAACGTGATGATCTATTTCGACGAAGCCGAACAAAAGCGGCTGATTGAGAAATTCTGGCGCTGCCTGAATCCGGAGGGATTTTTGTTTGTTGGCCACGCCGAAAGCCTTTTTGGGCTGACGACGCGTTTTCGCATGATTCACGAGAACAACGCGACCGTGTACCAGCGGATCGGAGAGGGCGCATCGTGAGCTTCTCTTCCGACGAGCGGTCTTCCGAGCTGCGCGATCTTTTCTTCGAGAGCGCCGAGGAAATCCTGCAGGGCATGAACGAAGCAGGACTCGCCCTCGAAACGGATCCTCGCAACGAGAAATCCCTGCGTGCCGTGCGGCGCGCGGTCCACACGCTCAAGGGCGATGCGGCGGCTTGTGGCTTTCGCGAACTCAGCGAGCTGGCCCACGATCTGGAGGACGTTCTGGTCCCCGAGCTGGCCAAGAAAAATCCGGCCTCGATTCCTGAAGTTGTTCTCGCTGCGGCGGACACGTTTCACGAAATGCTTGCCGCGCTGCGGAACAATCTTAAGCCGCCGGCGGGTGGCGCATTACGCCAACACATTCAGCGTCTGCTGAAAAATCCGGCGTTGGCAGAAACAGAGACAAAGCCTTCGGCAAACGCAACTTTCGCCTGGAGTGAGTACGAACGCCTGCTGATCGCGCAGGCGCTGCGCCGCGGAGACCCCGTTTACAACGTCGCCGTGCATCTCGACCAGGAATCCGGGCTTCCAGCCGTTGCATTCGAGCTGGTGCAGAAGGCGCTGCAAACGTGCGGCACATGCATCGCTCTGCGGCCGCAATCGGTAGCGGCGACAGACAGCCTTAACTTGATTGAAGCGGCCCTCAGCACCAAGCGAGCTCCGGCTTTCGTTCGCAAGCATTGCCAGATTCCTTTGGTAGTCAAAGAAGTCAAGGTCGAAAAGATTGCGTCAGAGCCTGTTCCGGGCCGCGACCTGCTGGAAATTCTGATCCAGTCCGAAGCCGAAGCCATTGCTGCCGGAGTGAAGTCCGGCTCCACGGACCCATCGGCGATGCCCGAAGCACGCGAGCCGCGAATGTCGGCGTCGCTGGCTCACGCCTCGGAAAACACGCTGCGCGTCGATGCGGGCCGAATCGACACCGTCATGAATCTCGTCGGTGAGCTCATCATCGGCAAATCGATGTTGCAACGCGCTATTGCGGAATTCGAGCGCAATCACGCCAAGGATCCCGTGCGGGGCAAATTCTCTGACGCGCTTGCGTTTCAATCGCGTGTATTGGGCGAGCTACAGAAATCCGTGATGAAGATTCGCATGGTTCCGGTCGACCAGCTCTTCCGCCGTTTCCCGCGTGTCGTGCGCGATGTCGCCAAGCTCCGCAACAAGGACGTCGGCTTGGAAATAGCCGGGCAGAACACCGATCTGGATAAGAGCATTCTCGACGCGCTTTCGGAGCCGCTCGCGCACATCGTTCGCAATGCCGCCGATCATGGAATTGAGCCCGCGGACGAACGGGCGGCGGCAGGCAAGCCTGCTCGCGGCACGATTCGCCTCAACGCCTACCACGAGGGCGATCAGGTCGTCATTGAAATCTCAGACGACGGGCGCGGCCTCGATCCGAAGAAGATTCTGCAGAAAGCGCTTCAGCAGAAGATCGTCTCTGCCGAAGAGGCGGCTCGTTTAAGCGAAGCAGACATTCTTCAGTTGGTTTTTGCACCAGGGCTCAGCACGGCGGAAGAAGTCACCGAGATTTCCGGCCGCGGAGTTGGGCTCGATGTCGTCAAATCATCGCTCGAAGCCTTGAAGGGGACTGTCGGAATCGAAACG
>DASUJR010000372.1:0-9798 GCA_036279175.1 Candidatus Acidiferrales bacterium | reverse complement strand
ACAACTGCCCTACGTCAAAGGGCATGCCCAGGGCAGTTCGAAAGTTACTCTTACATCGAAGCGCTGCGGCCCTTCTGTCTCTTACGAATGGGGAAATGACGTCTACCGCATGCAATAGCACGTCGGCCGAGAAAAGGTGATATCGTGGGCCGCCAAGGCTTGGCGCAGGAGCCTTCCCGTGAAAAATCTCTATGAAACGGCGGCGGCTCAAGAAATCAAGGACCGCATCGCACGATTGGGCCCGGCGAGCCAGCGGCAATGGGGGAAGATGACGGCAGCGCAAGCCGTGGCACATTGTTCCGTCGCTATGGAATGGGCTGTCGGCGATGCCCGCCCGTCGCGCATGTTTATCGGGCGGATCTTTGGGCCGTTGGCAAAATCGAAGATGCTTAAAGACGAAACTCCGATGAGCCGGAACGCGCCGACCACCAAGAGTCTTGTGGTAGCAGATGACCGGGACCTCGCGACGGAACGACAGCGCTTATGCGCGCTGATCGACCGGTTTACCACTGCAGGCCCGCAGGGTTGCACCACGCATCCGCACAGCTTCTTTGGACCAATGACGCCGCAGGAGTGGGCGGCATTAATGTACAAGCATCTGGATCATCATCTGCGCCAGTTCAGCGTCTAGCGCGCAATGCAATATTGTTCTCTTCTCCCTCAGCCTCTCCGAAAGGTTGCGCGCCGCGAATGCCGTGTGCTACTTTGCGGTGCCGCCGACGCGCTGACCGACCGTCTGCCGAGTCCCTAGTGACGCCACAACAATTTTCGTTCAAACCGGAGGATCGCGAGGAAAAAGAGCTGTTTGCGAAGCTCGACCTGACGCGGCTGCCGCAGCACGTGGCCACGATCATGGACGGCAACGGGCGTTGGGCGCAAAGACGCCATCTGCCGCGGATCGCCGGCCATCGCGCGGGCATCAATGCGGCGCGAGGCGTAATCACAGCGTGCGCGGAACTTCACATTCCTTATCTGACGCTGTACGCGTTTTCCGTGGAAAATTGGCGGCGACCGCAGACAGAGGTGAATTTCCTGATGCGGTTGCTGCGCGAATATCTGAAGCGCGAGCTGCCCGTGATGCACAAGAACAACATTCGCTTTCACGTGATCGGGCGCGAGGGCGAACTGCCGGCGGCGGTACGCAAAGACCTGGACGACGCGAAACAAGTGACCGCGCGGAACACAGGAATGAACCTGATGATCGCGCTGAATTACGGCGGCCGCGCGGAATTGGTGGATGCTTTCAACGCGCTGCTGAACGAAACTCGCTTGTTGGGACGTCCGGACTTTAGAGCCGACGAGCAAGTGATTTCCGATCATCTCTACACGGCCGGAATCCCCGATCCCGACTTGTTGATTCGGACGAGCGGCGAGATGCGGATCAGCAACTTCCTGCTCTGGCAAATTGCGTACGCGGAGATTTATGTGACGGAAACTCTATGGCCCGATTTTTCGCGGGCGCGGTTGATCGAGGCGCTGCTCGACTATCAGAAGCGCGAACGACGTTACGGCGGTCTCGGAACGTCGCGGAGGACCGCAGCTTCTTCGGAAAGTTAGCTATGGGATTGCGCATTGTCACTGGAGTGGTTCTGATCGCGGCTGTGGTGGCGCTCGTGTTGTGGGCGCCGGCCTGGGCAGTCGCGATCGGCGCCGCCGCGGTCGCGTTGCTCGCGATGATCGAGTTCTTCGCGCTGGGCGAGCGCCTGGGCCTTCGGCCATTCCGGGAATGGACGCTGATCTGTGCCGCAGCGCTTTATTACGCGCAGTACACGATGGGGCTGGTCGAAACGCGAGCGTTCGGCGGCGTGGTTCTATCGCGAAGTTTCGGCGCGACCATCTCTATCGACGTGGTGCTGATCGCTTTTCTATTCGGCTGCGCCGTGATCATTCTGGCGACGCGTCGTCCGCTGCAGGACGTACTGCCCGCGATTTCGATCAGCTCAGCCGGATTGCTCTTTATCGGGCTTCCTTTCAGTTATTTAGTGCGAATCAACGAAATCCCGCGCGACGGCGGCGCGCTCGCCTTGTTTACGCTGGCGCTCGTCTGGGCGGGCGACACGCTCGCGTATTTCACGGGCAAATTCCTGGGACGAGTGCCCATGGCGCCGGCGCTCAGTCCGAAGAAGACTTGGGAAGGCGCCGTCGCGAACCTGATTGGCTCCCTGATTGTCGGATGGGTGGCAGCACGGTGGATCGACATTGCTCCCGGCACTCTGCTGTTCATTGCCGCGATCGCAAATATTGCGGGACAGATGGGTGATTTGATCGAGTCGGCATACAAGCGGGGAGCAGCGGTAAAGGATTCGGGCACGATTGTCCCCGGGCATGGCGGCGCGCTGGATCGGATCGACAGTCTGATCCTCGCTGCGCCGGTAGTGTGGTTTTTGTGGATCGCGCTGAGATAAACGAGGTAAAGGATAGAGGAAGTAGAGGAAGTAAAGGGGGTAAAGGAAGTCGAGGAAAAAACCAACAGCCCTCGCGTATCGCCCTCACGACGCTTTCAGCGCAAACAACCCTCCCGATGCGGTCGCGGCAGATGTAGCGGACCAGTGCCGACCAATCCGAAGTAAATCGACGACGAATCCCGCCCCTGCACGGCGGCAAGCCGGGATTCGTCGTGATTGTCCGCAGAGAATTGCGCGCTGAGGTTACGTTCCCAGATACATCACGTGCACGTAGACGCCGAGACGAACGTTGTACGCCAGATACCAGCCGTCATGGTCGGGATCGGCGTAGATCACGATATCGTCAGAGGCCCAATTCCAATCGGCGCAGTCGTCATAATCGTAGGGTGCTACGCTGAAATAGAAGCCTTGGAACCAGAAGCGCGAGCGGTCTCCGCCTTCGATCCGATAGACATAGCTGCGTCCGATTCCTCGCGGAAAATGGCCGTGTTCCCAAGGGTGCGGCAGCTTGTAATGAGGATCGTCGCGGCCCGTCGAGTGTCCGACCCACTGCCCATTGCTGGGGTGGACGTGCGGCGCGTTTGGATGGCCACTCTGGTCGCGATAATTAGGCCGGGCGGCAGGCGGCGCCGCATGGCTCGGCGGCGCCGGATGAGGCGCTTGCCGCACAGGCGCTGGGCCTCGCGCGGGAATGTAACCATGACCGATTTGACCTCTCTTCTGCGGCGTTGACGATTTCTCCCGGATTGTATTGTTCGGCTTGCTCTGAGGTTTTTGCTGGGCGACAACTACGACTGGGAACGCAAGAATCAGACTTCCGACGACACCCCATAGTCGGTTCATGTAAGCCTCCACTCGTATTGTGATTCCGTGGCCCGATCGCGACGGAATGATAGCGCAAGCCAGCGCGCTAGCGCAGTTCAGGCCGCGTTAATTGCCGGGGCCTGGCGGATACGGCGGCAGATCTGGCGGACGGTGCGGCAACGTCTTCGGATGCTCCTGAATTTCCTTCATCAGGATGTCGACCGTGCGCTCAAGTTGCGGGTCGTGACCATTTATCGTTTTGTCGGGAGTATTCTCGACGACGATATCGGGCTGGACGCCATGGTTTTCGACGATCCACTGGCTGTTGAGACCATATAGCGCAAACTCCGGCCGTGTGATGTAGCCGCCATCCATCAACGGAATTTCGCCGCGAATACCGCGGACGCCGCCCCATGTTCGGGTACCGATCACAGGACCCAGCTTGTAGTGCTTGAAGAAATAGGTGAAGAAGTCGCCGTCGGATGCGGCATAGTGGTTCGTAATGCAGGCCATGTACCCGTAGAAAACGTTCGTCGGTACGGTTCCGCTCTCGGAATTCCGCGCCGTCTGCATCGCGGCCAGGATGCGCCGTAAGTGTTCGAGGATGATCTCGTCGACGAATCCACCGCCGTTGTAGCGAACGTCGAAGATAATCCCCTGCTTGCGAATCTGTGGGAAATACTGCTTCACGAATTCGTTCAGGCCGGGGCCTTCCATGTCGGGCAAATAAACATAGCCAACCTTGCCGCCGCTGAGCCTGTCCACTTTTTCGCGGTTCGTGTCGATCCAATCGAGTTCGCGGAGGCCGAATTCGCCCGAAATCGGCTTAACGACGACCTGGTGGGAGCCTTCGTCGGACGGTTTCGAATTTACGGTCAACGTAACGTTCTGGCCGGGCGTGTTCTGGAATAGCGCGTACGGATTTTGCGGCGCCCGCAATTCTTCGCCATTCACGGCGAGTAGATAATCGCCCTGCTTGACTTCGACGCCGGGCTCGGTGAGCGGTGAACGCAACGCGGCATCCCAGTTTTCGCCGGGATAGATTTTCTTGAAGCGATAACGCCCGCTTGCGCTATCTGTTTCGAAGTCGACGCCGAGCAAGCCGACGTTGACCGGATGCAGAGTCGGATAGTCACCGCCTCCCACGTAGGTGTGCGAGTTCGACAATTCGCCGATGAATTCTCCGAGGATGTAGTTCAAATCGTAGCGGTCGGCGACGTAGGGGAGAAGCTGTGCGTACTTGTCGCGCTGGGCTTTCCAGTCGACGCCATTCATCGAGGCTTCGTAGAAGTAATCGCGCTCCTGGCGATAAACCTCATCGAGCATCTGCTTCCATTCGGCGTGCGGGTCAACTTCTGCCTGCATGTCGTCGAGCGCGAGTGCGCCCTCTCCCACATGGTGCGGTGATGGAGCAGGGGTCGCGTCGATGATGCCGTACGTCTGAACGGGGCGATCGTCAGATGAGGGGCCGCTTGGCGGCCCGGAGTAAAGGAGTTTCTTGCCGTCGAACGAGAGGGCATAGCCCCTGGCGCCGCTGATCAGAACGGAATCTTTGCGTTTGTCCATATCGAAGATGTGGATCGCGAACGTTCCACCAGAGAGCGGACCGGAGAGGCCGAAGATTGGCGTGGTGACGTAAAACACGTAGCCCTTCGAAGCACCTAGCCCGCCCATGCTCTCCGGCGGAGTCGGAAGCGCCACGACGCGGTTCTGTATCCCGTCCAGATCGATCCGAAATGCCTCCTTCTTTTCGGCGGACTCGGCCTTCTTAGCCGATTGATTCGCTGTCGGCGTTCCCGGCTTCTTCTGCTCATTTTTCGGTTCTTTGCTTTGTTCTGGGCCGGACGCCGGCACGATCTTTTCGTCGGGTGCGGGCTTTACGACAGCCTCATCGCTCTCGGGCGCAAACGGCGAAGGCGTGTCTGCGCGCAACGTTATGGCGTACACGCGTCCTGCTTTCGGATTAGAAAACTCGATGTCGTAGACGCCGAGCACCTCGTTGTAATCGCGTTCCGACAGGAAGTAGAGGTATTTGCCGCCCGGATCGAAGACGGGATTGTGGCTGTTGTTGAAGTCGGTGGTGACGGGTGTGATTTTCTTGTCGGCCAGCGAGTAGAGATACAGGACCTGTTCGCCATTCATCGCGGCTTTTGCGTAGACGACCCACTTACTGTCCGGCGACCAATTGTAATCGGTCAGATCCGCATAATGACCTTGGTCAACGAGCACAGGCGTTTTGTCGTGAATGTCCACGTAGAAGAGGCGCGCGGTTTTGTCGGCAAACAGCAGTTTCGTGCTGTCGGGAGACCATGCGGGCTGCAATCGGAACATTGTTCCGCCGGAAGTGATGCGCTCTTCTTTGCCCATTCCGTTTTGCGGCATCAGGTAGAGCTCTTGCTCGCCGGTGCGATCCGAAAGATAGGCGATCCATTTGCCGTTCGGGGACCATGCCACATCCTGTTCGCGAATGCCGGGCGTGTGGGTCAGATTGCGGATGCTGCCCTTTTCCGCCGGAACGGTATAAACGTCGCCGCGCGCTTCAAACGTGGCGCGCTTCCCTTCCGGAGAAATGTCGAACGACTGGATCAGGTTGGCCGTCTTCTCCCAATGCGGGCGGGCCTGATCAAAATCGCCTGGCAAATAGACGGTGACTTTCTTCGCTTTCTCCGTTGCGAGATCGAACAAGTACAAATAGCCACCGTTCTCGAAGACGATTGAGTCAGGACCGAGGCTGGGCCAGTTCACGTCGAAGTCCTTGAAATGCGTGAGCTGCCGGATTTGTTTTGTCTTCAGGCTGTAGGCACAGAGATTCATGCGGTGCTCCGCGCCCTGGTCCGAATCGAAGTAAATTGTGTCGCCATGCCACATGGGGAAGGTGTCGGTGCCCTTGTAGCTGCTATCAATTTCTTCGTAGTGGTTTGTCTTCAAGTTGTAGAGGGAAATTTTTTGCGCCATTCCTCCCGTGTAGCGTTTCCAGGTGCGGAAGTTGCGGAAGATCCGGTTGTAGGCAATCGTCGTCCCGTCCGGCGAGAAGGAAGTCAGGCCGCCACGGTTGTCGAAAGGAAGGCGCGTGGGTAGGCCGCCGGTGACCGGCACTTCGAAGAGACGTCCGAACCAATCGTTGAACGTATCGCGGCGGGAAAGAAACGCGATGCTTTTGCCATCGGGCATCCATGTGATCACTTCGTTCTCAACGCCCATGCGTTCGGGGATTTCGGACATGGCGGACTCGAAGGTCAACTGTTTTGGCTCGCCACCCTCGGCAGGAATCACGTAGACATTTGGTTTGCCGTCGTATTCGCCCGTGAAGGCAATCTGCGAGCCGTCAGGCGAGAATTTCGGGAACAGTTCAAGACCCGGGTCCGTGGTGATGCGCCGCGCAATGCCGCCGCCGGTTGGCACAAGCCAGAGATCGCCCGCATAGCTGAAAACGATCTTGCCGTTTCGGACGTCCGGGAAGCGCATCAGACGTCCCTCGCGCATTTGATTTTCGGTACCGCCGAGCACCGCTACGCACGAAACTGCCACCACCAGTGCGAACACAGCACGACGAACTCGCCTCATCCGTTTACGCCTCCACTTTCGTTCCTGATGATTTGGGGTCCTGACTGCGATTGGGCCGTAGTTCTGGACGCAGCGGAGCATCTGCCGCGATGACAAGGTCTGGGCGCGGCGGCTAGCGCGGAGGAGGTGCGCTGTTCGCGAAGCAATGGTTGCGGCAGAAAGCCATCCTTTTCGCCCCGCGAGAGTATACACCGGCAAGATACTGGAGTCGCAAGGCGAGCATAGTCGCGCACACCGTCGTAGCAGGTGCAGCGCCACAGATTGCCGCGGATCCTACTATGTGCGCGCGAATTCCGGTTAGCAGTCGGGCACGGTTGACGGCACGCGGCTTGAGGGGGCAAAAGGGATGTGGCACATTCAATAGGTGATCTCTCTTCTGACGGGCATTTTAGTGTTTGTATTCGGACTGGCGATCGGGAGTTTTCTGAACGTCTGCATTCTGCGCGTCCCGGAAGGCAAATCGATCGTGCTGCCGGCTTCTGCGTGTCCGAAATGCGGCGCCTCGATTCGTCCGTACGACAATATTCCGGTGCTGAGCTACGCAGCGCTGCGCGGGAAATGCCGCGCTTGCAAAACGCCGATTTCGTGGATGTATCCAGTTGTCGAACTTCTTACTGGCACCCTTTTTCTCGGATCGTGGTTAGCGTTCGGGCTGACGCCACTGGCGCTGAAATGGGCGGCATTCTCGGCCATCATGGTCGTGCTCGTTTTCACGGACCTCCGTGAGCGGATTCTGCCGGACGCAGTGAACTACACGGGTCTTGCGATCGGACTTGTCGTCAGCCTTTTCGTTCCTCCTGCGGACGGTTCGGCTCTGTGGCTCACGAGCAAGGTCTTCGCGTATCCGCCTCCAACTCCCGCTGTTTCGCTCATCGACGCCTTGCTCGGGGCGGCGCTTGGGAGTTCGCTGTTGTGGATTGTCGGTGAGGCGTATTTTCGGATGCGCGGACGCGAAGGCATGGGCTTGGGCGACGTGAAAATGATGCTGATGGCCGGAGCGTTTCTTGGCGTGAAGCGCACGCTGCTGACGATTCTGGTTGGCTCCGTATTGGGCAGCTTGCTGGGCGTGCTGTTCATCCTGGCCAAGCGCAAAGGATCAGATTACGAACTGCCATTCGGAAGCTTCCTCGGGGCTGCGGCGCTTCTGGTCGTTTTCTTCGGGACTCCGCTGGTGAGCTGGTACACATCGCTGCTCGTGGCGCACTGACATGGCGGATAGGGCAGAGGTCGGCCAGTAAAGCGATGAACGCACCTCCCATCGGATCGCGAATCACGCTTTCACCCGCGCAACTTGCATACATTGGCGGGTTCTTGCTGCTCTTTGTATTTGCCGTTGTGGCGGCGTTCGTTATCGTCCGCAAGTTGATGCATGGAAAACAGACAGCTCGGACAGAAGACTGGACCCGCGATACGCCCGATGTGGAAAATCCCTCGGCGCTGATGACCGCGTCGATGCAGGGTGTGATCGAAAAGCTGCGCACGCAGGAAAAGGAGTTGGCGCGTCTGCACCTGCTGGCCAACGAGAGGGCGCAGGAGTCCGAGAGACTGACCGAGGAGCTGACGCGCAATATGCCGACAGGGCTGCTGATCGTCAGCACGACGGGGACGATCAGCGCCGGCAATCCTGCCGCCGCCGGAGCCTTGGGAGCGCAGCTGCTTCGTTATCGCTCGTACAAAGAGATTCTCGGTGCGGAGTCGCAGCTTGCATGGATGATCACAGCGTGCTTGCGCGACGGACAGACTTTCCAGCGCGAAGAGGTGGAGCACACTACCCGAGACGGCGAAGTGCGGCGGTTGGGCGTGACAATCTCGCCCATCTACCAGGCAACCCGTGGGCTGATGCGCACGAGTGCAGGCACGCCTTCGGAACAGAACTTGACCGCTTCGGAAGCGAAGGTCACGGGCGCTCTGTGCCTGATGAGCGATTTGACCGAACTCGCCGCGCTGCAAAAGCAGGTGCGCTGGAAGGAGAATCTGGCTGCACTGGGAGAGATGTCAGCCGGTATCGCGCACGAATTCAAGAATGCGTTAGCGACTATCTCAGGTTACGCGCAGATGATTCGTAGCGAAGCGCCCAGCGGCGAAATTCATGAATCTGCGGAACGGATCGTAGACCAAACCCGCTCGCTGACGCATGTGGTGACCGAATTTCTGCGGTTTGCGAAGCCGCTCGAAATTTCCTACGAGTCGGTTCCGATGACGCCGCTGGTGGAGCGTGTCGCGTCCGATCTGCACGACGCATTTCCACAATGCGAGGTGAGCTGCGACGGGAGATTCGAAGAAGTGCCGGGAGACGAAGCGCTGCTGCAGCAAGCCCTGCTCAATTTGACGCGTAATGGTATAGAGGCGGCGCAAGGGGCCGGCGTGGCACCCAAAATTGTCATTTCCGGAAGCGTCGAGGACCTCGGCGGACGCAAGTGGCAGCGCATCTGCATCGCGGACAATGGACCAGGAATCCCGCAACAGGACCTGCCAAAAATCTTCCTTCCGTTCTACACCACAAAATCCGAAGGCACGGGCTTGGGGCTCGCAGTGGTGCAAAAAGTCACCCTGCAACACGGCGGGAGCATTGAAGCCCGCAACCGGTCTGGCGCCGGGGCCGAGTTCCTGCTGTGGTTACCTTTGCGGCAGGAGGTCTCGCCAAGTCTATTCCCCTCCGCAGCCGCCCGCATCTAGACTAGAGAATCCGGGGTTCTTCACGGAGGGCTTATGCGTCCAAGTATCACTATTCCTGGCGTGCTAGCGTTATTTCTGTGCGTATCGGCCCCTGCGTGGCCTCAGCAAACACAGCAGAAGCCGTCGCAGAGCGATCAGCGGACGACCCAGCAAACGCCTGCCACCCAGGACAAAACGGCGGAAGCGGCGAACCAGCAGCAGACGCCCGTGGCGCCCGCTGATTCATTGGCGGAAGCGGCGAGAAAGGCCCGAGCAGCCGAGAGGAATGCCCGCAAGGCCGGGCGAGTCTTCACCAACGATAATATTCCAACAGCCGGCGGTGTGTCGGAGGTTGGTTCGGCTGCCCAGC
>DASUJR010000371.1:0-4813 GCA_036279175.1 Candidatus Acidiferrales bacterium | reverse complement strand
GGCACACAAGGACGCGAACGGCGACCTGCAGAAATCCATCGACGCACTGGATGCGAAAGTGGTTGCAGCGGCCGACATCGCGGAAGCGCCAAATCCCTACAATGCGTGGAGCGTGCCGCCCGACAACGTCCAGAACTTCCGCTACCTCGACACCGCACTCGGCTCGCTGATGCAGGCCGTCGATGGCGGCGCCGACGCCGCGCCGTCACCCGACGCGCAAAACGGCTACACCAAGCTGAGCGGCATGCTGGATGTGTCGCTGCAGAAATGGAACGCGCTCAAGACGACCGAACTTCCGGCGTTGAACGCGAAGCTGAAAGCCGCGGGGAAGAAGCTGATCAGCTTGGAGTCGAAGAAGGCAAAGTCCTGAAGTGACCATTGGGCATGTCAGTCGGGCGCCGGCCAAACCATACCGGCTCAGAGCAGGGATAATCCTACATCTGGCTGGGTTGAAGACTGATTGATCCTGACTATTGAACCAGTCATCGTTAGCGCCGTGGCGTGTGCGAAGGAAGGTTGCCCGCTTTGCTTCCGCTCCGAAGCGGTAGCCGTTTGCGGAGATATCGCATCAATTTCGCCTCCGCGCTTGACCTGCGAGGCGATAAAGAACACTATAAGTAGCGTGTTGATCCGAGACAAAGATGCAGCCGCTCGCCGATCCAATTTCCAGTCGCCGCTATCAAAGCGTTACTCCAGAAAAGGCTGGCGGAGCGACCTACACACCAGAGTCACTCGCCCGATTTGTCGGGGAGCGAATTTCTGAAAACGCCGAACTCGTAGGCCGCACTTCACTGACGATCCTTGATCCTGCGATTGGCGACGGCGCGCTCGTACTTGCTCTGCTTGACGCTCTTCAGACCAAGACGCAGGCGGCGATAAGCATTCGAGGGTTCGATACGAACATCTCGGCGCTCAACGATGCCTCTCAACGCATAAGGACAGCGTATCCCAGTGCGTCGCTGGAACTCACGCAAGGGAACTTCCTAGATTTTGTAGTGCGGAATGGAAGAGGCGCTGCGCCGTCGCTGTTCGCCCCGACGGAACGCCAGGCGTTCGATCTAATAATTGCCAACCCGCCATACGTACGAACTCAGATCATGGGGTCGGATCAGGCGCAACGGCTCGCCGCTACGTTTGGTCTTTCTGGGCGCGTGGATCTATATCAGGCGTTTCTACTTGGCATCACCCAGATGCTGGCTGATGACGGTACTGCTGGCATCATAGTTTCGAACCGATTTATGACAACCAAAGGTGGTGGAGTATTGCGCTCGGCTCTACGAGAGCATTTCAAGCTTCAACATGTTTGGGATTTAGGAGACACCAAACTGTTCGGTGCTGCGGTTCTACCGGCAGTAATTTCAGCACGGGGAAGAGCCGCGCCCTGCACTGAGCCTCCGCTCTTTACGTCGATATATGAAGCGAAGGAAGTGGCAAGTGCGCGTGCACCGGATCCTATTTCGGCTCTTCGACATGAGGGGATAGTCGAGGTTGCGGATGGGCGACGGTTTGTTGTACGGCACGGCACGCTCGCTGACTCCGGCTCAGACGATGACGTTTGGCGGATCAGTTCCAGAACGAGTGATCAGTGGCTAAGTACAGTTGACTACCACACGTGGAAGTGCTTTGGAGAGATAGGGAAGATCCGGGTTGGCGTAAAAACGTGTGCGGACAAAGTATTCATCCGCCATGACTGGGATAGTGCGTTCGGCAATGAAAAACCGGAGCTGCTACGGCCGTTGATGACGCACCATGTGTCAGGGCGCTTTCGCGCCGTTCCATCCAAAAAGGTTCGCGAAATTCTTTATCCGCATGAGGTCGTGCAAGGGCAACGAAAAGCTTCGCCGCTCGAGAGGTTTCCTAAAAGTCGCACCTATCTGGAATCTCACCGTCCGGCCCTTGAAAGCCGCAGCTACGTCCTTGCGGCTGGACGGCGCTGGTATGAACTCTGGGTGCCTCAAGATCCAGAGGCATGGTCGTTGCCTAAGCTTGTTTTTCGGGACATTTCCGAACGGCCGACGTTTTGGATCGATTTGGACGGTTCTATTGTCAATGGCGATTGCTACTGGATGGTAAGCGATCGCGCCGATAACACAGACTTGTTGTGGCTGGCTGCGGCGGTAGCGAATTCCACGTTTGCCGAAGCATTTTACGACCACCGGTTCAACAACAAACTCTACGCTGGGCGGCGGCGTTTCATTACGCAATATGTCGAACAATTCCCGTTGCCTGATCCGGTCTCGCCGCTTTCGCGGGACATCGTTGCTCGTGCTAAGGCGTTGTACGCAGCCGACCACGCGCCTGAAGCAGCAACGATGGAGAGCGAGCTAGATGATCTGATTTGGCGCGTATTCGGGTTACGTGTCGAAGAAGTCAGCAGGTAAATGAATTTGAAGTTTTGCGTTCAGCACTTTCCCCTGAAATTGAGGGAATCGGGTGAAAAAATCGGCTCCAGCCGTCATCAAGAAATGGGTCACTTCGACCATGCCCTCGGCGAGGTCGCCATAGAATATGCCGTAGCGGACGTCACAGTGCCGGATTTGCCTCCTGTGGATCATTGGGACGTCCAACGGCTCAACGCTTTCGGGTGTAACCAAACCGAGATCAATGGTGGGGGAAGTTTGCAGTTTTAGTTCCAGAAGTTGGTGTCGAATGTCGGGGAACTGTCCGTCGTCCTGGTAGGTGGAGTAACCGAGCGCTTTGCAGGCCAATCGGTGAAGAGTCGCCCCCCGATTGCGTTCTTGGTCTGCCCCGGCGTCTGGGAAGCGTTTGCCAACCAACGTTGACAACCTTGAGAACAGTTCCTTGATCGGGAGAATCTGTCCCGCCTCTGGGTGAAGAAGAGGCGTTGCGAATCGGCTTAGGTCGATATTTGAGCTGACGAACGGCAAGAGTCGCGCTGTATCGTGCGCGGAGATCAGCTCCGTGGTTTGCGCGCTCGGAATGCAGCTGGCTTGGTACTTTTTTGTCAACGTGCCGGTTGTATCTAGCAGCGCGAGTGCGTCGCCCGTAACCACCTTGACACGCGTAATCATGCCGCCTTCCGAGACGCGGATGAGCACGTAGCGCCGCGACGCTGCAAGCTCTTCGTTCCAGACCTGCAAATTGTTCGACTTTTGAGCGTAGGTGTCGAAAAATTGTCCCGGAAACCGAGGTTTCGTCTTCGTGAACGACGACGGAATCGGATAGCCGAGTACTTCGCATACGCGGGATTTAACTACCTTGGAGCGTGTACGCAACGGCAAGCCGCCCAAAAAAGTGCCATGCAGCCCGTCATCTAATAAAGCTTGCAGTTCGGAAGTTGGGATCCAAAAGTCGGGGTCTCCTATCGGAATCGGGTCGTAAATGCTTAACCCCTTCGCGCGAATCGCAGCGACATATCGCCGCGGGTCAGTGGGTGGCGAGGTACTCATTTGTCGCCAGCCGAAAGAAGATCGACGACAGACACGCCAAGTGCCTGAGCCAATACTTCGAGTGAGCTGAGCGTAACGTTGCGTTCGGCGCGCTCGACCGAGCCTACATAAGTCCGATGAAGGCCGCAGATGTCCGCCAATTCTTCTTGGGAAAGATTCCGCTCGTGTCGAAGTCGTCGAATATTTTCGGCAAGCGTGCTTACCAGCGATTTGCTGGGTTTTCGGAGTGCTGTAGGCGCCATTCTCTCCCTCGCGCGAGGTGGCAATGCCGTCGAGCAGGGTCCGCGATAAGATGTCAATGAGTCTACAGACTATAAGTAGCTGATCTCATCTCGCCCTTGCGGCCGGGCTTGACTTGCACATCGCACCCGCTGCGGCCCCAAGCTATTCTGATGGCGCTGCAGCGGAGATTCCGATGGCGAAGCTCGTGTTCGAACTGAACCAGTCCCTGGATGGCTACATCGACCACCAGGCATTCGGGCCTCCTGATCCAGCGCTGTTTCGCCACTTCACGGAGCGGGTGCGCGGGCTGACGGGCATGCTGTATGGCCGCGGCATGTACGAGGTCATGCGTTATTGGGACGAAGACCTTCCTGACTGGGACGAGGACGAACGCGAGTACGCGTCGGTTTGGCGGAGCCAGCCAAAGTGGGTCGCGTCGCGCTCGCTGAAGTCGGTCGGTCCGAACGCCAGCCTCCTCGGCGATGACATCGAAGCGGCGGTACGCGGACTGAAGACGGAACTCGGCGGGGAAATCGAAGTCGCCGGACCGGGTTTGGCGCAAAGCCTGACCGACCTTGGTCTCATCGATGAGTATCGACTCTACATCCATCCCGTCGTGCTGGGTCGTGGCAAGCCATTTTTTGCCGGCCCTCGACCGCGGCTCCGCCTAGTAGCCAGCGATTTGATCGTCGAGGGCGTGATCAGGTTGACGTACGTTCCTGCTTGATTGCGCGACGTGCCCGACGAGATGGCGACGTCGACGCACCAAGTCGGATGTTTGTCGGTCGCTTGCGAATCGACTGACGGTGGTTGCCGGGCATGTGGCCATGCGGCGCGATTAAGGCGATTAAGGGGACGGAGGTAATCAAGGTGGGATCGGGCTCGACACCTTGACCAGGTTCCAGCAGGAACGCAGTTTCAACGAGAAGGCTTGCTGTATGTTTCACCGCACCGGGTTCAATCCTGCGGGCGGTCTGCGCGAAAGTTGCCCTCGTCCTTCCCGCAAAGGCGACTGGATGTCACTGGCCCGCGAGGCTTGCCGGCGTCACACGCCCGGCAACATGCGCTGCAGCACCCGATCGCGCCGGATGAAGTAGTGGTACAACGCTGCGGCGACATGCAGGCCCACCAAGGGCAGAATGCCGTATTCCGCGATGAGTGTGTGGATGTCGCCGGTCCAG
>DASUJR010000370.1:0-4392 GCA_036279175.1 Candidatus Acidiferrales bacterium | reverse complement strand
TCAGGAAACGAGCGCAGTGGTTTCTGGATCATAATCCCGGAGTTTCGAATCACGTCATTCGGGATCAGAAATCGGCGAGGGGCGAGCGCTGGCTGCTTACCATCGCCAATCGCGAGAAACTTGCCCGCATCTACCGCTATGTTTTTGACGAGGGTGAGTTTCTCTCGCCGCACGGCATCCGGTCGCTCTCGAAATTCCACGAGCAGCACCCCTACACGCTGGATTTCGACGGGCGCCATTCCGTTGACTACGAGCCCGCTGAGTCCACGACCGATCTCTTTGGGGGCAACTCGAACTGGCGGGGACCGGTGTGGTTTCCGCCCAATTTCCTGCTGATCGAGTCGATGCAGCGGATCCACTTCTATTATGGCGATAGTTTTAAGGTTGAGGTTCCCACCGGTTCCGGGAAGCAGCTGAACCTGTGGGACGCCGCGACTGAGCTTTCGCGGCGCCTTTCGCGGATTTTCTTGCGTGCAGGTGACCGCCGTCCGGTTTACGGCGGGCAGGAGACGTTCCAGAAAAATCCATGCTGGCGCGACCTGATTAATTTCTACGAATACTTCCACGGTGATACGGGCGCAGGTCTCGGCGCCAGCCATCAGACAGGATGGACAGCACTGGTGGCCAAACTACTCGAACAGAGCGGCGGTTAGCCGCATAGGGCGAAGTAAGATGAATAGAAATGGTGCGCGGCTGATTATCCAGAATAGTTGCCAAAAGGGGGCAACCGACCCTATCGGGCCCCGAAGTAGGGAAGTAGGAGCATCGTGGGCTTCCTGCGCGAGATGTGCTCGCTGAAGGCCACGTGGCAGCGTAGGGTTCACCTCTACTTCTCGACCAGCTCGACCAGCAGTTTTCCTCCGCCAGGAATCGAAATAAGGAAGAAGTTCACTTTCGTCTGATTTGCCCCGGTGCGCGTCGCAGGGTAAATCGGCTCGACTCCGAACTGCGACCGAAGCATCTGTGTCGCATGATCGACGTCGCTGACGTTCACTTCGATTTGCTGGATTCCTTCGCCGAATTTTTTCAGGTAACGGGCAATCGCCCCCGACCCGCCGGGCCCCGTCGACGTCAAGACGTCCAGGCGTGCTCCTCCCGGAAAATCCAGCTCGAATTCCTTTGCGTCCTGGTCGGGAGGCACGTCGGCGAGCGGAGGCGTTCCATTCGCGTTGCGAATCTCATCGAACCGGGCCGTCTGGACGGCGATTCCAACCGTGATTTGTGGCGGTCCAGCCGAAGAGATGCACGCGGCCATCTCGGAGTAGGCATGCCACTGCTGAAGCAGCGGGGCAATCAGCTCTGCGCCCGCGTTGAAGATAGCGGTCGCCGCGTTTTTGCGGACGGACGCGCTGGCATCGCTCAATGCCGCGATCTGAACTAGCAGATGTTGATCAGGCATGGTTCGTGAAAAGCCAGCGGCTTCCTGGTACAACCCAAGTCGTGCTCTAAAACGATCAGGTCGGTGCGAATCAATCGGCTGGCTGGATGGCGTTGACGTTTGACAGCGCCAATTGTGTGGTTTGTCCCGGGCTCACGGTGACGGCCACGTCCCATTGCGACCTGACGTCGCCGACTTCCGCGTGAAGGTCGAGTGTACTCAGCCAGTAGGTGCCGGGGCTAACCCGCTCGAATCCGGCTTGGCCCTGCAAATTCGTTTCCGCCCGTGCAACGAAATATCTGGACTGCGCCAGGTCGAGCGCACGGCGACGCACAAGCGGGGCGCGTTTCGCAACCAGCGCCTGCCATTTGGCATTCGGATCGATGTCTTCCAAACCTAGGTCCATGCCGTCTTTGCTCTGCGGGTTTTGCGTAGCATAGTGTTCGACGGCCTGATGATATTCGTCCAAGAGCCTTTTGTATTTTTCCGGGTTCTTGGTTTTGTCGGCCGGTTTGTATTTTGCTTTTGGAAAATCCGGGAACACCGAGCCGTCGCTGCGCGTGGTGTAAGCGTCGAGAAATTCGGGAACTGCAAGGATGTCTTCCGGTTTGACTTTCTTCAGGAAGTCATCCCCCGAGAGATGCACCCACTGGTTTTTCTTCATCCACGCTTTCAGTTCTTTCGAGACGTCGAGCTTATCGATGAATGCATTCATATTCGGAGGAGGATATGCCGCCTCCGCTTCTTTTTCGATCTGCTCGTAACTTTCGGTGAGGAGATAAACGGGGAATCCGCGGACGGGCTCGTCGATTCCGCTGGCAGGCGTGGCGCGCACGATGAAAGCAATCGCACCGCTTGATCCCGTCTGGGCGGCGGCACGCGGAGCTAGCGCGCACGCAAGAACAACAGCCAGCGCAAAAGAAGCGAACAGTCGCAGCGCGACCGCGCGGCTTGGAGGTCTCATGCGCGTCATGCTAGCAGAAGGGAACTGGCGCGAATAGAAACTCTGGCCATCCCTGTTTCCATCTGAGCAAACATGCCTAATGTCAGCGCCTGGCCGGCTGGGGTGGCTCCAGGCCTTGAGCGTAACGAGGCCTCGCGGAGCGGACCCGCAAGGCAGTGAAGTAACCGTGATGACAAATTGTTGCGGATGTCGGGGTCGGATGCGCGGACGTCGAGCGTCGGTTTCCGCGCGCTCAGTAGAGATGGAAGGTGACTTCGATGATTTGGCGGACGGGCGCGGGCTTGCCATTGGGACCCAGCGCGGGGCTGAATCGCCATGTGCGGACGGCCTCGATGGCCTTCTGGTCAAGTCCGAGACCGACGCCCTTGAGAACTTGGATGTCGGTCGCGCGACCATCGGGAGTGATGACCGCGAGCAGTTCGACGGTACCCTGGTACTTTGCCTTCACAGCTTCGTCGGAATACTGAGCCTGTGGGCAATAGAGGCAAGCGGGGTAGCCGTAACCGCCGGTGCCTGCAGTTGGTGTCCCACCGCCCGTCGAGAATCCTGAGCCAGGCCCCAGTCCGGCACCGTTCCCGCTGCCGACGCCGCCGCTATTTCCAGAGCCTATACCCCCGCCACCGCCCGAGCCGCTGGAATCGTTCAGAACCTTTGCCAGCGGATCGCCCCAGTTGTTCATATTGGGTTGTGGGATCTTCAACTGTGGAGGTCCCAGCACAGTGGGCTGCATCGCATAGAGCGGGTGCGGAGGCGTCTTCACCATTGCCGGCGTGATCTGCGTCCAACTGAACTTCGGCGCCACACCCTTGCTGGCAGGAACCTGCATGTGTTGGCCGCCGCCACCGCCGCCGCCCGCGCGTTTCGCGGCAGGCTTCAGCCGAGGCAAATAGGGCGAAACATCAAGCCGCGTCACGCTTATATCGCTGGCTTTGGTGGTTGCAGGAGAAGGGATCTCCATTAACAGCGGGAATATAATAAGCAGGAGCAGGCCGACGTGCATCGTGACGGACAACGCTTGCACCCGCGTGAACTGCGTATCTTTCGACCAAATATCCTTTACGGGGACTGGCTTGCTGGTCACCTGAAGTGGAGGCAGCTTCTTCGGGAAGAATGTATCCCGGAGGTTTTGCAAGAAGCTGTGCTCGGTCCAGCCGATCAGCAGCTCCGAATTGACTGCTTTCGGAGTCGGCTTGAAAAATTCGCTCAGATTCTCGCGGAAGTCGTCGCCGAACCGCTGCATGTTGAACCAGGCTTGCTGGCCTGGACGAACCTTCACAGGACGTTCGGTGAGAAAGTCCTTTAGGTTGGAAACCAGGCTGGAGAAAAACGGCCCGCGAGAAGGTGCCGGGAAGCGGCCGATCTTCAAGGTGGGCTCGGCACCCGAACGCCCGGCATTGTCCGGCCGCGAGTTAAAATCCTGATCTTGTTCCATGTCGGCCATGCCACTCCCGAGCGCAAGTCTACTGAAAGTTAGACGCCCGGCACCGAAAAAGGATGTATCGAGGCACTCGCCGCTGACAGCCCCGTGGAATCATTGTAACATACGGTACTTAAGCGGTTTTTGCGAGTTTCTGACGCCGAAACAGGGCTCGTCCTTGCTCGCGGATCGCCAGATTTTACAAGGACATGACACAGGCAAAACGGGTATTGGGTCCGTTTGAATTTTAGGTGCCTGTGTCACGATCGAGGAATCAAACTAACCCGGTACGGCCAAGAGGCCGATCCCACAACCTGAGAAGGGCGAGAGAACGTCCCCGAATGGATAAAGCGCTGGACCTGAAGAGCACCCTGAACCTTCCCCACACCGATTTCCCCATGAAGGCGAAACTGCCGGAGCGCGAGCCGGAGCAGTTAAAAGCATGGGAAGAGAAGCATCTCTATGCGCGCATTTTGGAGGCGAGGAAGAACGCGCCTCTGTTCGTCCTGCACGACGGGCCGCCGTATCCCACGGGCGAAATCCACCTGGGCACCGGGTTGAACAAAGTCGTCAAAGATATGATCGTGAAGTCGAAGACGATGGCCGGATTTCGCTCGCCGTACATTCCGGGTT
>DASUJR010000369.1:0-9274 GCA_036279175.1 Candidatus Acidiferrales bacterium | reverse complement strand
GGCTCCGGCGAAACCACCAGCGATCCGCATAATTGCGGCCAGATCACGCCCGAGATCGGCATCACCTCCACGCCTGTCATCGATCCCCACGCAGGCGCGCATGGCACGATCTTCGTCGTCGCTATGTCCAAAGATTCGAGCGGCAATTATCACCAGCGCCTCCATGCGCTCGACCTCGCTACCGGCGCCGAACAAAGCGGCAGCCCTGTCGACATTCAAGCCACCTATCCCAGCGCCACCGGCCAAAACACCTTCGATCCGTATCAATACGCCGAACGCTCCGGCCTTTTGCTCTTGAACGGCGTCATCTACATGGGCTGGACTTCCCACTGCGACCAGAATCCTTACCAGGGCTGGCTGATGGGCTACAACGAATCCACCTTGCAGCAGACCAGCGTTCTCGATGTCACGCCAAACGGCTCGGAAGGCTCCATCTGGATGTCCGGTGCGGGGCTCGCCGCCGATTCTTCCGGCTCTATCTATTTTCTCGATGCCAACGGCGACTTCGACACCAACCTGAACAACGGATTGCCCGCGAATGGCAATTACGGCAATTCGTTCATGAAGGTCGCCACCAGCGGTGGAACGCTGACGGTCGCCGACTACTTCACGATGCACAACACCGTCAGCGAATCGAATGCCGACCAGGATCTCGGCTCAGGTGGCGCGCTCGTTCTCCCGGACCAGACAGGCCCTTCCGGCACCGTCCACCTCGCCGTTGGCGCGGGTAAAGACGGCACCATCTACGTCGTGAACCGCGACAATATGGGCAAATTCAATCCAAACAACGACAGCGCGATCTACCAGGAAGTCACCGGCCAGATCGGCGGACAGGAATTTGCCATGCCCGCTTATTTCAACGGCACCGTCTACTACGGAGCGGTGAGCGCGACGCTGAGGGCGTTTCCGATCGCCGGCGCAAAACTTGCCGCATCGCCTTCGTCAATGAGTTCCGCCACCTTCGGCTATCCCGGAACAACGCCCGGTATTTCCGCGAACGGAACGTCGAATGGCATCGTCTGGGCTGTCCAGAACGCCGGAACTTCTACGGGAGGCGGCAGCGGAGTTCTCCACGCCTACGACGCCACCAACCTCGCCACCGAGCTTTACAACAGCAATCAGGCCGCCAGCGGTCGCGATTCCTTCACCGACAACAAGTTCATCACGCCGATGATCGCGGACGGCAAAGTCTACGTCGGCACGACCACCGGCGTCGTCGTCTTCGGCCTCCTGAAATAATCATTGCTACAGCCAAATGCGTTAGCCGGTTCAGAATTGACCGTAACGCTGCCCTTCAGGGCCAGCAGCGCGTCCCGTAGCGGCGGCGTCCCGCCGGCGTTTTTGCCTGGCTTTTTCGTGTGGCACAGCCGCTCTCGCCTGTGCGATTTAACATCGCCAATTCTGAAACCGCCGCTCCTGTGCTTCCGTCTATGTTATTGTTCGTGTAAGTCACTGGCGGACACACCTGATGGACTGGAGTCAGGCCATGACCAACCGCTCCCGGCTGGTCGCTGTCTGGTCATCGATCTTCGCGGCTTCGTTGCTCGCTGCAACCCCGCTCTTATCGCAACGCAAAAACACCGGCCCATTGCTTCGCACCACCACGCGAATCGTGAATGTCAGCATCGTAGCGACGGACGCGAGCGGCCGCCCGGTAAAAGACCTGCGGAACAACGATTTCACCATCCTCGACGGCGGCCGGCCTCAGCAGATCACGTTTTTTTCTGCGATTGACAACAGCATCCCCGTCCACGCCTTTGTCCCAGGCCCGAATACTTATACAAACAATCCTGAGCCGAATGGCGCGCCGCCGAGCGTCACGATCCTGCTGTTCGATACTCTGAACTCGAAATGGACGTCTCAAGGTTATGGCTTGAATCGCGTTCGCGACTTCCTCCGCCAGATCCACCCGCAGGACCGCATCGGCATCTTTGTTCTGGGCGACGATCTCATACCTGTCCATCGGTTCAGCGACGATGCGTCCGCCGTCATCGCCGCGTTGCGCCGTTACGACCAGCGGCATTCTCCCAGTCTGAAACGCGCCTCAGCGCAGCACGAGACGGACGCGGATAAAGTTCTCGACAACTTCCTTTCGGGCAAGGACAACCGTTATCGTTTCGAGCTCGACGGAAAAGCGAATGGTCCCGGCTACGGTCTCGACAAAGCAGCATTCAGCAGTCAAATGACGACAGCGTCGCTCGAAGCCGTCGTTCGAGAGCTCGCAAGCGTTCCAGGAAGAAAAACCCTGATTTGGGTCACCGACAACGTCAGCCTGATGGGTTATTTCCTTCGTGACAATCTAGATCCCATTTTGAAGAGCTGGGGAGCAGCTGTCGGCCAAGACCGTCCGGCGATTCCCACATGGCAGAACGCTACGGATGTGGACCAGATGGTGCGGTTGATGAACGACGGGGGAATCGCGGTCTATACGGTCGACGCAAGGGGGTTGGAGACCGAGCGGCTCGGATTTCGCAGCAATGCCAGCGCAATTCCAATTTCGTCGCCGACGGACCCAGTTACCGACCTGTTAGCAAGAACGCCGCGGCCGAATGGCGATTTGATCGCACTCGCACAGCGCACCGGCGGCCGCGCCTTCTTCAATCGCAACGATCTTGAAACCGGCATTCGCCGCGCACTCGACGATTCGCAATACACCTACTCGATCGCCTACATTCCCGATCACAACAAATGGAACGGCGAGTGGCGCAAAATTCAGGTGAAAGTCGACCGGCCCGGCGTGACCATCCTTGCACGCAACGGCTACTTCGCGCTTCCTGCGCCTCATCCTATGCCGCCGAAGAATCGCGACGCGTTCCTCAGCGAAATTGCCGCCAGCCCGGTCGACTCCGCCCAACTGCCTTTTCTCGTGCACATCTCGACGCCGTCCAAGACCACCTCCGATCAGATTGTTGCAACCGTCGATATTCCGCCCCAATCACTTGCGACGATCCTGGCGCCCGAGTCCAACGGGCATACAGTCGGCCACTTCGAAATTGAGTTCATGGAGATCGGCGCCAAGAATAAGCTCCTCGACGCCACCCAAAAGCAAATCGACGCCGACCTGAAGCCGCACGAGTACGCGGCGATGATTAAAGGCGGCTGGACCGTGACCGCTCGCTTGCCCATAAAGCCCGGCGCGCAAACTCTCTGCGTCATCCTCCACGACGAAAATTCCGACGCCGTCGGCTCAATCCACATACCACTCACTGACCCGGGAAGCGCGTTGGCCCTCAACTCACACTGACTCGACGCGCCGATTTCACGGCAGCCTGAAGGTCATCGAGTCTACTTGTTGAAAGCGGCGGCTCCGTTTCGTTCGCCAGCATGGAGCAGCGCGATGCAGAAACGTGCCTGTGAAAGGCTTGGCTTGGGAGATTCCGCTGCCGTCGAGTCGCATCCGTACACCTGCCACACAGGCAGGTCGCCAGGCCGCACGACGTAATCTCCCTGCTCCGTTTCAGTCGCGAGATCGTAATCGCCCAGAACGTACGGATTGCCGGGAACCGCGCGCACGCGGAACATCTTCGATCCCGGCTCGTAATTGCCGTAGCTGAAGCACTAGCCGATACACGCGCGGTCGAGAATATGCTGAATCCCGACGCGTGAGCCGCGCGGAGGCAGGATCGTTCCCATCACGCGCGCGCCGCGTGGCAATGTGCGCACGAGTTTTGCGACGTCCGCTTCCATTCGATTGATCTTGCCCGTGTCCTGGTAGATGAAACCGAAAAAGATGGCGGCGAGCGCGACTCCGATTGCCAGATGCCATACATGCGGACGCGCGGCAGCAACCAGACAGATCAAAAGCACCACCGAAATAGACGTGAGACGGTCGGTGAGCAGTGCGACCGCGCCGATGTGTCCCGGAACGTGGGCGCCGTGGGGCAGCAGCAGGACCGCAGCAAAAACGAGGACGTAGAGCTCTAAAGCGATTGCAGCGGAGTGATGGCGAAAGTTTGTAGCTCCCGAACTCGTCAGCTCGGCCTTGTCTCGCTGTTCGCGGCGAAGCTGCCGCCACAGAAACCAGCCTTCACAAGCTATCGCGGCAACGATGAACGCAAGAAACGCATACTCGATGAATCGGTAGCGGTTGCCGAAAAGCGCGAACTGGTCGGCGCCGTTGAAAAACCAAAAGTTATGCGGCCGCACTTCAACGATGTAATGCGTCCACAGGTATTCGTGAATTGCGAAAAGCGCGCCGGCCGCCGCGATCAGTAATCCAATGTGATAAATGCGCCGAATGCGGTCCGCCACGATCACGTAAACGCCCGCGCCCACCAGCCAGAACAGTGCCAGTGGATGCGCCAGCACAATCAGCGGTGCAAGCGCCAGCGCAATAAGCCATTCAACGGGTCTGCCTCTCCACAGAATCGCCAGCGCAAAAAACGACAACCCGATCGCGATGTAGTAATTGAAAAGCCCAAGCTCAAAGGTCCACCCGTACGCAGCCATTCCGACCAGAGGCAGCACGTACCACGGCGCGCGTCGCGTCGCAGCGCAAGTCAGTGCGAATGCGCCCCAGAAAAAGACCAGCACAGCCATGGAAACCGCGATCTTTTCCGCCGCGTGCAGGCCGAACAGCGCTCCGAAGCCGCTCAGAAGATAGTCGAAGAGGATGTTGTTCCAACGATGATCGATCCACAGGCCGTGGATCTGGCCGCGATGGATCAACTGCACGAGCCATGCGTTGTACAGATGGCTTCCCAGGTCGTCAGCTTCAATTTGCCGATGCCAGAAGACGGGAATCAGCGCCACAGCAGAAATCGCTGCCAAGGAGAGCCATCGCGCTCTAACAAACTTCGCTGCTGGCAAAAGGGCGCGCTGGGTGCCGCGACGGGCCGCGGGCGAAAGCTCACGAGATACTTCGGCGGCGTGAAGGTCGGGAGGGCTTGCCAACGCGAGTCTCCGGCGGCTTATTCAGCAACTATAGCATGCTGTGTGCGACCGGCTCGCGATAGCACGCAAGCAAACGTAGTGGGTCAGTTTGAATTTTCTTTATCGTGACACGGGTTTCAGGGTTTGATGATTCAAACCCTGACATGAAAAAGAAGTTAAAATTCAAACTGGCCCACAACCCAAGCACAGAAGTTAATTGTACTGCTGTATTGGCGGCTCCTTTTGAGTCTTTGATGCCACGTACGCCGCTCCCATCAGCGGACAATCCTGGTTCAGCACCACCGTAATCGGAATCAACGAAAGGAAATCTTCCAGTTTCTCTTTGCGGCGCGCCGCCACGGCGAATCGGCCATCCTTCAGCTTTGGCAACACCTTCACGGCGATTCCTCCGGCGACGTAGATGCCGCCGCGAGCCAACGCCCGCAACGCAAAGTTGCCCGCTTCCGCTCCGTAGATGTCGAGCCAAAGATCGAGCGTCGCAACGCACACCGGGCACTCGTTTGCCAACGCGCGCCGCGTGATTTCCGGCGCCGGATCGGTCGTTGGATCGAAACCCGGGTGCTTCTCGTAAGGACTCAGGAACTCATGGATATTCTGGAAGCCTCTTCCGGATAGCAGCAGTTCCGTGCTCACGAACGGGTTTCGCTTCTTCAGGAACTTCCAGAGATCAGCCTGTTGGTCCGTGCTGGGAGAAAAATCCGCATGGCCGCCCTCCGTAGCCACCGGAATGTGCTCCGTGCCGTTCCAGAAGAGAACCGCTTCGCCCAATCCAGTTCCTGCGGCAATTACAATTTGAGTTGCTTGCGGGTTCGGCGTGCCCGGATAAATCACATCCAGGTCGGGCGCTTCCATCACACGGATGCCATAAGCCGTCGCCTCCAAATCGTTCAGCAGGCGCACGTAGCTGAGGCTCAGAAATTTGGCCATTTCCGCGCCATCGACCATCCACGGCAGGTTCGTCGCCCGCACGGCGTTGTTGACCACCGGCCCGGCAATGCCAAAGCTTGCCGCCGTAATGCTGGCTTTCGTCTCGCGTATGAAGTCCTGTGCCACTTCGTGCAAACCGGCGTACTCATGGCTCGTGTAATGCTTGTATGCCACACGCACGAGCTTGCCCTGTCGAACGTCGAACAGGCCAAGATTCGATTTGGTGCCGCCGATGTCTCCGGCCAGGATCATGGATCGCCTCAGGTATGAATGCGTCCGCGTAGCTGCCCGCGGAGCTGGATCGTTAGCAAACAGCTTTTATATCGGCCTCCACTGTCGCCGGTCAACCTTGATCAGTTTTTCAGCGGCTTCAGGGCCTTCGGATCCCGGCGCGTAATTAGGAAATTGCGGTGCAGGCCCTTGCTTCCACGCATCGCGGATGGGATCGACGATCTGCCAAGCAGCCTCGACGCTTTCAGCGCCGTCGAACAGCGTTGCATCGCCGCGAATGCAATCGTTGATCAGCGTTGCATAAGCGTCGCGCGTGGGGCCTCCGAAGGAATCCTTGTAGCGAAAATCCATTGTCACGGGACGAATCTGCAAGTCCGATCCCGGTGCTTTCGCACCGAACGACAGCGAAATCCCTTCGTTCGGCTGAATGTTCACGATCAGCCAGTTCGGCTGCGCCGGATTTTCGCGGAATATCTTGTGCGGCGCCTGTTTGAACTGAATCGCGATCTCCGTATGGCCCTCCTTCAGCCGCTTGCCGGTGCGCAGATAAAAGGGAACGCCGCTCCAGCGCCAGTTGTCGACATACAGCTTCAGCGCGACGAAAGTCTCGGTCGTCGAATCGGCTTTGACGCCCCGCTCCTGCCGATAGCCGGGAGCAGGCTTGCCACTGATCGTCCCCGCGCCGTATTGCCCGCGGACGACGTCCTGCGCCGCGGCCCCATTCGCAAACGAGCGAATCGACTGCAGCACTTTCAGTTTTTCGTTGCGCACGGAAGTCGCGCCGAACGTGGCGGGCGCCTCCATCGCCGTCAATGACGTGAGCTGCAGCATGTGGCTCTGCACCATATCGCGCAGCGCGCCGGCCGATTCGTAGAACGCGGCCCGGCTCTCCACCCCCAGCGACTCCGCCGCCGTAATCTGCACGTGGTCGATGTAGTTGCGGTTCCACAGCGGTTCGAAGATGCCGTTGCTGAACCGAAAAACCAGCAGGTTCTGCACGGTCTCTTTGCCCAGGTAATGATCGATGCGGAAAACCTGCGGCTCGTCGAAAACGCGCAGTACGCGCGCGTTCAGCTCGCGGCACGATGCCAGGTCCTCCCCGAACGGCTTCTCGATGATCACGCGCGTCCACGATTTTGCCGAAGAGGCTTTCGCCAGGCCCGCTTTCCCTAGCTGGTCGATGATCCGCACGTAGACTTCCGGCGGAACGGCGAGATAAAACAGCCGGTTGCCTCCCAGCTGGCCTTCGCGGTCAAGCTCATCAAGTCGTTGTCCGAGCCGCTGGTACGCCTCCGGATCGTCGTAGTCGCCTGTGAAATAGCGCAAACTCTGCTGAAAATCCTTCTGCGTGTAGCCGTTCGCCGATGGCGCATTCTTCGGCAGAAATTCGCTGGCGTGCTGCCGGAAAGCGTCGTCCTCCATTTGAGTTCGCGCGAAGCCGAGCAGCCGGAATCGCGGCGCAAGGCACGCATGCCGCGCCAGGTCGTACAGGGCAGGGAACAGCTTTCGCCGCGCAAGGTCGCCCGATGCGCCGAAAATCACGATCGCGCATGGCGCCGACGGAATTTCGCAGTAGTATGCATCCGCTTCCCGCGGCTTTGTCGTTTGATCCTTTGCTTGCGCTGCCGCTTCAGCCGAACCAGCACTGGAACTCATGTTGATCTCCAGGAATTCGCGTCACGGTACCCGGCCGCGGTTTGATCGCGGTCGTCACTGCGAACGTCTTCGAATCAGCCTACCACATCACATACAGATGCTGGCCCGAGCCGCATCGCTTCGAAATTTCTCGCGCGCCGCCTTGCAATCAGCGCTGCGCCGGACGAGTCTCACCGAATCTCCCCTCGCACAAACACCGGTCTCGTCCATTTCTGGCGCGAGTTGCATGCCCCGAGGATTTGTCCTGTGTAGCACAGCCCCTGCCTTCGCGAATTTCGAGTTTGTGTCGCCGCCCCGCGCAGCCTCTTGGCCTTTTCTCATCCGGGTCCGTAGGGGCGGGTCTCAGAGCCGCCCGCCGCACTTCTCGGTTGCTACCTGCGCCGATGTGACGCCCGCCCCCGCTTCTGGAATTTCCGGGCCGCTTGCAGTATGGTGGACATGGTTGCAAAACAGGGAGGCGTTCATGGCCGACGACAAGTGCGGCGACACTAGACACACAGCTCCAGCGCCGCCACCGGCGGGCAAGCAAGGCCACACGGTGAAGTGCGTGAAATTCGGCAAGGAAATGCCGGGCCTCGATCGCATCCCGTGGAAGGGCGAGCTCGGCAAACGCATCTTTGACAACGTCTCGCAGGAAGCGTGGAAAATGTGGATCGAGCATTCCAAGATGATCATGAACGAATACCGCCTCAATCCGCTCGATCCCAACTCGCAGAAAATTATGGAAGAACAGCTCGAGCAGTTTTTCTTCGGCGAAGGCGCCCGCCTTCCGGAAGGTTACGTCCCGCCAAAAACAAAGGGCTAGGGTGTTGTAGCGCCGGCTCGTCCTGAGCGTAGTCGAAGGACGCCTGCCTGCCGCAGGCCGGTCTCGGCAGTTTTTTTCCCGCGGCACTAGATTTAGTCAGTGGTTCCCGACACGCCTGCCTGCAGCCGCACCGCGCCCGCAATATTGCAGCCGGTAACTAAAACGGCCGCCGGATCCAAGCCCTGCGATGACGAGCTGCGCTTCACAAACGCCGCTGTAGCAGCGGCGCCAGACGGCTCAGCAATCACATGCGCGTGCTCGTACAGCAGACGAATCGCCCGCAGCATCTCGTCTTCGGAAACCAGCATCACGTCGTCCACCAACTCCCGAACGGCATCCACGTTTTCAGGCTGCGGCACTCGCGTCGCAAGGCCATCCGCACACGTATCGCACGTCTCTGTACTGATGCTCCTGCCCGCTTTCCACGATAAATAGTACGACGGAGCGCGCTCCGCCTGAACGCCTACGATCAGAACTCGCGGGTTCGATTGCATCACAGCTGCCGCCACGCCTCGGATCAGCGCGGTATCGCCCATTGGCACAAAAACAGACGCGACGTTCGGAAGCTGCGAAAGAATCTCCAGCCCGATCGTCCCAGTCCCCGCCGGGATGTGCGCGTCCGTGGCGTCATTCAGAAAGTAAACTCCAGCTCGCTTCGAGTATGCCGCTGCTTCCACCGCGGCTTGCGCCAGGTCCGGCGCTCCCGTTTCAACGATCCGCGCGCCCACTTCTGCAATTCGTTTGCGCTTCACCGGATTCGGG
>DASUJR010000368.1:0-5118 GCA_036279175.1 Candidatus Acidiferrales bacterium | reverse complement strand
ATGGAAGACGTGCAACGATGGTTTGCAGAAAGCGGGTTGGTGGAAGTGGAGTTGAAGCGTGGCTACAACGGAATCAATGCGAAAGGCCGGCGCGCCAGCTGAGTTCCCGGTCATCGACTCGGAACGGCAATGGCTGGCGGTTCTTGGGCGTCGCGATGAACCGGCGGATGGCGTCGAGGACTACTGTTTTTTTCTAAGGCAAGCACTCGGACGAAGTACCGTTCAGCTTCAACAAATCCGAGTGCGCTGGAATGAGGATGGCTGGCTCGCGGCGTTGCGGTCGCTCCGGGCAGAAAGTGGAATGCGTAGCAGCAGCTGGGCTCTTTTTCAATATACGACGTTGGCGTGGTCGCGGCGTGGGCTACCCTTTGGCGCATGGATCGTGCTCAGGCTGCTGCGTCGGCGTGGATTGCGATGCGCTGTCGTTTTTCACGAGCCGACTCGGCAGAGCGGGGATCGCTGGATCGACCGCTGCCGCGGCGCCTGCCAGGACTGGGTTATCCGGCGTCTCTATTCCGGCGCGAACATCGCCGTTTTTCTGGATCCGCTCGATAAGATTGGCTGGCTCCCGCACAATGCTCCGAAAGCGGTATTCATCCCGATTGGCGCGAACATTCCCGAAAGCGAGCCGGAGGACGCTGACCATCACGAACGAACGGAACGCACAAAAACTGTTGCTGTCTTCTGTTTGAGCGATCCGCCGAATCGCCAGCGAGAGCTGGCGGACATCGCGCACGCGATGGAAGTTGTTGCGCGACAGGGCGTAAATGCGCGTGTGATATTTCTGGGAAGAGGCACCGAAGAAGCGCGCGAAGAAATCGAACGAATGTTTGATTCGGCAACAGTGCAGGCCGTGACTCTGGGGCTGCAAAGCGCCTCCGAGATCAGGCGCATCCTTTCAGAAGCGGACGTGATGTTGTGCGTTCGCGGCCCTTTATATATGCGCCGTGGGAGCGCGATCGCGGGAATCGCATGCGGCCTTCCGATTGTCGCGTACGCGGGAGAGGCCGAGGGTACTCCCCTTGAAGATGCGGGAGTCGAGTTGGTTCCCTACCTGGACCGCGAGGCGCTGGGTGACGCTCTCGGCCATGTTCTGACCGACGATCGCGTGCTCTCCGATCTTCGCCGAAGAAGTCTCACTGCACAAAAGCAGTACTTTTCATGGGACGCGATCGCAGACCAGATGGCGGAGACGCTCGGCGTAACGCCAAAGCGGACCTTTGCATGAAAATCGTCATCTATTCGGAATATTTCTTCCCGATATCGGGTGGAGTTCAAACGAACATTTTCGAACTGGCGCGCGGCCTCATCGCACGCACACCAAATTACGATAGCGATCCGATCGACGTTACGCTGGTCACACGAACCCAAGAAACGACCGGTTCTGACGGCTCGTGGCCTTTTCATCTCGTTCGTTGCCCCAATTTCGGGAACCTAGTTCGATTGCTGCGAAAGGCTGACGTGGTCCACATTGCGGGACCAGCCCTACTACCGATGGCACTCTGTTTGGTGCTGGATAAGCCCGTTGTCATTGCGCACCACGGATATCAATCAATGTGTCCGAATGGACTTTTGCTCCAAGGCAGCAGTTGCGCAGTCTGCCCCGGTCATTTTATGGCACGACGCTATGGCAAATGCTTGCACTGCAATCTAGCTGACATGGGATGGCTCGGCAGCCTGCGTGCGCTGATCCTCGAATTTCCCCGCCGATGGTTGTGCAAACGAGCGTCCGTAAATGTAGCTGTGACGGGGCACGTTGCACGGCGAGTCGCACTTCCACGAACGCGGGTTATTCTGCACGGCATCGGCGATTGTGAATGTTCATCGATACAGCGCAACGGGCACGGAATCGAAATCGGATATGTCGGCCGACTCGTGCAGGAAAAAGGCTTGCCGGTCCTTCTGAGAGCTGCCAAGCGGCTCCACGAAGACGGACTTGCTTTTCGTCTCACGATAGTTGGCGATGGCCCGTTGCGAGGCCAGTTGGAACGCGATTGTCGCGAATTGGGACTGACCCCGCTTGTTAGTTTCACCGGCGAACTCGCGGGAGCCGAATTGGAGCGGACAGTCAGGCCGCTGCAAGTGGTCGTGATGCCATCGCTGTGCGAAGAAACAGCTGGGCTGGCTGCGATCGAACAAATGATGCGAGGCGGGGTGGTGGTAGCATCCGACATCGGAGGGCTGACTGAAGTCCTTGGCGATGCAGGCCTGAAGTTTACTCCCGGCGACTCGGACGCGCTTTACCTTCGACTGCGCGAACTGCTCGAACACCCCTCGCTTGCGGAGTTGCTGAGTTCCGCTGCGCGGGAGCGCGCCACCAAGAATTTTAGCTTGGACAAGATGATCGAGTCGCATGTCGCCCTGTACGACGAGCTCGTGGCATGCCACGCAGACGGAAAGCGCGCACAGGGTTGATGGCAGGCGGCATATGGCATATTTCGCCCGGTGAAACGGTGAATCGTTATGGGAATTAAAGTTCTTATGCGGGACCGCCGCTGGCGACCGGACACACGATCGAATGCGGGGGTGCACGATAACCGCATTCTGAACAAGGGGACGGAGGCGATTGTAAAGTGTTTGAAGGGCACAAACAGCTGCTGAACATCCGAATTCCGCGGATCAAACAGCAGATGGTGATCGGCATCACTATGTTCGTGATGGCTGTTTGTGTCGCCTACGAGATCGGCGGCCCGATCGCTGCCGGCGATATGAGGACGGTTGAGTTTGCGGTCATCGGATTTGCCGGGCTGGGCGCAGCCGTGGCCATCCTGCGCAGCTGGCGCACGGGATTCTATTTCTTTCTGGGCTGGCTGGTTTTCGAAGACTTCGCTCGAAAGTATTTGAACAACGATCTGGCCCTGTTTTTTGGAAAGGATATTTTAGCCGCGCTGACGTACGTTTCGTTGTTCGCGGCGATTCGAAAAGGACGCGAGAAGTCGTTTCGTCCGCCGTTTCTGCTGCCGCTCGCCATTTTTGTTTGGCTCGGAGTCGTTCAGATCTTCAATCCCAATTCGCCCAGTATTCTGTACGGATTGCTCGGATTCAAAGTTTACTTCTACTATATTCCATTGCTGTGGGTGGGCTACGCGCTCGTCCGAAACGATGAGGAACTGCGGAAATTCCTTGTCATAAACGTGGGTATCGGCACAGTGATCGCATTGATCGGAATCATCCAGGCGATTGTGGGCAACAGCTTTCTAAATCCTCCGGTCCTGAATTCGAATCTGGCGCGTCTTGGCGATCTGGAAAAATATACTCCGCTGGGTGGGCAAGTGTTCAACCTTCCAGACTCGATCTTCGTTAGTGCGGGACGGTTCGGAGCATATTTGACCGTCATCTGGATCGTCGCGATGGGTGCAGCCGGCTATCTGATTCTAGCTCGGGCGCGACGGGGACAGAAAATCGTTTTGGCGTCGGTCGCTGTTGTTGCTGCGGCGACCGTGCTTGGTGGCGCGCGCGGCCCGCTTGTTTACATGCTCGCGTTCGCTCTGATTATGATCGTCGGTTTTTTTTGGGGTGCGCAGAAGCGGGTCCCACAGTCACGCCTGCTGGTCAAAGCGATTCGCCGGTCGGTGATCGTCGGAGCATTGGGATTGGCAGCCATTCTCGTGCTCTTTCCACAAGAGGCTGGTACGCGAATCGCGTTCTACACTCAAACGTTGTCGCCGGAAAGTTCAGCCTATGAAGCAAACTGGCGGGGTTTCGGCTACCCACTAGAAAACCTGAAGCTTGCCTTTACCGTCCCACATTGGGAGTTAGGAAATGGAATAGGGCTGGCATCTTTGGGTCGTCAGTATGTAGCCGAAATTCTCAAACAGCCGGTACCAAGTCTCTGGGTGGAAGAGGGGTTCGGAGTACTGATCGTTGAACTAGGCATCGTTGCGCCGTTTCTTTGGCTCGTGTGGAGCGGCGCTTTGCTCTATTACTGCTGGAACGTGGTGCGAATCCTTCGTGGAACTCGGTTCTTTCCGATCGCATTTGCTGTCACTTGGTATGTGTTCCTTCTGTTGATTTTTCTTACGTGGGGCGGCCTCTCGATATACCAGAATTACATCAATAACGCTTATCTTTGGATTTTAGTGGGCGTGCTCTTTCGCTTACCGGATTTACTTCATAACACGCCTTCAATTGTCGTTCCCGCTTCACTGCAGACAGAAATTACCGTGTAGTCTGCTAAGGATGGCGATCATGTGCGCGATGGGTTGGTCGGGGTCAGCAATGCGGGTCGCGCGTCGGCGCGGGTAGGCGCACGACATATACTGGTCGAAGGAGAGCCGGTCACTTGCACGCAATCGAGCGAAAACCTCGGCTGGCTGTCGTTTCCCCCTTCCTGGATAAGAGCCACGGGACCGAGCGCCGCGTCAGCGAATGGATTTCCGGTGTCGCAGACCATTTCGAAATTCACGTTTACAGCCAGCGCATTGCGGACATCGATCCAGCCAAAATCATTTGGCACAAGATTCCGAAATTACCTGGTCCGCACCTGCTGAACTACATCTGGTGGCTTTTCGCGAACCATGCATGGCGCGCGTGGGACCGCAGATTTCGGGGCATTTGTGCCGACGTTATTTTCAGTCCGGGAATCAACTGCCTGGACGCCGATGTAATTTCAGTTCACATTGTATTCGCGGAGTACGCGGCGAAGTTGGCGCACTCCGCGAAACCAGGCGCAAATCGGATTTCGCCTCGGACTCTCCACCGCAAACTGTATTACGGCCTTATCTCGATCCTCGAACGCCGCATTTACTCAGACCCGGACAAGACTCTGATTCTGATCGCGCGTAAAACGGATCGCGAACTCACGCGCCACTTCAACCGCCAGACACCGAGTTCTGTGATTTATCTCGGACTCGACCATAGCGTGTTCAATCGTCAGCGCCGAGCAGCGCTTCGCGAGGTCGCACGACGGGAGTTGGGCTATGGTCCCGAAAAATTCGTGCTCCTGCTGATTGGCAATCACTGGGCGAACAAAGGGCTTCCCGTTTTGCTCCGAGCCATTGCGTCGATCCGTGACCTTCCCGTCGACGTCCTGGCAGTTGGCAAGGACGATCCAGGTGAGTATACGAAAGCAATCGAAGCCAACGGGCTAAAGGGACGCGTGCAATTCAAACCGCCACG
>DASUJR010000367.1:0-8368 GCA_036279175.1 Candidatus Acidiferrales bacterium | reverse complement strand
TACCGGCTCTGTCGCCGGCTGGTCGTATTGTCGCGCGGACGAGTCGCCGCGTTTGGCGATATGGAGGAAATTTTCCGGCGTCCGCCGAACGCCGACGTCGCGCGCCTTACCGGCTGCAAGAATATTTCACGCGCGAAGCCCGCCGCAAACGGGCTCGTGGAGGCTATTGACTGGGGCTGCCGCCTGCGCGTCGCCGAATGCGATGCCCCCGCCTACGCAATAGAAGGAGCCAATACTGCTACAACCGGAAGTTTAGGGGGTCGGAGCCTGCCAGCCGTGGCGGGCTTTAGCTCCGACATTGCGGTCGGGACAAGGTCACAGGCTTTAGCCCCTGAGGCATCGGCGGCGGCTGCATCGATACACCAGAATTCTGCCGCGCCCGCCTACGTCGGCATTCGCGCTCATCACATCGACTTCGTCGAACCGTCCGCCTCCGGCGCGTCCTCGGAGAACGTGTTTCCGTGCTGGCTGGTGCGTTCGTCCGAAACCCCGTTCCGCATCACGCTCTTCCTTAGCCTCCGCGAGCCAGCCAAGCGCGCCGCCGTCGATTCGGTAGCGCCGGGTCGTCCCGAGAGTAGTCGAGCGGAGCCTGACAGCCATCCTTTTGGAGGGTCCCACCGGCGTTTTTCACATTCGTCGTCCGACGCTGGAGACAACTTCGATCTCCAGGCCGAAGTCTTCAAGGAAAAATGGGAGCGCTTCCGCAACGAGCCTCAGCCCTGGCACGTTCACCTCCCGCCCTCGGCTCTCTTCTCCATGCCGGAATAGCCTGGGCCAGCCGCACCTCCTCTACTTCCTTTAATTCCTCTGCTTTCCCAACCTCATCAATGCACTCCCACTGCCGGATTCCACGAGCCTTGCTCTTTGCGGACGAGTACCATCTCCCCGATGTGATACGCGTTATGCGTGCTGATGTGCGTGAACGTCTGCGCGTTTTGCGCCAGCTTTTCCGGGCTGGCCGTCTCGACCCAGTTTTCAAGCTGCGTCAGCACTCCGTCGAGCTGCGCTACCGTTTCCTTAAACCGCTTCGGATCGTAGTTGTTGAACGTATCGTCGTTGTTCCCGCTGAATTTCTCGGGCGGCTCGCCCTTCAATCTGTGCAGGCTCTGCGTGTCCCAAAACCACAGGTGGTACACCAGCTGGCCAACGGAGTGGTTCCCCTTCGCGTCCCTCCAGGCGGCCTGTTCGGGCGTCAGTCCCTTTACGGCCACATCCACCGGAACGAACCATTCCTCGCTGTTGTGCGTTGATTTCAGCTCGGCGAGCAGCACCGCGCGCAACGTTGTGGGTTTCTTCTGCGCCGTTTGCGCGTAGACCGGCGCCGCCAGCCCTGCAAGGAAAACGCAGATCAGCAAACGTACAAGTAGCGATCTCATTTCCAGGACACCTCCTCGGCCCTTAGACGCGCCCGCCGCCAAAAGGTTGTCGCGCTCTCATTTGCTGTCGCGCTGGCTTGTCCTGAGCTCAGTCGAAGGGCACCTGTCTGCCGCCTGCAGGTCCCGCTTGCACTCAGCGGCGCGAATCTGCCCTGCGTGCCATGGCGAAGGGAGCGCAGGTCGAAGGACGCCTCAAGTTGTCGGTTTTCGATGGGAGCCCCCGCATTTATGCGGGGGAGCAGCGCGATTTTAGCGCTGCGAACGAGCCAGCCGCCATGCCGCGGCGTTCGTGGTTCTCGTTCCGATGGTCTGTATTGGGAAGCCGGGGTCGCAGCCAGTCCGAATGGTGCTACCATCCCAGCAAGGCGAGTTAGCCGAAGACGTTTTCCGCCTCTGCATTGAAACAAAAATCCAAATCCACGCGTATTTCGTCGAGCGGAGCAAAGGAGGCGCTATGTTTCGCGAGCGCGCGCTGAAAGTTGTGCTGGTCGTGTTCGGGCTGCTTTTTCTGGCTGGACTCATTCCAATTTACACGGTTTTGTTGTCGAAGAATCGGGCTGACGCGGGCACCCCGATGCTGATGAGCCTCTACGTCGCGCTGGGACTATTCCTGCTGCTCGCGGTGCGCAATCCGTCCGCCCATCGCAGCCTGATCGCCTATGCCGCGTGGGCCAACCTCGCGCACGGCGCGGTCATGCTCGTGCAGCATTTCGAATTTCCCGGCGATCTCGAACTCAAGTTCGCCCCGATTGCAGCGCTTGCGATCGGCGCGATCCTCCTCGCCCTGGTCCCTAGGAAACAGCCCGTCGCCGAGAAAACTCCCGCCACGGCCCCGGCGTGAAGCAGGCGAACCGGAGGAAGGCAAAATTCACGCCATGAGAAAGGGCCTGCCGCAGCTCGTCCACTCAGCTTGATCGAACCGTGCAAATTGATACGCTACCCCGCTCGCGACGTATAGCCTTCTGTATTTAGGAGGATCGTTGATAAACGAAGAAACTACGTCCGCCCCAGCTTAGAAGCCTTGCTTGGATTCAACAGCTGTCACCGCTGTTCACCGCGCAGACGAAGTGCTCGCGCAGCAGTGCTTACGTTGCCTTGTACTGTTCCTGGAGACGCTCTCTACGGCGGCTGAATTTGCTTCGTTTCTCAAGAGTGCGTTCGGGCTTGAGGTCAATGCTGAAAGGGTTCAGCGGGCGGTGGACCGCATCATCAGTCGGAATCAGATCACGCGGTTTTTAGACGGTCGCATCTCGCTCCGATTCATCCACTGGCACGGTGTTAACAAAACCAGAACATTTGCGGCGCCCAGATTTCGGTCAGTTGCTTTTTCGGGTCCTGTGTCATCCAATTACTTCTGGACTTTCTTCGTGAACGCGGTCCTGAGGTGAATCATGCGTGAAGCTGTCATCGTAAGCTCGGTCCGCACGGCCGTGGGCAAGGCCCCGAAAGGCGCGCTGCGCACCACGCGTCCCGACGACCTGGCCGCGATCGCGATCAAGGAAGCTGTCGCCCGCGCGAAGGGGCTCGACGCGAAAGACATCGAGGACGTAATCATCGGCTGCGCGATGCCCGAAGCCGAACAGGGCATGAACGTCGCGCGTATCGCCGCGCTGCGGGCGGGATTGCCGGTCGAGTCATCCGCCATGACCATCAACCGCTTTTGCTCGTCGGGACTGCAGGCGATCGCTCTCGCCGCGCAACGTATCATGGCCGGCCAGGGAGACATTGCCGTCGCGGGCGGCGCCGAATCGATGAGCATGGTTCCTATGGGCGGCAACAAAATCGCGCCCAATCCTTGGCTGATGGACCACCATCCGGATACGTATCTCGGCATGGGCCTCACCGCTGAGAATCTCGCCAAGAAATATGGCATCACGCGAGAGCAAGCCGACGAATTCTCTCTCGCCAGCCATAAGAAATCGCTGGCTGCGATCGCCGCGGGCAAATTCAAGGACGAAATCGTCCCGGTCGACGTCAGCTACAACGTTCTCGAAGCCGCCGGGGCGTCGAATGGAAAATCCGCCGGCACGCGGACGAAGACGATAAAAACCACGTTCGACACCGACGAAGGACCTCGCGCGGACACATCAATGGAGGCGCTCGCAAAACTCAAGCCTGCGTTTCACGCGCGCGGTACCGTAACCGCCGGTAACAGTTCGCAGATGAGCGACGGCGCTGCCGCAGCTGTGGTGATGAGCGCGGAAGGCGCTCGCGAGCTGGGGTTAAAGCCGATCGCGCGCTTCGTTGCGTTCGCCACAGCGGGCTGTCCGCCGGAGGAAATGGGCGTCGGCCCGGTTTTCGCAATTCCGAAAGCGCTGAAGATTGCGGGGCTCAAGCTCGAAGACATCGACGTAATCGAGCTTAACGAAGCGTTTGCCGCTCAGGCACTGTCCGTGATCAAGCTGGCCGCGCTCGACCCTTCGCGCGTCAACGTGAACGGCGGCGCCGTCGCGCTGGGCCATCCGCTTGGCTGCACGGGAGCGAAACTCACGGCGACGATTCTCCGCGAACTCGAGCGGCGCAATGGCCGCTACGGGCTCGTGACCATGTGCGTCGGCGGAGGCATGGGCGCCGCCGGCATCTTCGAACGAGCCGCTTAACGGCGAAACAATCTCGTCATGTCATAGCGCGCTCATTGCCGGCCGCCCCTAATCGTTACACAAAGGCCTGCGTCGGCATACCAAGCCCTTTTAACGCCGCGTTTGTGTATCGTGCGATCCTCGGAACACTTGCGGTGAGGCGCGATTACTGCTACAACGTAGTAGTTATGTCTGCCCCGGTTGCCCTTGGCGAGTTCGAGCAGATTGTGCTGCTGGCAATTCTGCGACTGGGCGAAAACGCCTACGGCGTAACAATCCTCCGTGAGATAGCGGCTCATACACGACGCGAACCAGCGCCGGGCGCGCTGTACACCACGCTCGATCGCATGGAGCGCAAGGGCCTCGTGCAATCGAGAGTCGGTGATCCCACGCCGCAACGAGGCGGACGCGCGAAGCGATACTTCACAGTGACAAAGAAAGGGCGTGCGCTAGTGGTGAGTGCGCAGCGCTCGTTCCAGAGCTTGCTGGAAGGGCTTGGGCTATTGGGGCCCGCCAATGCGTAGTGCAATTGTCGCCGAGTGGCTGATCGCGCGCTTCACAAACCCCGACCGCGCGGCCTCTGTCGTGGGCGACCTGCTTGAGCTGGCGCCCGAACGAGGACCGTTGTGGTTCTGGTCGGGCGTTGCCGGGATCGTGCTGTCGCTCACGTGGAGGCGGCTCGTTGGTTTCGCGCTTGCGTATGCTTGCCTTTCGCTGCTTCAGTGGCGGATTACCACCACTGCCCGCAGCGCGTTGCTTCAATGGCACATGATGGCCGGTTCCGGCGCGCCTCCATTTCCTTTCCATAGAGATCCGCTCCATGCTGCCGTCGTGGCGTTCGCTGCTTCGGCGTGTATCGCGGCGGCTTATGCGGTGATTTGCTATGGCTTACACGACGAATTCGCCAGGCTCGCGCTCGCGGTTTCTGCTCCATCTCTGCTACTCATGTTTTATTGGTCGAAACTTGCTGTGGTTCTGAGTGCTTCCTCAATTCTCTTGGGAGTCCTGATTTATTTTGTTGTGTCCGGTCGCCGGCGACGGGCGATGCTCGCGCTCGCGGTTGCGCTCTTTGCAGGATTCTGCGGGTTTCGATTCATTCTTTACCTGTGGCCCTGGTATCTGCAGCTGGTTCCGCTTTCGCCCCTCGGCTACTCGCTTTCGAATGCTTCGCTGCCGGTGTTGGCCGTAATCGTACAGGTCGCGGCTTGCGATTGGGCGCGCTGGCTTGTTCGTGATCGCAGTGCCGGAGCCTCGCAAATGGAGAATGCATAGCTGCTAACCCCATGCGGGTCGGACGACCTCAGGACATGGGTGCGCTTGCGAAGGATTGGCTCGGCGGAGCAATGCGAGCGAGTTGGTCGCGGAGGGCTGCGGCTTGGTCGCGGTCTTTCGCAGCCAGCACCTGATACTTAGCGGCGCCGACGTTTCCGATGGCATGGAAAATCTTGCTGACGCCATCATTCTTGCCCTTGCCCATCCCTTTGAGCTGGGCGACGAGATCGTCCTGATACGCGGCGTCGGCTTCCACTGCATCAATTCGCCGCTGAAGGTCCTGAATGTCCGCCCAACGCTGGGCCAGGTCTACAGCAGGGTCGTTGACGGGCAAGGTGGCGTTCTGGTAATCGCCGTCTTCGTCGAGATCGTCGGAAAAAGCCTGAAGATTGTTTTCGCCGTCGATATTGCCTTGGGCCGCAGACAATTGATACCAGGCCATCGCTCTGGCATCGTCCTCCTGCACGCCCTGGGCGAATTGGTACATCCATCCGAGCTGATTCTCCGCATCACTGTTGCCCTGAGCCGCGGCTTGCTCGAACAATGATTTCGCTTTGGCATAATCTGCCGGAACGCCGGTGCCATGTTGAAAGATGTAGCCGATGTTTTCCTGCGCTTGGTCATTGCCCTGTGCTGCGGCTTTATAAAACCAGGAAAGAGCCTGGGGGTAATTCTGCGGCTGGCCCCAGCCTTGCTCCGCGAGAAATCCTAGCTGGTTTTCAGCATCGGAGTCGCCGTGGCTGGCGGCGCGGTTATACCAAGCGATGGCCTGCGCGTAGTCGCGTTTCACTCCGAGTCCGGATTGGTAGAAATAGCCGACTTCCTCTTCTGCGTCATGGAGGTTCTGGTCGGCCGCTTTGCGATACCAATTGAAGGCTTGCTTGTAGTCGCGATGGACGCCAAGGCCTGCCTTGTACATCCCCGCCAGATGATATTGCGCGCGCGCGTAGCCCTGGTTTGCCGCGAGACGGTAATAGTTTACGGCGCTCTTGTAGTTCTGCGGCAGACCGTAGTTGTTGTGATAGATCTCGCCCAGCTGATCCTGCGCGGGAGCATACCCCTGGGCAGCGGATTTGCTATACCAGGTCAGTGCGTCCGCGTAAGCGAGCGTCACATAACGGGTACTAAAAAAAGAATTCCCAAGAGCGAATTGCGCCTTTGGATCGCCCGCCATCGCCGCAGGGAGCAGCGAGTTGGACGCAATGCTTGCAGGCGCAGCCGTCGGCGGTGTGAACTGCGTCGGCGCCTGTGCCTCTGCAACGATAGCCAATACGATTACGAAGAGAGCCGCTCGCGTGACCGTAGTCCAAACGTTCATCGTTCCCCGGGCTTTCGCAGGATGGCTGCCGCTTCTGTGCCAGACCCCTCGCCGTGATCTGCGAGATCGCGCCCACCGCGATGGTCCGGCTTCAGGTAGCGTGGCACACCGGGTCTCATATAACGATAGACAGCTGGTACCAGAGCGGCAAAATGTGCTCAATGTTGCATTCGTAGCGCGAGGCTTTCACGTTAGGAATCCAGAGCCGATAATCGACTGTTCATCGATGCACTCCGCCGATACGATATAAGTCGCACGATTTCCTTTCCCGAATCGCCTGGGAGATTGGGGAATCCCCTTTGCTGATAAGCAATCTTACTTTCGTCGTGTCGTTGATCACGGAGGACAGCGATTACCAAAGAGAACAGGCGGCAGCGGCAAAAGAAGCTGCCGATCGACTGAAGGTCAACGTCCGAATCTGCTATGCCGACAATGATGCAATCAAACAGAATCAACAGCTGTTTGAAGTGATCCAAAATCCATCGTCCGCCGTAAATGCAATCATCGTGGAACCGGCCGGAAGCACCGCTCTGCCGCAGGTGGCGCGAGCCGCGGTCGATGCAGGACTGGGGTGGGTTCTGCTCAATCGCGACGATGCTTCTCTTTCCGACTTGGCCCAGCGCTCGAAGAATCCGGTTTTTTCGGTCACGGCCAATCAAGAGGAGACCGGGCGGATCATGGGACAACAGCTACGCGCCATGGTTCCAAACGGCGGCGACGTGCTTTGCATACAGGGCCCCACCAGCAATCCGCTTTCCGCACGGCGCCTCGACGGCATGAATTATACGAAACCGCAGAACATCACCTTCAAGTTGCTGCGCAGTCCGTTTTGGACGGAAGCCGCGGGCTTTCAAGCGGTGACTTCCTGGCTTCGCCTCTCTACTTCGCAACACGGCGAGTACGTTGCCGTGGTGGGTCAGAGCGATCTGATAGCGCTCGGCGCAAGGCGAGCGTTTCAGGAGCTTGCAGACACCAGTGTGCGAGACCGATGGTTGAGTCTTCCTTTCCTCGGAGTCAATGGTCTTAAGGTGGGGCAAAATGCCGTTCGAAGCAAACTGCTAGCATCCACGGTCGCGATTCCTCCGAGCACGGTCCCTGCGATTGAGATGCTGGTGCACGCGTATCGCAATGGCCAATCGGCCCCGCGACTTACACTCGTGAGCCCATCTTCGTATCCCAGCCTCGATAAGCTTTCGCCGGTTTCTGTAGCCTAACCGATCTAGCTGAAGAAGGCGCCGCGCGGAGGCGCACTCGCACAGGCGGCGCGGAAGTCGAATTGCGTCTTGACCCGGCAGCCGCTAGGTGCTAGAAAACTAGCATGTGCTAGAAAGCTAGCATAACGATTCACATCGGGAGTTTGGACTTGACTCATCGCGTGTCACTTTCCCGCCGGGAACGCCAGGTCATGGACGCGCTCTATAAGCTGGAGCGCGCAACCGTTTCGCAGCTATTGGAAGCCTTGCCTGGAAAGCGCAACTACTCCACGGTCCGCGCGCAGCTTCGCGTGCTGGAAGAAAAAGGCCACGTCCGGCACGCCGAACAGGGATTGCAGTACGTGTACTCGCCGGTCATTCCCCGCAACGTCGCGCGGCGCTCGGCTCTTCGTCATCTGGTCGACACGTTTTTCGAAGGTTCAGCCGAAAGCGTCGTCGCCGCTTTGATGGGCGGTGTGGCAACTCGTCTTACACCAGAAGAAATCGAGCGCATCGCCCGCATTGTCGACGAAAGCCGGAAGGAGAAACAGAAATGAGTCTGCCCACGGATGTCCAAGCTGCGGCGTTCCTCCTCGAAAATTCGGCGAAGGCGGCGCTGCTGTTTGCCGC
>DASUJR010000366.1:0-45491 GCA_036279175.1 Candidatus Acidiferrales bacterium | reverse complement strand
CGGCATACCTATCTTTCCAGCATCGCCCGGCTGCTCATCTGGGCCGCTCTGTCGCAAGGAAAGTTCCGAGAGAGTCTGCGGGAAGTCGCCAGCGATGTCCTCTCCGGGAAATTCTTTGAATCAAAACGGCTCGCCAACCTTGTCGACGACGACTTCTTTCACTGGGTTCGGCATGCGAAAGCTGAGGAAATTCTGGCGAGCACGTGGGAACGCATTCTCTCGCACATCCTCGAATACGACCTCTCGCGCCTCGATCAGGACGTGCTGAAGGGCGTCTATCAGCAGCTTATCGACCCGAAGGATCGCCACGACCTCGGCGAATACTACACCCCCGATTGGCTATGCGAGCGCATCGTCGCGGAACTCCTTCCAAAGCAAGGCTACAAGTCCGTCCTCGACCCAAGCTGCGGCTCCGGCAGTTTCCTGCGCGCCACCATCGCTCATTTCCTGCAGCACAACCCGTCGGGAACCGACGCGGACCGCTTGAAAGCCATCGTCGGAAACGTCAAGGGAATCGACATCCACCCTGTCGCCGTCACGATTTCCCGCGCAACGTACGTGCTCGCTCTCGGCTCACTCGTAAAGGCCGCCCGCAAATCGATCCAAATCCCAGTCTATCTGGCGGACTCCCTCTTCCTCCCGCGCGAGGTCGAAAAGCCACTGGTAGAGAAGATTGGTGTCGAGATCACGTATGGCCAACGCACGGACCAGCGCCAAGTCCTGATGCCGCAGAATCTCGTTAACTCACCCGACATTTTCGATGAGGCGGTCGCAGCCTGCACGACGGTCGCGGAAGATCACGCCAGAACACAGCGCGAAACCATGCAATCGTTGTCGCGCCATCTCGAACACTCCGTTCCTGACCTAACGCGTATGCTCGAACGCAGCGCAATCCTCGACGCCCTATGGGATTTCACGCAAGGCTTGGCCGACCTGATCCGTGAACGAAAAAATTCGATCTGGTCATTCATTATCCGCAACAGCTATCGCCCCGCCATGTTTCGCGGCCAGTTCGATTTTATCGTTGGCAACCCGCCGTGGCTCTCGTACCGCTACATCGCCGATCCGGAATATCAACGCGAAATCAAGCGGCGCGCCGTCGACCAATATGAAATTGCCCCCAAGTCCCAGAAGCTGTTCACGCACATGGAGCTAGCAACCATTTTTCTCGCCCACTCCATGGCTATTTTCGCCCGCCCGGGAGCAAAACTCGGTTTCGTTATGCCAAGAGGGGTTCTCAGTGCCGATCAACACCAGAAACTGATCAAACGAGACTACAACTCGCCCTTTCGCCTTACGTCCTATTGGGACCTCTGGGACGTTTCGCCGTTGTTTAACGTCCCCTCGTGTGCGCTGTTTGCCAAGCGAGACACCGATCATGGGAACTCTAAGGACCCGTTACCCATCCGGACGTGGGAGGGCCAGCTCCCCCAACGAAACGTGTCTTGGGCAATCGCCAGAACTAAGCTCGAATCGGCAGAGCAAACGGCCAACGTTATCTACCTGGCCGAGCACTGCGCTTTCTCGACAAGGTCCGGCGCGAGAACACCGTCGAAACCAAGCAAGTATAAGAAGAGGTTCAAACAAGGCGCCACGATCGTGCCTCGTAACTTCTACTTTGTCCGAATTTCGGATCTCGACGGAAAGATCGACCCGGATAAGCTCTATTGGGCTGAGACAGACCCGGAGCAGGCAAAAGAAGCGAAGAAGCCCTATGACAACGTCAGGATTGACGGTCAAGTCGAAGGCCGATTCATCTATTCCTCGACCCTTGCCCGACACATACTCCCGTTCACCGTACTGGAACCTGCACCGATAGTTCTGCCGTATGAAGCGAGCGACGGTCTCCTATATGTGCGGAACTCAGAAGCGCTGAGAAATCTGGGCTACCGTGAATTCGCAAAATGGGTCGCAACCGCCGAGGAAATCTGGCGGGATCGGAGAAGAAATAAGGCGGCGAAACAGACCCTTTATCAGAGACTCGACTACCAGCGCGAACTGACCCGGCAGCTTGTCTCGCAACGCCACCTAGTACTCTACAATGCCGCCGGGACCGACGTGTCAGCATCACGGTTCGACCGCGACGCCCATCCGTTGCGACTCATTGTCGAGCATAAAGTGTACTGGGCCGTAGTCGAAGACGAACACGAGGCCGACTACCTTGCCGCGTTTCTAAACTCCGAGGCGGCAAATGAGGCGATCAAGCCGTTTCAATCCACCGGCCTCTGGGGAGAACGTGACATCGAAAAGAAACTCCTAGACCTTCCCATACCGATGTACGATGAATCAGCCCCGCGCCACAAAACGCTCGCCGAATTAGGCGAGAAAGCCCGCGCCGACACAGCAGATATCATCAAAATGGAACGCTTCCCGGCCACCGGCTCGGTGGCAAGGCAGCGCGCTTTCGTGCGCAATTGAAAGAAACCCTAGCCGAAATTGACCGTCTTGTTCGCAAGATCCTCTAAAGGCCTAGCCAACTTCTCGTCCACCAGCCTGCCGAACACCGAGTTTTCCACAGCCGTTCCAAAATGGAACGGAGCCGGCGGTTCTAGTACCGCATATATTCATTGACAATATGTATAATACATGGTATCTTTCCTTATTTTTATGGCCGCTCAAATCGACAATATGGCCCCAACACAGAAAGGAGCCCCGCTCCTCAACCTTCGCCCTGGCTTCGCCACGTCCAATTCCTACTCGCAACACGTTACGAGTAGAAATCGCCGCAAACCCCGCCAAATCAGCTACATCAAATTTTCTACTCGCAACAAAAATCACCACTCGCAAAGCTTTACTTTAAGTTCGGGTCAGCCTTGCGGCTTCGCTAGTCACTCGCCACTCGTCACTTGCCACTTCGCATTCATCACCTTGGGCGGTCGCGCTTCTAGCGCGCAGATTGATGGACACGCCGTGCCATCAATTTTCGCCGCAACTCCCGCAGCATCAACAAAAGTTGAGAAATTGATGGACACAGTTTCCGATTCGTTCGCGATAGCAATCCTGAGGCGAGCGAAGCGTCTCTCGCCGCTCGCCAACTCGGAAGAAGCCGTTCTCTTACTCGATACACCTGTCGAGATAAAATCGAACCTAACCACCACCGAATCAGCGACATCACCAAAAACTTCTCGATACACTTTTCTTATGTTCGGGAAAGGAGATTTATAGCGTATTTTTAATCAAAATTCGGGACGCGGCGCTTTGATCGAGGGAGCGACCGTCGCGGAACTTGGCGTACTGGGTCAGTTTGAATTTTCTTGATCGTGACACAAGCAGTTAAAATTCAAACTAGCCCAGTACCGAATTTGGGTTTTGGGCGGCTAAATGTCAAAATTGAGCGATATGGCGGTCCATAGCCCAATCGGAACCGGCGGCCCCACGACTCGCCTCACACGCGAGCAGCGAGTGGAGCAGGCTTTCTTTCGGGGAGGCAATCTCACCCTGGAAAATCCGGCGTACGAGGCCGCGGTTCGCCAACTGCTCGAACCGCTTTTGCACCAGGATATGGCCGGTGGCGACCTGACGTCGTCCGCCCTCGGGCTAGGCGCAAAGCGCGCGTCCGCGTCGGTTCTCGCCCGCGAGGAAGGCGTCATTGCGGGTCTCGCTGAATTTGCCATGCTGTACGGCGAGCACGGCGTTGACGTCAGTCTCGAAAAGGCCGATGGCGACGTAGTTCAATCCGGCGAGGTGGTGCTCAGGTCCAAAGGCAATCAAGCTGACCTGCTTGCGCTGGAGCGCACTGGCCTGAACCTGTTGCAACGCATGAGCGGGATCGCGACCGCCGCGCGCCGCCTGCAGAACCTTGTGCTCCACACGGGATCGACGGCGCGCATCGTCGGCACGCGCAAGACGCCCTGGGGACTGCTCGACAAGCGCGCATTGCATCTGGCGGGCGTTGGCACGCACCGGCTTGGGCTGGGCGACGCGATTCTGATCAAGAATAATCATCTTGCGCTGGTCGCAGCGAGCGAGGAAGAAGCCGCGCCGAAGGCAATCGAGGAAGCCTGGTCGCTGCGGGAAAAGTCGGCGTTCATTGAAGTCGAAGTGCGAAGCGAAGCAGCAGCGCGCGCCGCTGCGTCGGCGTTTCGCCGTGTTCAGGAATCGTCCGGACGGGAATTTCCGTGCGTGCTGCTGCTCGACAATATGACGCCGGACGGTATCGCCGGCATCGTCAGAACGTTGCAGCGCGACCGCCTGTGGGACAAGGTTTTGGTGGAAGCCAGCGGCGGGGTCACGGAATCTAATGTCAGTGGGTACACGGCTTGCCTGCCGGACGGCACAGACTGTGGCGCGGACGTAATTTCGATCGGCGCCTTGACGCATTCGGCTCGCGCACTCGATCTTTCCCAGCGGATTGTATAGGCGACGCATAAGAGAGAACCAGCCATGTCCAGCGCAACCCTTTCATCCTCAGCACAAGCGGCACCGGCCGAAATCAGATTCGAGGATCGCTACACGATCCCCGAGATCGAAACGATCGCGGATACGCCGGAAGAGATTCGCCGCAAACAGCGTCGCGTGCGCGACCTTTGCCTGCAACGCAACGCCGTGGTGCTCGCGCACCATTACCAGCGCGCCGAGGTGCAGGAAGCGGCCGATTCGGTCGCGGATTCCTTGAAGCTGTCGCAGGCCGCAGCGAAGACGGATGCAGACCTGATCGTATTTTGCGGCGTCCACTTCATGGCGGAAACCGCGTCAATTCTCTGCCCCGAAAAGATCGTGCTGTTGCCCGATCTCCGCGCCGGCTGCTCGCTTTCGGCAAGCGTCACTGCCGAGGAACTCCGCGAATGGAAACGGAAATTGCCCGGCGCGGTGGTCGTGTCGTACATCAATACGTCGGCAGAGGTGAAAGCCGAAAGCGATTACTGTTGCACGTCGGCAAACGCGGCAAAAGTCGTCGCGTCAATTCCGGCCGACCGGACGATTCTGTTCGTCCCCGACAAATTTCTGGCCGCGGTAGTCGCGCGCCAGACAAAGCGCAGCAATATCATCGGATATCCCGGTTACTGCCACGTGCACAAATCGATCAAGCCGGAGCAAGTGGTTGCACTGATGGACGAGCACCCGGATGCCGAACTGCTGTTGCATCCTGAATGCGGATGCGTCAGCTCCTGCATGGCAAAGGCGATGGACGGCTCGCTTCCGCCGGACCGCACGTTCTTTCTTTCGACCGAAGGCATGTTGCGGCACATCAGCGAGTCCAGCGCGGAAGAATTTGCGGTGGGCACCGAAACGGGGATCTTGCATCAACTCACCGCGAAATTTCCCGAGAAGAACTTTTATCCGGTGAATCCGAATGCGGCCTGCGCGTTCATGAAGACGATCACGCTCGATCGCGTGATTCGCTCGCTCGAAACGCTCACCCCCGAAGTGCGCGTCCCCAAAGCGATTGCGGACAAGGCGAGACTCCCAATCGACCGCATGCTCGCGCTGGCATAGCCGTAGGATCAGCCGCAAGAGCCGACATTTTCGATCGCAGTCCCGTCGACTTCGCGCGCATCAATCGTCACCCTTGACGGAAATTGCGTAAAGCGCGTATTACGCTGATCGCCTCCGTCTCATGCTTGATTCCGGCTGATTCAAAGCGGGCGACGGACCGAGCTTTTCGACAGGCGTAGTCGCAATGCGGTCCTGTTTCTCTGCTGCGCGCTTTCCCATGAGCTGCTCGTACAGTTCGATGTGCTTTCGGACGACATCGTCCCACCGGTAACACGCTTGCGTCCTTTGCAGGGCCTTCCGCCGATACTCTTCGACAATTTCGGGGCGGTCGAGCAGGAACTGCAGCCGGTCTTGCAGCGCGCGGCGGCCATCTGCGCCCGCGTAGCTGAATCCGGCGTCGCCGATCACTTCCAGATTCGATGGCGTGTCGTTCACTAAGACACAATTCCCGAACCCCATCGCTTCGACCAGCGAAGGATGTGTTCCGCCCACTTCATCCGGTAACACGAACGCGTATGCGTTCTTCTGCAGCTGCACGTACCCCTTGCCATAAAGACCGCCGGCAAAAATGACACGAGGATCCCGCGTCTCCTTTAGCGATCGCACATACTCGTGTCCCCATGGATCATCTCCGACGATGACGAGCTTCTTGTCGGTTTTGACGGCTTCAAACGCGGGGATGAGCAGGTGCACGTTATTTTCAGGAACGAGCCGCCCTACAAACAGTACGTATTCCCGCGGCTTCAAATTGAGCTGCTCCAAGAATTCCGTGCCATTCTCGTTCGTTTCGCGCATGCCGTACGGGATGAAAGACGATTCTGCGCCGTGAGAGGCCTTGTAATACGCCTGCACGTCCAGAGAATCGGATACCAGCCCATGGCACACGCGAGAAGCGAACCGCTCGGAAAATCTGAGATACGATCGCGCAAGGCGTCCCCACTTCTTGCGCTGCCAATCGGTTCCGTCTACGGAGCAAACGGTTTTCGCTCCACACATTCGCGGGAGCGGAGCAAATAACGTCGTTCCGGTGATGAAGTAGTGCACAACATCCGGCTTCAGGAACAGAACGTGCAGGCTGCACAACAATGAATGGAAGATCGCACTGAGATTTTTGGTCTGTAGCGTAGGCAAAGTGACCAAGCGAATCCCTTCGTACGTCGACCTGTCGTGGGTACTCAGGCCGGAACGGTTGTAGACGATCACTTCGTGGCCCAACTTCACGAGCCGGCGGCCAATCTCATCCGCCGCGGTTTCAAAACCACCATAGCGCGGCGGGAGAGCTTTTAGTCCAATCATGGCAATGCGCATTTTGAGTCTCCGAAGGACGGGCTTCGCGTGCTGGAGATTTCAAGCCGGAGCCGGGCGGGAAAACAGATCTCCGGATCAAAGTGCCGGTCAGGACTTCACAAAACTACTTCGTTACATAATAGGTGGTGCTCTGAATCAGTCCCTTCTGAACGACCGTTTGTGTTTCATCGAGAACGACTTGTGCGCCGGCACGCGATACCAGCGCGACGACATCGTCTCGTTTCACGTAGGTCATCCGAATCGGATTCAATCCAAGCGATTGATAAAGAAAATCGTGCCCGAAGCCGGCTCTGCGCAGCATTTGGTATGCGCGACGGCGAGGCTGAAGGCGATTGCGCCATGGGATGAAACTCGGCAGTTGAAATACCAGCAGCCCTCTTCGCTTCAGCACACGCACAAACTCGGAAATTGCGGAGCGGATCCACTCCCGGCGCGGAAGATGCTGAAGGACCAAGATGCTGAGCACGCAGTCGAAATGTTCGGATGAAAAGATTCCAAGATGAGGATCGCTATTGACCATAAAAAAACAATTCCGGACGGACGAATTCAAACTGCGCGCATGGCCGATCATCTGCCGCGAAATGTCGACGCCACAGCAGTTGCCGAAATGAGCGCCCAGGGCGCGCGTCAACCGCCCCACTCCGCAGCCGAAATCAAGGGCTCGGTCATGTCCGCCCGGCAAACCGTGCCGCGCAGCCGTCTGGACAACTTTCTCGACCAGATCTTCACCCGATCGAAAGAATTCGTTGTGGTCCCAGCGGCCAAAACGACGGCTCGGGTCGGACAGCACGGCCCACAAGGGATCGAGTTTGGCGAGTTCGTCCCAATCCTGTTGATGATGCTGCAACATTTCAGCTCCTCAGGCGATCTTTCTGCAAACCTTGGCAGGAGACAGGGCGGCCGAAAATATGTCTTTCAAACTCCTGTAGCTCTCGACCGGGCGGTATTTCGTGTCGACCAACACTCGTCCGTACCGCCCCATCCGTTCCATCTGCGCTGGGCACGCCAGCAACTGGCGAAGTTTCGCGGTCAAGTCGCGGCGGTTGCCGGGCTCGAACAAAAGGCCGCTTTTGCCATCGTCAATAATGAAGGGCAGGGCACCCAGGCGCGACGCGATTACCGGCTTTCCAGCCACATAGGCTTCAAGGACGGCCAATCCGAACGTTTCGTAGGACTCGGATGGTAGGACGACGCACGCGCTGTTGCGAAGAACGTCCCATTTTTCGGCGCCTGCTTTGAATCCCACGAGCTCAACGTGGTTGATCCGCTTTTCACGCAAAAACGTTCGGATCTCCGACTCGAGCGGACCACTGCCTGCGATTTTCAGGGGAATGTCGGGACAGTCTGCCAGTGCGCGCACGAGTCCCAGCACTCCTTTCTCAGGCGAGAGGCGGCCGAGATACAGAACGTAATTCCCCGGCGTTAAGCGTGGTGCTATGGCGGCAGCGTCTACGAAGTGTGGTTTAGTCCAGATCTTGTCCGCAGGTAGTCCCCCTTCGATGAGTTTCTGGCGAGAGAAAACGGTTGGGCAGACGAAGATCGAGATCAAGTCGAGCGCGCGACTGCGCCGGGTGGCAGCCGCTACAGAAGCGGCGACGAAGCTCGCCGCATACGAATCGCGATAACACCGGTGGCGGACGGCGTTGAAGAACGAGCCATCCTTGCAGCGCTCGCAAATCGCTCCGTTCGTATGGAATAGCCCGTTAGGGCAAAGAAATCGGAAATCGTGCACGAACTGCACACAAGGAATGCCGGCGTCGTGCAGCGCGCGATAGAGTGAAGACGAAATCAGCGGGAAGACATTGTGGACGTAAGCGACGTCCGGGCGTTCATGACGAACAATCGCAGCGATATCGGTTCGCGTGCGAACCGAATCGAGCGCCTCGAGCGGGAAACGCAGCTTGTTCAGAAAGCTATAGCCGGAAATCTCTTTGTTGTTCCTGGAATAAAAGATCACCTGCTCGTTGTAGCGCTCAAGCAGCCATTTTTCGGCGAGCGCCGCGGCATCCTCACCGCCAAAGTTCCTGTAAAAATCGTGGATAAAGAGGATTTTCATTCGTGTCATCTCTCCGGCTGCATATTTACGAATCGCCACACCACAACGCGGCTCAACTGGCTGCCCGCCACTGATCCAGCGACTCGGCTTTGCGCAGCGCCAGCCGGCTGGCGGCCTCCAGAGACCGGAAGCAGGAAGGCCGAAACTGCTCCAGGTAATAGCCGCGCAGGAATTTCTCTTTGAAGCGAAGCGTGCGCGCGCCGAGCCGCAATGTGCCGCGAACTGCACGGCGCAACAGCGGTTGCGAAATTCCGTGCAACAAATCTGAATACATCAGACCGATCGCGTCATGCTCTTCGCGCTGTTTGTTGGCGTGCGCACCCGTCTTGCTCTCCGGGTGGATCCGAAAATCCGCCACAAGCGCGGGGATGTGCTGGAAGACGCGTCCATTTCGCGCGAGCCGGAGGATGAACTCGTAGTCCATCGCGAAGTGCAATTTGGTGTCGATCCAGTTGTTCGCATCGAAGATCCGGCGCCGAAAAAAACTGGACGGAGTTGGGACGTAAAGCATGTGCAGGTAGAGGAGGATGAACCGATTGAATTCGATCTCGCGCCGGATGCGCCAGACGCGACCCGTCTCGTCGATGTAGGTATAGTCGCCATATAGGACATCAGCGTTCGGGTACTCTTCAAACGCACGTGCGATCGTGCGAAAGCACTCTGGACGATAGCGGTCGTCCGAATTGAGCCAGCCCACTACATCGCCAGCCGCGGCGCGCAAACCCTTGTTCACCGCGTCGCTTTGTCCGTTATCGGGTTCCGACGTCCATCGAAGATGTTCCCAACCTGGACGAGAGCTGTAGTGGCGAAGAATATCCACAGTCCCATCCGTTGAACCGCCGTCGATGACGATGTGCTCGAAGGCGGGGTAGCTTTGCTGTTTCACGCTAAGCAGGGCTTCCTCGACGAACTTCGCCTGGTTGTATGAAGGAGTGACCACCGAGATTTTCAACATGGGGACTCCGCGCCGCCGTTCGATGGCAAGGCTTGATGCTTGCGCAAAATCATTTCGCCGAGTGCGTAACGGCGAATGTCGGCGGGTGCGTCGAGCGCTTCCGCCTCTGAACAGACGCACCACGGTCCGCCAGGGTCCTTCACGAGAAATCTGGAATGGATCGTTTCAAATTTATCGAGCAGCAACGGCAAGCGGTCGCATCCGTAAACCCGATGCCAGGGGCGATAGAGCGCGTCAGCACCGACGGGAATTGTGAGGAACAACTTGCCCGTTGCAGAAAGCAGCTGCGCAACAGTCGCCATGGCTTTCAAGTCGCCATCTCGATCATCTTGCGAATTGAAACGTCCCGCGACACCGATGTGTTCTACGACGGAGCAAAGAACGATCACGTCGAACTGTGACGAGAGCTTTGCCTTGTTAAAGTCCTGCGGGATGAACCGAATTCCATCGACGATTGCGGAAGGATCGTCCCACTGGTCGATTGCCGTAACGTCGTAGCCGAGAGCAAGCATCGCGGGAATGATCGGCGATTTTCCCGGGCCGATCTCGAGCGCTTTGAAACGGCCTCGCGGCAGGTTCGCGCAAATCCATCCCCAATCGATCAGCTTCTCGCCTTCGAGATCAAACCCGCCGGCCGGCGGCCGCGGTTCGCCACGCAGCCATTCACGCAGACCAAAGTGGCGATCGACTCGTTTTGCCATTTTGCCAAGCAGTTGACCGGTTCCCATTTTCAATTCCTCAGTGACGTCGTACCGCTAATCACATTTCGCTCCACTTCGCGCGAACCTGGGACGCGCCCAGCGCTAACCGGAGTGATACAACGGCGGAGGCGCCGTCCATGGCCAGGCGCGCAGGGGGTCCGCGAGCTGACCTTGCGACTCGCCCGGCAAGGACTTCAGCCAGGGCAACATCGTGACCAACGACCAAAAGATGAAACCGAAAGGCGTTGAATCGATGCCTGCGCCCACTGAACCAATCAGGACGACGGTGATCATCAAAGACGCCGCCACAAACGAATGAGCGTCGCGTCTTTTTCTGAGCAGCTTCACCGCGTAAACCACCATCGCAATTACCAGCACAAGAAAGGCGATCTCCGTCACCAGGCCGCCGCCGACAAAAACGTCGACAAAAATCGAGTGACCGGAGCCGAGTTGCGGGTCGTACTCCATCCCGATTTCACGACTGGCCGCGAGATAACCCAGTCCGAACCAGGGAGACTGTCCCAAGGTGACTGTGCCGAGATATGCCCACAAGCCCAGCCGTCCACTGAGATCGGAAACACTCTGGGGATTGCGGACCATGTTCATTTGGCCCACAGCCCCCGCGAGGAGGCCTACTGCGACAAGGCCCCAGAACGTGTACACCCACTTCATGGTGCGAATCATGGGGCGCTTTAACACGGCAATCGCGAAGAAAACGGCAACGGCAAGCCAGGCAATTCGCGCGAGCGAGAACAGCAGTACGGACCCAAAGAGGCCGGATAGGAGAAGAAATGTCGGGAGTGAAAACCGTCGCATCGAAGTGAACAGCAAGATCGTCCCCAGCGCGGCGACGACTCCGGCGTCTGCGATCGCCTCGCCTCGCAGCCTCGGATAACCTGTATCGGTGGTGAATAAAACCAAGTCGGGCGCGACGGCCGCACAAATTACGATGGTCGAACACAACGCTGCGCAGCCGATCAGCAGCAAGTTCAAGAAGCGGTCGACGCCATGAGACTCGATAAAGAAGGAAGTGAACAGTAACGAAACGACGATTTGGAAGACTTTGAAAGCCGTCAGCTCCGGGTCGAGCGATACAAGTATCGAGACGCCGAGAAGGGCTACGACGATCGCAGCCATTTTGTGCGTCAGGAACAGATGGACGCGCGAGCGCCGTTCGCGCCACGCTTTCCACATGCGGCAAGCGACCCAAAGCCCTCCCGCAAGCCAGACGAGTATGTTGATGAGCAGAGCGAAATCAACGTGCCCATTCAAACTTGCCTCGGGGCTGCGGATTCGGAATTTTGGCGGGCCGCTGAATAGAAGAAGAAACAGCGCCGTCGCAATCGCGCCCGGCCGCGTTAGCCGGTGCACCGCCCACGAATTGTCTGGTTCACTCATCGAGAAAAATCACGTTGTAGAGCCGGTTGTAGTGTTCGCGCCGAAAACGCACCAGCTGACCGCCTGCAAAAACGAAGGGCCGATACCCGAACCCTTCCATTTGGCGAAGGATTTGGTCGATGCTCGATCCGTAATGGGTCAGCATCGGCTCGTATAGTTCGAGCATGACGGTGCGAGGACGACGACCGGCGTCCGCAAGCAGCCCAGTCGCGCCGGCGAGCACTTTCGCTTCCGCCCCTTCCACATCGACTTTGAGCACGTCGATAGCGCCAATTCCGTTTCTCTCGCAGTACGTATCCAGGCGAACGATGGGCACGGAAATTTCCATTGCTACCGGCTTGATCCCTGTGTTGACCATCGAAGAGAAGGCCGAGTCGCTGGAAACGACAAATCCGACAGACCCGTTTGAATCGCCCACTGCGCACGGATTCGCAGTCACATTGGAAAAGTGATTTAGGAGACGATTGGTGCAGAGAACGTAAAAGTTCAACGGGACCGGCTCAAAGCTGTGCACCGCGCCTTCGCGCGCGAGCGACGCAAATAGAAGGCTGTAGTAGCCGACGTTGGCGCCGATATCGCAACAGATCGAAGCCGGCCCGACGCGGGACCGCAAAAAGGCAGTCTCCGCGCTTTCGTGGACGCCACCGTAATAGATCTCTCTTCCGACCTCTTCATCCGCGCGGACGATCATCTGAAAACGGCCCAGATGCTTCTGCCGCAAAACGACGCCTTCCTGGCAGCGACGCAGCAGGAGCATCAGGTCGACCGACAGGTTCGACAGGCTTTGGCGCAGTGCACACTGAGCTGTGGCGACCCGGTGCGAGATTCGCCGCCACGCAGAGTAGTTCGGTTCCTCGACGCTCGCCGTCATATGCTTCTTGCGACCTTTACGAAGTTCATGCTGATCGCCGGGCCGTAGAACAACCGGCCGGCTGCAGCACCGATCAAGCCAAATGGAGGAATCAAGAGTGCCGCCGCCCCAAGCGACAGGACGCCTCCCAAAACGTTCATCAGCGAAACGAACCGGACTTTGCCCAAGCCGAGCAGCGTGAAGTGCGGCGCCACGTTGATCGATAGCGCGCAAAACGCAATCGCAAGCACAGCCAGGACAACATGGGTGCGTCCCGCGAAAGCGGAACCCATCCACAGAGCGAGAATCTTCCGGCCAAAGATCACCAAAGGAAGAGCCAGCAGCAACGCAAAAGCCAAATTCACAACCACGGCGAGGCGAAACACGCGCCGTAGTGCGCGTTTATTTCCGCGCTGCTGCCGAGCGCTGATATGCGGAAACAGAAAAGAAAACGCGCCGGCAGCGAGGCCATGCACCTGCTGCGCGATTTGCACGCACAACGTGTAGTAGGCGAGCGGCGTGGTGCCGAGCATCGCCGCTATGAGCAACCGGTCCGACTGGTTGAATGCGACGCCGGCCGCATTCTGAATCCAGCTGTAGCATCCAAAACCGAGCACTTCTTTCCATGACCGTCGATCCAATGCCGGCCAGAATGAACTTACGCCCAGGACTCGCGCGGTTTCGAGGGCCTGAGCTACGATTCCCGCCAGCGTGAACGCGGCGGTAAGCAGCAGAATCGCCACGATGCCGAGGCCGAGTGCCACAAGCACGACCGCCCCCAAGATCGTCCCCGACTTGACGAACACCGCGATCTTGCTGGGCGGACCGAAAGCCTCATAGGCTTTCAGGGCGCTGGCAAACACCTGATAAATCGCCTGGAGAAAGAGAATCAGGCTCCCTACTTCAATCGCCCGCGTCGCTTCGGTGTAGTGTGCTGGAGCGATCTTGAAAACGTACTCGACGAGCAACGGCGCTGAAAAATACAGAGCGACGGCAGCCAGACAGCCGAAGAGGGCGCTGAGTGCCAGCGTTCCCGACAAGATTCGCCGAACGCCTTCCAAATCGTTCCGACCGCGGTAAGCAGAGATGTATTTGATCGTGGCGTCTCCAAGACCAACGTGAAAAATCCCCACCGTGCCTGTAAACGCGTTCACCAGCATCCAGATTCCATATTGGTCGAAGCCAAGCCTCGAAACCAGGAATGGCGCCGACAGTACGATCAGCACGGGTTGAGTGGTGTACTCGATCAATCCGTACGTCGCGTTCGACGCGCTGTCTCGAAACGCGTGTGAGTGACGCAACCCGGCGATCCGAGTTCCGACGGCTTTCAACGTCCAAAATCCGACCGCCGGCTGATTGATTGCACTCAACGGGCGCCCTCGTTTCCGAAGTGGTCCGAAGCGTTCAGGCTCCGCCTCCCCGCAGAACAGCCGGAAGAGTTCGGAACAACAGCTTGAGATCCAGCCAGAAATTCCAATGATCGATGTAGTAGCCGTCGAGCCGCATCGTGGTCTCGAACGACGGATCCTGGCGTGCCGTAACTTGCCAAAGACCCGTCAGACCCGGACGCACTTCCAGACGGCGCAACTGATCGACCTTGTATTGCGAGTAGTCGTCCATCGTGTGCGGACGCGGTCCGACCAGACTCATGTCACCTTTCAGCACGTTCCACAGTTGAGGCAACTCGTCCAGGCTGTACTTGCGAAGGAGCCTTCCAACGTTCGTGATGCGCGGATCGTCGCGAATCTTGAAGAAAGGCCCCCTGCGCTCATTTAAATGAATCAGCTTTTTCTTCATTGCGTCCGCGTTAGCGACCATCGTCCGGAATTTGTAGCAGACGAAGATCGTTCCCTTGCGACCCACGCGCTGCGATCGGTAGAGAACGGAGCCAGGAGAGTCCAACCGGATGAACACGGTGATTAAGAGCAGGAGCGGCGAACACACAACGAGCAGCAGTGAGGCCAGGACGACGTCCAAGACCTTCTTCGCGAACACCCCGAGCGCCGGAATCGGTTCCCAGTGCAACTCCATGACCGGGAATTCTCCGACTCGCCGTAACGGCGCCTCCCAACCCAGCCCGTCGTACAGATCGGGAACTACCTTCACGTTCCAGCGGTGTCTTCTCGCCTCCATGGCCACTTGCTTCACGACTTCTCGCTCGGTGGGAAGTGTGATGAAAACGTCATCCACGAATTCAGCCTGGCCAATGCGGGCGAGATCTTCGATTCGTCCCCGCAACCTGTGATCCGTGCTGTGATCCGCGTCGAGGAAACCCTTGAACCGGTAGCCGAGCAGCTTGTTGGTTTCCAGGCATTCAGCCAGGGCCTGGCCGACACTACCGGCGCCAACAATCAATGCATTGCGAGTACCGATTCCCTGCGTGATCCTGCGAATCACGAACTTTCGCTTCCAGAACCGCCACCAACTGAGTGCGACGATGTCCAGTACACCCGCCCCGAGAACGACCGCACGCGACACCTGGTGGTATCCCGACAGAAATACGAAAGCCATCAGGAGCAACGTTGCGAGAACAACGGCCTTGGAGACGCGAAATGTTTCGTCTGCCGCGGACCGGTTGCGAGGCGTCCTGTATAAGTCTTGCCACTGGCAGAACAGCACGATGAGCGCGGCATACAACAGAAGGAATGCGCCGTAAGCAGAAACAGGAAATTTCGGCGAAAGCCCGATGTTGCCGAAGCGGACGAGGTGGTGAACCATATGCGGAGCAAAGCGGACGCACACCGCGATCGCTCCGTCGAGGCAAATGAACGCGAGATCGATCGCAGCGTACGCAATGCGGGCCCAGGTTCCTCCGGACAGTCGAGGCCTTCGCATCGGCGCTTGGCCCACAACCGGGCGCCTCGGAATACCCGGTCCAGCATTGGGTACGGCTCGGCCAAACTCGGGAGTCGATGGCGTTTGGCCCAAGCCGGCGCCCAGGCTGAAGAAAAAATTAAAATCGAAAACAGCTGCGTGCCGCTCTTTCATCGCGTTTCATAACTGGGCTGAGGGGACTGGAATCTTGCCAAAGCCGCTGAATTCAGCTCGTGCTGGGGTGATCTCCGTTGTGCGACTCGTTCCCGGAATCGGCCCGGTGACGGAAATGATTCCGCACGCGAGCCTTCAAACCCTGTTGATCTCCACCGCTTCCGGCAGTCAGCGATTTCATTCCCTGCATGATTTCAACGGCGAAAACTTTGCCGGGGTCGTCCGGATCCACCTGCTCCCATCGGTCGCGGCCAACCACAAACAATCCACCAGCGATCACGGCCAGAATCGCACCGACGAAGACAAACCAGAATCGCGGTGGAAAACCTTTTTGCGGAATCTGTGCAGAGTCGAGAATCTTCACGCTTGGCGTTTCTTTCACTTCTTCCACTTTCGCCAGTTCGTACTCTTGCGTGAGGGTCTCGAATACTTTTTCCTGCACCACGGCTCGGCGGTACAGATCGGCCCACGTGACACCGAGCAAAGGGAGTTGCCGAAGCGGTGGGTAGAGCTGACCGTTCTGCTGAGAGGCGTTCGGTTCGTTTGCATGGCCCTTCGTACCGCCGGGAACACCGCCCATTTTCGTCAGTTCGTGCTGCAATTCGGTGATCCGGGCCTCCGTGGCTCGCACACGAACGTTGTTGTCCGTATAGATCTGTCTTAACCCCTGGAGCTCGGTCTGCGCCGCGATCAGTTCGCCTTGAAGCTCCGCACCCGCACTAATCATGGCCCGCCCCTGCTCCTTGATATCGAGCGCCGTGTTCTTGCTCGCGAAGTCGCCAAACGCTCTCTCGGCGGATTCCAGGTCCGTGGATACCTGCGCGAGCCTTTGTTCGAGGAAAACGCGCTCGCGGTGCGCCGACGAAGTCTTCACATGGGTCACGACGTTGTTGAGTGCGCTGACGTATTCTGCCGCCATGGCGGCCGCGCGTTTTGCGTTGTGGTCTGTCACCTCGATCGTGATGATTCCGCTCTTTCGGTCCGCGGAGATATCGCTCTTCTTAGCCAGATCGTGCCGGGCGTTTTCCCATTTGCGATCGTGATAAACCTTTCGCAAATTGAATTTTGTGATCAGATCGTCCTGTACAGATTGGCTCCCCAGAATGCCGACGAAGAGATCGCCGCTGTTCTTGATCCCGAGGAACTCGTCCGCTAGCGCGCCCACCGCCCCCGGCGCCCCTTTTCCCGAGATCGCGCCCAAAATAGCCATTCCGGCGTTTGGCTGGTCCGGCGGCATCAGGCGGGTAGTCGCCGTATAACGTTGCGGCACGATATAGGCGAGTGCCAGAAACAGCGCCAGTCCCCAGATCGCAAAGCGCAGAATCGTCGCCTTGTGCTTCCAGAGCAGCTTGATGCGCGCGATGTTCTTTTCGCGGGCCGCTCGACGCTCAATCTGCTCGAGATAGTCGGGATCCGCGATGTACTGCTCGGGCAGAAGGCGCGAATTGGGTGGTCGCTGGCCCATCAGAAAAGCCTTTTCCCGGATCTCATTGCTGTCCCGCCCCTCGAATTGCGCCTCGGTGCAATCCTCGCCTGTCTAGTAATGCAGAGCGATATACAACGTCGTCGCTATGGCCGACGCCATCTGCCCCGCCGTGAAAATGTTTTGCCACTGGATGCCGCCCACGGGCGCGCCACGTTCCGGCACGACTACCGTGTCGCCGGGCTCCAGCTCAGATGAGAGCGAATGCCCCAACCAGAGGCTTCTCTTCGAACTGAGAACGGAGCCATTGGCACGGATCACGAAAATCGCTTTCTTGTCCGCCATCTGTGTCGGTCCGCCGGACTGCATCAGGTACCACTTCGCACTCCTGCCCGGACTGTAGGAAACGGCAGTCGGATTGAACACTTGTCCCGTAACCATTACGTAGTCGGGCCGCTTCGGGATCGTCAGAACGTCGCCGCCGCGCACGGCGATATCGGCATCCGTGTTTCTCCAGCGATGGATATTCGAGAAGATGTGAATGTCCACGCGGCCGGTAGGCGGATTCGTACTAAGTTTTTCCAGCGTCGACTGCCACTGCGTCATCACCATCTCTTTCTCTGCCTTTTGCTGCTGAGTTGAGGCCGGAATCAGATCGAGATTGGCCTGCTCGCCCTTCACACGCCCGATCATGTCAGTTCTCTGTCGCGTTTCGATTTCGCGTACCGAGACGCGCTGCAGGATTGCTCCGTAGGGATAAGCCTCGGGCTGGAATCCGCCTGCGCGTTCAAGAACGGAACTGAGCCGCTCGCCCGGACGAATCCCATACGTTCCGGGATGCTTTACTTCACCGCGAATGGTGACCGAAGCTCCCAGATCGTCCCATCCAGGCAATTGCCGAATTGTGAGCACGTCTCCGTTGTGCAGCACGTCCTCAGTGCTCGCGTTGCCGGCCAGGGTGTCGGCGATTGGGATGGTTTGCTCGCTCGCCGTAACCTGCGCGCCGTTCTGCCACGAGTAGCGCGTCAAGTCAGCCGTTTGCGTGTCCGCGCTGGGTTTTAGTCCACCGCCGAGCCGGATCAAGTCGCCCAGCGTCATATTTTCCGTTAGCGGGTAACGACCCGGCTTGCCAACGGCTCCTTCGATATAGACCACGGCGGGCTGGATCGTCGCAGGGCTGCGATGAACGAGCAGGCGGTCGCGCGATTCGAGCAAGATGTTCGCCGAAGGATTACCGCTTAGTGCCTCGCTCAAATCGACGCTGAAGATTTCCGATTTGCCGTCCGGCAAGTATCGGAATACCTGCGCGTCGTGCGTTTCCGCATCCGGGGTCAGGCCGCCTGCCAGATGGACTGCGTCGCTCAAGTGAATCTGCCCCGAGGTGCGATACGTCCCTGGGTCGCGAACATCACCCAGCACGGAAATTGCCGGTGGATTCTCGAAAGCGAACTTGCTGAAGATGCGCACTGTGTCCAGAGGGTGCAGGACAGGCGACTGATCCGGGTGAGCCAGTGCATCGGCAAGACTGAAACTCTGGACGCTCGGATGAAAATCCGGCGCGTTCAGGCGAATGATCTCCGCATATTTCAACGCCGGCTCGGGCAGCAGATCTTTGTAGGAAGAGATCAGGTCTGTGACGCGCATTCCCGCGCGATAGGAATACTGCCCGGGCCGCAAGACGTGTCCTTCGAGATAAATCGCATCCTGGTTGTACGGCGCAATTGGGAAAACGCGAATGCTGTCGCCGTCCCGAATTTCAAATGATTCGAGGGCTTTCGTGATAGCGGCACTGCCGTCGGCCTCTGGAACGTTGAGGCTCAGCATCGTCCGCTTCTGATGCGCGACGAGCCGGGACACTTCAATGTGTCGCAACGTGGCGGCGGGCAAAAGCCCTCCAGCCAGTTCCAATACTTGCGCCAGATTCTTTTCGTCCTTCAGTTCGTAGATGGCAGGCCGCCGCACCATTCCTTCTACGGTTACCTGCGGGCCAATCGGCGGCACTCGAACGGTGTCGCCATTCTGCAATCGGTCGATTCCCGCCTTCACTCCGTGCAACAGCAAATCGTAAAGATCGACAGTTTGGACCAGTTTTCCATCACGGTAGTGCTGCACGATGCGCATCGACCCACGTGCCGTCGGGCCGCCAGCCATGAACAGCGCGTTCAGCGGAGTCGAAAGCGAACTCACGTCGTACGCCCCCGGGTTTTCCACGTCGCCGACTTCGTAGATTCGCACTGTCCGCAGGCGCGAAAGAGAAACGTCTGCCGAAACGTCGCGGAATTGCGTGCGCAACACGTGCTGCAAGTCTTCCTGAACCTCAGCCAAATTCTTCCCGCTGACCAGCACCGGGCCAACCTCCGGCAGAGCCACGCGTCCTTCGCGGTCCACGGTGCGATAGAGCCTGTGCGACACCCCGCCCCACAAGTCGATTGCGAGCGAGTCGCCCGGCCCGACGACGTAGTCCGGCCCGACGGGCAAATCCATCGGGATCATTTGCGGATTCCGTGCGCCGTTCTCAAAAACGTTTTCGCCAAACCGCTGCAGCTTCCCCGGGTGTGGCTGGGCCTGTAAGTACATGTCGTACAACGACGGAATATCCCGGTACGGATTCGAAGCCCGCACCAGTCCCGCCGATTGGAGCGTCGCTTGCTCACCGGGGCGGCGAGTCCAAATTAGCCGCTCATTTCCCGCATTCGGGATATTCGAAGGAGTCGGCCCGGCGGATTCGTCTCCCGCAAACGGATTGAGCTGTGCCATCAGGTTGTTGTTCGAACCGTTGCTGAATCCGGCGCCGAAGCCCGGCATTCCTGCGCTCGCGCCTCCACTCATCGCTGAGCCAAATGCTCCTGGAGACCCGCCACCGCCGAACTGCTGTTCGAGTTGCTGAATCGCCTGCGGCGACACGCCTGAACTGCCCCCGCTGTCATCGTTGCTGCCGGACGCGCTCGACTCACCGCCGATATCGAACAACTGTTCCCCATCCAGCGACCCGCTTTTGCCGTTCAGGGCGCCGGCCAAATTTGAAAAACCCTGGCTCGAACTGGAATTCGACTGGCTGAGGCCCGCAACCTCCAGTTCGCCGCCGTTCATCGATGGAGGATTCTGCACGGGGGAAGGCACTGGATTCATTTCAACTGGAGACTCAGGTTGTGATTCGGCAGGCTGTGGCAATCGCAAGACACGCGATGAACCGCCTTGGTACTGCGTGCAGTTCGCGCTTTGTTGGCCGCCGCATGCCTTGGCAGCGGCCATCGCCCTTTGGGCTTCCGCCGCCTGCTGAGCCCGCCCCTCCTCGTCTTCTTGCGCCAGCCATTTCACTCTTTCCTCGATCAACAGAGCTTGCTCGCGCCCCATTTCCGAACTGGGATCGACGCGTGGCGTCAAATATCCGTAGCGTCGCAGGAGCCGAGTGGCCACCGATCGGAAGCGCACGTCCGTCTCAATCCGGTCGTAAATCGCGTCATCGGTCAGGTCGGACTGCTCAATTAACTGCCCATGCTGGGTCGCATCGTTGGCCACCCACTCCTTCAAATCCACCAACAATCCCGGATCGTTTGCCAGCACCGCCTTGATCTGCTGCGCCGACGCGGCTACTTGTTCCAGGTTCTGGCGCGCCAAGTCATTCAGTTGAGAAGTCGACGCGACACGGCCCTGCGGTCGGCTCTGTCCGGCAACGGACGCGCAAGCAAGAAGGACGGCTATAGCCAAGTAGGTGCAGCAGCGCACAGTCTGCGACGCGCGATCGTGTAAATGAGACTTGCCACAGTTCATTTCGCTCACCTCCCGCCGGCGTCCTGAATGCTTCGTGCATTACCGCGTAGCGCGCTCAACACGCTCTCTTCCGACGACTCGATGCGATTCGACCGAATGTTCAATGAGGCCCAGTAAAAGATCGTGCTGTTGCGATTAGGAGCAATCGCGATGATCCTCATCTGCGGGTGACTTTCGAGCGCACTGCGGCAAGCGCGCGGCAGGCGATCCGACTTCTCAAGCGCGACGATCAGAAAATCCGGTCGTGTTCGCTCCACCGCGCTGACAAGTTGTGCTTCGTCCTGAATCTGACCCACGATCTCGATGTCCGGCTGGCCCGAAATCGTGGCGAGCACCAGGTCCTGCATGAGCCGCGGCTTGTTGGCAACCAGCACTCGAATCGGCCCCATCGCGTCCTCCCAACTTGAATCGAGTGTGGCGTTTTCGTCGCGCGTGCGTAAGGCTCAATTCCGATTCACGATTGTGGGAGTGTCGCAGAGTGAAGAATCGTACTCAGGCAAGTCAGCGCGAGATTCCAGGCGAGACTTGTATGTTGAAGTGGAGAGAGCAGTAGGAAAGAGGCAGCCCCGAACGACGCCGAACTGCCGGAAAGCGGGCTTAGGCCTGCGTCAACAGATTGCGGTCGCGCGCGATTTCGACCGCCGCAAAACGGTTCATCGCGCCCATTCTTTGCAATATCCGGTGTATGTGGTTCTTGACCGTCTGTTCCGAAAGATTCAACTGTGCCGCGATTTCTTTGTTGGTGAGTCCTTGCCCGATTAGTGGAACCAGTTGTTGCTCGCGGCGCGTCAATCGCCCGCGAATTCTTCCATTCCGACCGGTTTTGACCTGAGCAATGCCTTCCCCGGAAGCTGCCAGGTGCTTGAACAGCGACATGCAGAGCCGGGGAGGACATACAGCCTCTCCCTGATGCACCGCGCGAATCGCCTCGATCACTTCCACCGCCGAGGCATGCTGCAGCAAATAGCCCGCGACGCCCGCTCGCACCGCTTTCAAGAATGTGGCCTCGTCCTCGACCATATCGATCAGAATCAGCTTCGCCGACGGCGCGGCGGACGCGATACTCCGCACCAGGTCAATGTCGCAATACTCACCAGTTACAGGATCGATCAGAATCACGTCACATTCGCAACGCTCGATTTGCCCGATCGTCCCCGACGAACAAGATTCGTTGCCCGCGACGTTGACGTCGCTCTTCGCGCGTAACATGCGCCCCAGCGCCTCGCGAAACAGCCGGTTTCCCGCGAGCAAGAACACATTGATCTTCTGACTCACTGGCTCACCTGGGGTTGTGAAGGTTTGATTTACGACACGATGACCGGTTGAGGGCTGATCTGGGCGGCTTGCTCGCGTCACGACGGCGCCCGGTCCATGCGCGTCGCACGCTCTCGCGAGTACCTATCGAACATACCTAACACCATTGGACCGCGTCAATGGGGTACTCAATTGAGGTCTAAAATTGCGGCGCGGTACGGCGGCCGCATTCTGCCGTGGCAGCAAAAGTTCACACCCCGAAAAGGGGCTGGATTGGTGGGCGACGGAAGCCTCCGCAGGCGGATTCAATTTTCGCGGCCACGAGGAGGGCGGCTTCGTCTTCCCATGGGCGGGCGACGACTTGGACACCAATGGGCAGGCCTTCCGGCGATTGCCCGACGGGGACCACCGCGCCCGGCGTGCCCAGCAAATTGTACCACTGCGAGTAAGCCATCGCCTTTAGATACTTAACGTTGCGCCCCTGGACGGTCCACTCACGTTCGCCGTGGCGGAACGCAGGAATGGAAGAAACCGGGCAGAGCAGGATCGGAAACTCCTCCATTTTGGCGAGAAAACGGGCGCGCAAAACGTCGCGTTCGAGCAGCGTATCGAGCAGTTCGGGACCGCTTAGCGCCGGTTCCTGCACCACTCGGGCGCGGAATTGGCGGAAGAGTGGACTTAGCTCGCCATCGTTGCCGTTGAGCATCGGCGAAAACGCCATTTGCCCGGCTCGGCCGAACAGGTTCCACCAGAGCCGCCACGCGCGATCGAGATTTTCGGGCGCCCATTCCACCACTTCGAATCCCTGGGCGCGCAGCGCGTCCCCGGCTTTGCGTACCGCAGCGGCTGTTTCGGGCGTAACAGGTGCGAGTTCGTGATCCGCGAAATAGCCAACGCGCAATTTGCGGACTTCCGCGTCGGTCCAGCGGCGCAGTGGAACGGGTGCGGCACACGGATCGCCTGGATCGGGTCCGGCGATAACTTCAAACATTTGCTGAACATCCGCGACAGTCCGCGCCAATGGGCCAACGACGCCGAGATAAGCGAAGGGTCCAGCGGAGCCGGGAAAGTGGCCGGTCGCAGGAACGCGGCCGGGCGTCGGCTTCAACCCGCAGATGCCGCTGAAATGGGCGGGCACGCGGATCGAACCTCCGCCGTCGCTGCCGATTCCACCGGCCGCACAACCGGACGCGATCGCCGCCGCCTCTCCCCCGCTAGAACCGCCCGGCGTGCGATCGAGGTCCCACGGGCTGTTGGTTCGACCGAAGAGGGCGTTGTCGGTCTCCCATGCCATCAGGAATTCGGGGACGTTCGTATTGCCCAGAATGATTGCGCCGGCAGCACGCAGTCGGGCAACGAGCGGGGCATCGTTAGCCGCGACGTAATCGCGCCGCAATCGGCTGCCGCATTCGCAACGCCAGCCGCCCACGTCGATGCAACTTTTCATCGAAATTGGCACGCCGTGCAACGGCCCCAGCGTCCCCGACTTTCCAGCGGCGTGAACAGCCGCGTCGGCATCCTTTGCTTTCTGGCGCGCAGCGTGAAAATGAGTGTGAACGTAGGCATTCAGCCTCGGATTGAGCTGCTCGATCCGTGCAATATGGGCATCGATGAGTTCGGTGGAGGAAATCTTGCGATTGCGGATCGCGTCCGCCATTTCGCAGAGGGAAGAAAAATTCAGATCGGTCAACATGGCTCCTCAAATGTGGGAGAGCAAGGCTGAAAGTCTAGCACGCGAGAAAAACCACGAGACGTCAATGCATTCGGCCAACGATGGCGAACCATCTGAGGCACGCGAAGCTGGGGCGCGGGAGGCAAGCGCCTGTCGCGTTCGTAGGAAAAGCTCACCCCACGCGAGTCAGCCTCTCCTAGTAGTGCGTAACGACGGCAGCAGGAGCCTGGCCCGATTCGCCGGCGAGAATCCAGTCAAGGCGGGCGGTCAGGTCGTCACGGCGCGCTTCACCAAGCAACCGAGCAACGGCCCTTCCGTCACGATCAACGATCAGGGTCGCAGGAATGATTTTGCCGAGGTCGAGCTTCTTGAGCACAGCGGGATCGGCGCCGACCCAGACCGGCAGCGCGACTCCTTCCTTCGCGAGAAACTGCGGAATTTTCCTTTCGTCTTTCTTACCGTCGAGCGAGGCCTCGATAAATACGACGTCGTTCGACATGTACTGCTTCGCGACGGCATTGAGCATCGGCAGCTCTTCGCGGCAGGGCCCGCACCAGGTGGCCCAGAAATTCAGCACCAGAATTTTGCCGCGATACTCTGCAATCGAATGCTTCGCGCCGGACCAGTCCTCCAGCGACAGCTCCGGATGCTCCTTTTCCTTTGCGGCAGCAGCGCCCGCAAATAAACCGCAAGCGAGCGCCCCAATAACAACGATGAGAAGAGTTCGCAGCAAGGTGCCCTGTGACGTCTCTAAAAATAGTGCGAGATTCCGACGATGACCGTGTAATCGGAAAAGAACGCATCGCCGTTGACGATGTTGTTTTGCATTTCAGATGCGCTCGGACGCCGATCGCGCTGCACCGCCCAAGGGCCATTCACGGAAATCACTTCGTGCCACACCGAGTACATCAGGCCCGGATCGAGCGAAATGATGTACCCAGGCCGGCGGAAACCGTTGCTGGAGCCGAACGCGTCGCGAACCGGGATGCCTTCCATGCGCGCGCCAAAGCTGAGTTCGAGGCCGCGAACTTTCGGCACCGAATGTGCGAACCCGCCGCGGAAAAGGTATTGATCGGCGACCGACATTACTCCCTGCCCTGGTTGGGAACGGAACGTGCGCACGCCGTTGGTATCTTCGGGGTTGAAGAGCCATTCGCCCTGGAAATACATCGTCGTGTGAAACCAGATGCGTTTGTAGGCTTGCGAGGCGAGCAGGAAACCCCAGCCGCCGTCGCCCGGCTGAAGCGATTGGTCGGCCGTGGCGATCACCTGCTGGCCATTCAACGTTGCGGCGCCGGTTGCGTTGTCGATACCGGTCGGAATTTTCAGCGACGCGCTGAAGGCAATATTGCCTCCGCTTTCCGTGGGCGGACGAAAAACCCACGCCTGCGCGCCGACCGTCATATCGCCAATGCCACCGACGTTGAATATGCCGGATGGCGGGTACACCTGGTCGCGAGTGCCCTGGAAAACAGGCACGTCGGCGACAACGCTCCAACGCGGCGTGAGCTGGTAGTTGATGCCAATGTCCCAGATGTTCTGGTGATTCTCGACGCGACGTCCGGCGGGGCGATCGATCTCGTGAGTGCCGATGAAATATTTATTCGAGCTGAAGGTGCGCCAGTCGACGTTGAGCGTCAGGCGATGGAGCCAGTTGTGCCCGCTGGGAGCGCCGCTGTCGTGATAAGCGTTGGTTAGCAGGATATCATCGGATGGCGGCTCAGAATGAGCTGCAACGCAACCCTGCGCGCGCGCCGTCGCCGAACCGGTCAGTAGCAGGAATAGGACGACAACCACGCTGTAAGCCGACGGCATCAGACGATTCGGATGCTTTAGTTCACACGGCGAAATCGATCGCGTCATTCCGGTCACCCCTAGGACAGAAGTTTTCCACCTTGCCAATCAAAAATACTGCGTGCAGATGCGCGCATGTTATGGAGCACCACACGCGGGCACAATAACGAAAAAGTATTAGGCGACGGCCATCGAGCGCGCCGCTTGGGATCCTGGTAACGGCTGGGAGGAAAAAACGACTAGCTCCGCCACGCAGTGGGCCCGCCCAAGCGCTGGACTAATAGGAAACTACTATTGACCCGTCTGCGGTCTGGGTGTGATCGTTGTGGCACTTCGAGCACAGTTTCGGGGGTGCCGGCGGCTTCGCCTGCGTCACTTTTCGCGACACATTCTCGCCGGCAGAATGATAAATTCGTGCCGCTTTTGGCGGTTGGCCGCCTCGCAACGCAGTTCAAAACCGCGGGCGCTCGAATCTGTTCAACGAGTTCTCTGGTAAGCCGTTTCAAGTCTGGCGGGGGCCTTAGATTTGCAAAGCATTCGCGGTCTTACTCTTCCAAAGATTATCGGCGGCCTGACGATTGCGTTGGCTGTCTCTGCGTTCGTTCTCTATGCGTGGCCGACTCCGACGATCTGGTACGAAGGGCTCGTCCTCCTGCACTTGCTGTTGGGCGTAGCGTTGCTGGTTATCGCAATTCCCTGCCTTGCGAAACTGATGCGGCAAGGCACACTTGCCGAGCGAGCCGGCTGGATCGTGCTGCTGGTGGGAGGCGCGCTGGGCGCAGCAATCATTTACACCGGCGCGCGAAGGCAGGAATGGAACCTGCTTTACGCGCACATTCTGATCAGCATTTTGGCCTGCGCGATTCTGGCGTTTGCCGTGGCGGGCCGGCGTGGATGGCTTGCGATGGGCGCGGCGAAGTCGGGTCTGCGCTTGGCGCTATGCATAGCAATAGCAGCGGGCCTTGCGGCGGGTGCTTGGTGGCTGCGAACGGTTCCCTGGAACGACGCGTACGTGATTCGCAATCCGAAAATTGCGCCCGGCAGCATGGACCAGGAAGGCGCCGGTCCCAGCAGCCAATTTTTCCCGAGTTCCGGCGAGACGCTGACGGGAAAGGTGGTGCCTCAGGACTTCTTCATGGATTCGCACGCTTGCGAGCGCTGCCATGCCGACATTTACCGCGAGTGGTTCAGCTCTATGCACCACTTCTCTTCGTTCAACAACCAGTGGTACCGGCAAGCGATCGTCTACATGCAAGGTACGATTGGCGTGCAACCCTCGAAGTGGTGCGCCGGTTGCCATGACGCCGCTCTGTTTTTCCCCGGAAATTTCAACACGCCCATCGCGTCGCGCGTGCACACGCCGGCCGCGCAAGCCGGTCTCGGCTGCATGGTTTGCCACTCGTTCCGAATGATTAAGAGCACGATGGGCAACGGCGACTACATCCTGCAGTATCCGGCCCTGAGCAAATTAGTCGCGACGAAAAACAAGTTCCTGCAACATTTTATCGACTTCATGATCGAGGAAGATCCCGATCCGCACCGCAGGACCTTCCTGAAGCCGTTCATGAAAACGCAAACGGCGGAGTTCTGTTCCGTTTGCCACAAAAACCATTTGGACCTGCCTGTGAACCACTATCGCTGGGTGCGCGGGTTCGACGATTACGACAACTGGCAGGCGAGCGGCATCTCCGGAATGGGCGCGCGGTCCTTCTACTATCCTCCGAAGCCGCAGAGCTGCGAGGACTGCCACATGCCGCCCAGGCGCTCGCAAGATGCTGGGAACGTCGACGGCTTCATCCACAATCACCGTTTCGTAGCGGCAAATACGGCCGTTCCCTTTGCGAACAAGGATGAAAAGCAACTCAAAGACGTGGAGGATTTCCTGAAGGATGGAAAGGTCCGCGTCGATATTTTCGCTGTCTCGCCGGACAAACCGCTTCCCCAAAGGCCCAGCGGCGCGATGCAGTCGCACCAGCCGCAGATTGAGACGGCGTTTGCAGTGGGCGAGGAATCGGAAATGGCTGCGCCGTCAGCGCCTGTCCCCACTGTGCCGCCGCAGCCCGTGACGGCGCCGCTCAATCGCGTAAACGCCGCGGTTCGCGCAGGGGACACCGTCCGCGTCGATGTAGTCGTTCGCACGCTAACAGTGGGGCACTTTTTCCCCGGCGGTACCGTCGATGCCTTCGATTGCTGGCTGGAACTGAAGGCGACCGACGACAAAGGGCGCGTAATTTTCTGGAGTGGTGGCGTGACGGACGACGGCAAGGGGCCAGTCGATCCGAGTGCGCATTTCTATCGTTCGCTGCTGATCGATGGACATGGAAACCGGATCACGAGGCGAAATGCCTGGGCGGAACGCGCCATAGTCTATGTCCATCTGATTCCGCCCGGAGCGGCGGACACCGTTCATTACCGGTTGCGCGTTCCAAAAGGCGAAAAAGGGCCGTTGCATCTGGTTGCGAAGCTGAACTATCGAAAATTCTCCTGGATTAACACGCACTTCGCTTTTGCCGGCGTGTTTCACGATACGCACCCGGGCGACGTGGCGCCAGGTTATGACGACCGCACGATCACCTACACCGGAAACCTGCAGGATGTTTCCGGCGAGATCAAGGCGATCCCGGATCTGCCGATCGTGACGATGGCCCAGGATTCGCTCGATCTGAAAGTGCTGCCGCCGAACGCGCCCGAGCCGAAAGCGCAGACCGCGTTTTCCGCGAAAGAATGGCAGCGATGGAACGATTACGGGATCGGCTTGTTGCTGCAAGGCGACCTGAAAGGCGCCGAGGATGCATTCAGGGAGATCACGAAGAACGATCCATCGAATCCCGACGGCTGGGTAAACGTGGGCCGTGCTCGCGTGCTGGAAGGCGATATCGAAGGCGCGAAGCAGGTGCTGGTTAAGGCGATGGAGATTTCTCCGAAGCTCGCTCGGGCGAATTACTTCTATGCGCGAGTTCTGATGGAACAAGGCAGGTATGGCGAGGCCCTCGACCATTTCCGCGTCGCGCAGCAGCAATATCCGCTGGATCGCGTTGTGAGCGACGATGTAGGCCGCGTGCTATTCCTGCAGCACAAGTATAGAGAGGCCGTGAAACAGTTCGAGCACACGGTATCTATTGATCCCGAAGACTTGATGGCGAATTACAACCTGATGCTCTGCTACAACGGCCTCGGTAACGCTGCGGAGTCGAAGGCGTTCGAGACGCGCTATTTGCGTTTCAAGGCGGATGAGGCGTCCGAAACTCTCACGGGTCCATACCGCGCGAAGCATCCGTACGACAACATTGAGAGGCAGCAGATTCACGAGCACGATTCGGGAGACGTGGCGTCCTTTGCGCCGAACGCACGCGGCGAGGCGTCAGCGCAGGCATCCGAGCCGAACCAGGCGACGCCCCGGCGTTTCGAGCCGGCTTACGGCGACAAGCTCGCTCGAAGTGGTGGCCAGTGAGCCGCGGAGCGGCGAACCGATTAGCGGTCATGCTGCTTTCCGCCGCCGTTTCACTTGCTTGCGCTGTCTCCGTGATCGCTGCAGTAAAAAAGCCTGCGCCTACCGCGGCAATTCATTTCGAGGACATCACACGCTCGGCCGGAATTCATTTCGTCCACAACAATGGCGCATTCGGGAAAAAATGGCTTCCGGAGACGATGGGGCCCGGCGTCGCGTTCATTGATTACAACAATGACGGCTGGGAGGACATTCTCTTCATTAACGGGACCGACTGGCCGGGACACCGTGTCCACGGCGCGACCACGCTGGCGCTGTACCGCAACAACCACAACGGAACGTTCACGGACGTAACGACGCAGGCGGGCTTGGCAATCTCGACGTACGGACTGGGAGTCGCTGTCGGCGACTACGACAACGACGGCCACGACGACGTATTCGTCACGAGCTATGGCCAGAGCCATCTCTTCCACAACAATGGCAATGGAACGTTCACCGACGTGACGAAGAGCGCCGGATTATCGGGAGTGAACGAGTTCAGCACAGGAGCCGCTTGGGTCGACTACGACCGCGACGGCCATCTCGACCTGCTTGTCGCAAATTATGTGGATTGGTCGCCGCAGAACGATCTGTTCTGCACGATGGACGGCAAGATGAAATCATATTGCACGCCTGAGTCGTACCACGGCACTTCGGTGCGGCTCTGGCACAACAACGGCAACGGAACGTTCACGGATGCGACGAAGAAGGCGGGGCTGTACGACACGACATCGAAGAGTCTCGGCATCGCTGTCTTCGATGCGAATCGCGACGGCTGGCCGGATATTGCGATCAGCAACGATACGCAGCCGAATAAGCTCTACGTCAACAACGGAAATGGAACGTTCACCGAAAAAGGCGTGCCTGCGGGGATTGGCTTCAGCGAAGACGGCATCGCGCGCGCGGGAATGGGCATCGACGCCGCTGATTTTGACCGCTCCGGTTACCCCAGCCTGGTGATCACGAATTTCTCGAATCAGATGATGGCGCTGTATCACAACGAAAAAAACGGGTTGTTCGTCGACGAGGCGCCGCAAACGGCCGTCGGGCGCGACAGCCTGATGACGCTTGGATTCGGATGCTTCTTCTTCGACTACGACCTGGACGGCTGGCTGGATATGTACGTCGCGAACGGACACATCGATCCGCAGGTGGAGCGCGTGTCGCAGAGCGTGCACTACGCCGAACCGCCGCACCTATTTCGTAACATCGGCGGGAAGCGATTCCAGGACGTGGCGGCGAAAATGGGGCAATCGTTTGACGCGCGGCGCGTGGCGCGCGGCGCGGCTTACGGCGACATCGACAACGACGGCACTCCCGACATTGCAATCACGACGAACAGTGGGCCTGCGGCCGTGTTCCTCGACCGCGGCGTAACGAATCATGGGCTGCGAATCAAGCTGGTCGGCACGAAATCGAATCGCGACGGCATTGGCACGCGCGTGATTTTGACAGCCGCAAACGGAACGCAAGACCAGACTTTGTGGAGCGGCGGAAGCTATCTTTCTTCAAGCGAACTGGTGCTGACGTTTGGGCTTGGCTCGTCGAAAAAAGCCGACTCGATCGAACTGAGCTGGCCCAGCGGGCACGTCGATCACCTGTCGAACGTAGCGGCGGACCAGAATATTACCGTGAGAGAAGGCGGCTCCATAATTGCTGCGAAGGCCTTCGAGAAACGGTAAAATGCGCCGTTGCCAAGCGGCGAACGCTTTCACTGCCTGGTAAACACTTCTCTGCTGAATGAAAAATCAGCCAAATCAGAGTATGAGGGCGCCCGGAATGAGCCGATTCGTTCGTTTCGGCGTGCCGGCGGTCGTACTGCTGTGTGCGATCGCTGGGGCGAGCCAGAAGAAACATCGCGCCGCGCCGAAGAAAACAGTCGCGCCAACTGCTGAAGAGCAAACCCCGGATTTCCACGTCCAAGCGGCAAGAGAGAACGCGATCGGCATCGCGTTGATGAATCGCCAGCAGTTTTCCGATGCGCTTGGACATTTTCAGCGCGCATGCATCATGGACGCGCAGTCGAATATCCCATGCATGAACATGGGAATCGCGTTCTTCAACATGCAGCGCGACGACGATGCGACGCGTGTTCTCTCGAAGGCGGCGCAACTTGAGCCTACCAATCCCCACGCCTGGTACAACCTGGGACTGATCAATAAGGCGGAAGGCAAGCCCGATGCGGCCGGTACGGATTTCGAGAAGGTCGAGCAGATCGATCCGGATGATCCGGACACGCATTATTTCCTCGGCCTGCTCTACGCCGAACAGCAACAGTATCCAAAGGCGATTCCGGAATTCGAGACCGCGCTGAAGTTGAATCCGTTCCATCTTTCGGCGGAATTCGGCCTTGCGCAGGCGCTGTTGCGTTCCGGGCGCAGAGATGACGCGAAGACGCATCTCGCGCGATTCCAGCAGATGAACGCGCAGAAGCTCGGATCGCCCATCAGTTTCACGTACGGCGATCAGGGGAAATATTCGCTCGCAGAAGAGATGGTTGGCGCGCCGGAGCCCGTCCCGCCGCCAGTGCCCGTTCACTTCATTAACGTGACCGCTGAATCCGGCCTCCCGGCAAAGCGTGGCGCCGCGCCCGGCGAGCGCAAACCGAAAACTGCGAACAACTCCTCAGCGAGCGCCGATCAGTCCCCTGCCGCTCCCCCTTCACTCGCGCAATTTTTGGGCGCGGGCGCTTGCGTGATCGATTACGACGGCGACGGCAAACCCGATATTTTTCTGATCGACGCGAATGGCAACGGATACGCGGGACTCTATCGCAACCTGGGCAACGGGAAATTTGAGAACGTCACAGACAAAGCGCACCTGGAACTATACGGCCAGGGCACGAGCTGCGCGGTGGGCGATTACGACAACGACGGCCGTCCTGACCTCGCCGTAGCGATCAATCGGCGCGTCCATCTATTCCACAATGAAGGGAAAGGCACTTTCAAGGACGTGACCGACGCTTCAGGAATCGACACCGAGGGCTTGATCCTCGGGATGACGTTCATCGACTTCGATCACGATGGCGACCTGGACCTCTACGTCACGCAATTCAACGATTTTCCGCTGAGCCATCCGGGCGAGCCGTTCACATTTCCGGCGAATCTGCCGCCTCCTGGAAACGTTCTTTGGCGAAATGACGGGAACGGCAAATTCACGAATTGGACGAAGCAGCCGGGGCTCGCGGGCGCGGCGGCATCGGTGGCGGCGATTGGAAGCGACGTCAACAACGACCGCGCGATCGATTTCGTCGTGACTGGCTGGCATGAGTCGCCGACGATCTTCCTCAATCCGCGCGAAGGCGAATTCCGTTCCGTCGAGCCCTGGTCAACGGCAATGCCGACTTCAGCGGCAGGCGTGGTGGCGCTCGACTTCAACAAAGACGACTGGATGGATCTGGCGTTCACTCACTGGGCAACGCCCGGAATCAGCCTGTGGCAGAACGTCGGAGGGAAATCTTTCCAGCGCGTGAAATTGCCCGACGTCCTCTGGATGCGGGGCTGGGGAATCTCTCCCATCGATTATGACGACGATGGTTGGATCGATTTGGTCGCCGTCGGTGAAGGCTTCGACGGCGCAGGACACATTGTGCTGTTCCGTAATGAAGGCCCAGACGGCTGGCGCGACGTCACCAAGGAGACCGGTCTCGACGAAGTCGTGCTTCATAATCCCCGATCGGTGATCGCATGCGATTTCGAAGGCAATGGCTCGAAGGATTTGCTGATCACGCAAAATCAGCTGCCGCCCGTGCTGCTGAAAAATGTTGGCGGCAACAAATATAACTGGGCGCAACTGGCTTTTCAGGGATCGCACGACAGTAAGAGCGGAATTGGAACAAAGGTCAACGTGATTGCCGGAGCGCTGCGCCAAAAGTGGGAAGTTCCCGGCGCGTCTGGATATCTCGGTCAGGGGCCAACGGACGTCCTGGCAGGACTGGGGACGGAAGCTGCACCGGACGTCGTCCGTCTTCTCTGGCCAACGGGAGTCCCGCAGGACGAATTGCAAATCCCGGCACGAAAGATCAACCAAATCGCGGAAATCGACCGCCGAGGCAGTTCATGCCCGATTGCATTCGTATGGAACGGGAAGAAATTCGATTTCCTTGCCGACATGATTGGACCAGGCATCGTCGGTCACTGGATCGGGCCGCACGAGCGCGACACTCCCGACCCGGACGAGTATTTCAAGATTCCGGGTTCGGACGTCGCGGCGCAGAACGGCAAAATTCTTTTCCGCATGCTGGAGCCCATGGAAGAGCTCGATTACCTCGACCAGGTGCGGCTGCTCGCCGTCGATCACCCGGCGAATGTGGAGGTCTGGCCGAACGAGCGCTTCGCCAGCAATCCGCCATTCCCACGGTTCAAGGTGATCCTCAGCGAAAACGCCCGCCCGCCGATTGGCGCATGGGACGATCGCGGCCGCAACGTGCTGCCGCTGCTGCTAAAACGTGATCGCCGATACGTGACCGATCTTCCTGAGGCGCCCTATCAGGGATTCGCCGCCATGCACTCGCTGACCCTTGATCTCGGCCCCTGGGATGCCACGAAGCCGCTTCGTCTGCTGATGGACGGATTTACGGATTACTTCACCGCAAACTCGATGTATGCGGCGTGGCAGGCGGGCGTCACGCCGATTGCGCCGTATGTTGAAGCGCTCGAGCCATCCGGAAAATGGGTGCGCGTCGTCGACGATATGGGCTTCCCTGCCGGCCTGGCACGCACTATGGTTGCGAACTTGACGGGCAAGCTCCCGCCTGGCACGCGGCGCATTCGCATCACAACGAATCTGAAAGTTTATTGGGACCGGATTCGCGTCGACAATTCGCCCGCTGACTTGCCGTTCCATACGACGGAGATTCGCCTTGCAGGCGCGTCACTCGATTTCCGCGGCTATCCGCGCGTGGTCGAAGGCAATCCGAAGAACGATGATCCAGTAAACGACATCCGGTACGTTTACTCCGACGTGAGTCCAACGGGGCCGTACACGCGTCAAGTGGGCAACTACACGCGCTATGGAGATGTCGCGCCGCTGGTTCGCAACGTGGACAACGAATACGTAATTTTCGGCTCGGGCGATGAAGTGGCAGTCAGTTTCGACGCGACACACATGCCCAAACTGCCCGCGGGATGGGCTCGCGATTACTTTTTCTACGCGAACGGCTTTGCTAAGGACATGGATTTCTACGCCGCGCACGGCGACACCGTCTCCCCGCTGCCATTCCACACGCTTACGCCCTACCCATACCCGAATGGCATCGGTTATCCAACCGACGATCGCCATATCCTGTGGCAACTCGAATATAATACGCGCGGCGTTGCCGGTCCTGCGGGTCCGGTTTACCTCTTCCAGTATCCGGACTCGAAGCGGCGATAACTGACTAGATCGTCCGCTTGAACCTGCCCGAGGCGGCATGCTAAGTATTTTGAAGGTGCTCTTTTTCACGCAACCAAATGACACGTTCCGGCACAACTGACTCTAATTCCGCGCGACCGCGCAATGCTCCGGCCACCGGCACTTCCCAAGGCGAACCGGTTTTCTGGCGCGTTGAAGGAAGCCTGCTCAATCTGACGGCCGTCCGTCCCGTCGGATTTTTCAGCTGGAACGCGCAGAGTTTTCTCGAGCGATGGGCGCGGCGCGGCGCGATGGGCGCCCTGGCCGTGGGCCGGCCGTTGTTCTACCTCACCAATCGCGCCTTTGCCACCCGGCTGCTGCATATGGTTCTGCGCGGCGTAAGCCGCGACCGCCTCGATCTGCTTGGCGAAGAATATTTCAATTACGAATTGAAGCCTCGGATCAAGCAACGCGGATACGACAAGCTCAAAGAGACGATCGGTTCCGGCGCGCGCGTGGTGCTCGTCAGCCAGGGGCTCGACCACATCATGCGGCCGCTCGCGGAATACCTGAACGTTCGCGAAATTATTTGCAACCGGCTCGATTTCCACGACGGCATTGCGACGGGCCGCCTGCTCGATCCGGTGATTCGGCCTCGCGGCCTGTTCGCGCGGTTTTCCGGCAACGCGCCGGATGGCAGCCGCCCCCGCGAGCAACTGCTCCGCGATTTGAAATTCCGCAACCAGCCGGACTTGCTCAACCGCGCGATTCAGCCGACTCGCCACCTTCCTCCGCCGGTGCGGCCGCCCGTGGTGCACTACAACTCCGACCGCGCGCCGGGTTCGCTATCAGTCCGCTCCTCGCTGCGCGGCAGAAACATTCTGCTCATCGGCGCAACCGGGTTCATCGGGAAGGTATGGCTGGCGAATTTGCTCACCGATCTTCCTGAGATTGGCCGCGTGTATCTGCTGGTCCGGCCGCATCGTTCGCGCACTGCTTTGGAAAGGTTCCAGCGGCTGGTTGAAGAATCGCCGGTTTTCGAACCGCTCGCCAAGAGGCACGGCGACAGTTTTGCGGAGTTCCTCTCGCAGCGCGTCGAAGTGATTGCTGGAGACGTGACGCAGCCGGGCCTCGGACTGCCGCCGGAAATCCAACGTAAGCTGGCTGGCGAATTAGATGTCGTTGTCAACAGCGCGGGGCTGACGGCTTTCAATCCCGACTTGCGCGATGCGCTGGCTACGAACGTTCGCGCGACGGCCAACCTTCTCGATTTTCTGCGCGAATGCGACCGCGCGGCGCTGCTGCACCTTTCGACATGCTACGTCGCCGGACGGCGCGATGGCCGCATTCTCGAAACGTTGCCGAAGAACTACACCCCGCTCGGCAAGCCCGGCTTCGATGCCCACAGCGAATGGCAACGGCTGGAAACGGTTGTCCGGGAGACGCAAGCCCGCGCGGAATCGCAAGAACTGGCCGAAGAACTTCGGCACGCCGCGCTCGGCAAAGAACATGCCGCAAAGCATTTGCAAGGCTCTGCTCTCGATAACCAGATTCGCAAGAATCGGCTGCGCTGGCTGCGCCAGACGCTCACAAACATCGGCATGGAGCGCGCCGGCGAGTTCGGCTGGCCCAACACGTACACGTTTACAAAGAGCCTCGCCTAATCGCTGATTCGCGATTTCCTCGACGCGAACCCGCGGGCGGCTATCGCCGTGGTCCGTCCGGCGATCGTCGAATCCACGATCCAAAAACCGTTCGTCGGCTGGAACGAAGGGGTCAACACTTCTGCTTCCCTTTCGTATCTGCTCGGAACATTCTTCCGCCAACTCCCCACGAACGAGAAAAAATGCCTCGATTTGATTCCCGTGGACGTTCTCTGCGACGGGATGACGCTGATTGCTGCGGCGCTGGCCTCGCGATGTCACGCGACCGTTTATCACCTCGCCAGTTCCGTCACGAATCCGTGCGACATGCGCCGGTCGATCGAACTGACCGGTCTCGGGCACAGAAAGTTTTATCGAGCGCAAGACGGGCTCCAGCAGCGCATCCGCGCGAAGTTCGACGCGATTCCCGTCTCAAAGACGCGCTATGAGACGCTTTCCGCTCCGGCGCAAAGGGCGATCGTGCAAGCGATCAACCGAAGCGTGGAAGGAATTCCTTTCGTCCGTCCTCCGCTGGCGAAGCAGGAGCGCGATCTCGATAAAGTGATCAAGCTGATCGAGTTGTTCGAGCCGTTCATTCTGCTGAACGACCACGTATTCGAAGCGGCCAACATCGAGCGGCTGAACGCCGCGCTTGTGCCCGCCGAACGCGCTCAGTTCGGTTACGACATCGGCTCGCTCGACTGGTGGGATTACTGGATCAACGTCCACATTCCGGCTCTGCGCAAGTGGTGCTATCCTCTCCTCGAAGGCCGCCAACCGGAACCGCGTCCGCGCAGAAGTGTGCCGCTAGCAAATGGCGGCCGCGCGGTTGCGAAGGAAATGTCTGGAAGCGCGTCCGGCCCGGCTGGCTAAGACCAATCACCGTGCCCATTTTTATCACCGGCTCGACCGGCTACATCGGCGCCTACGTCACGGCGAACTTGCTGGCGGATCACCGCGATCCGCTGAATCTCCTGGTGCGTGCGCGAACCGCGCAAGAAGCCCAAGAGCGGCTCTGGCGAGCGCTTCAGTTGCACATGAACTTCGAACAGTTCGACGATTGTCTCCATTCGCGCATTCAAATTTTTCTGGGCGACATCACCAGCGCCCAGTTCGGCCTCAGCGACGACGAATACGCGCGGCTGGTCAAAACCACGGATTCGATCATTCACTGTGCGGCCTCGCTAAATCGCAAGTCTGAAAAGAGCTGTCTGAACGTGAATCTGCGCGGCACGCTCGAGGTGATTCAGCTGGCTACGCGCGCGCGCGACGATCACGGCCTGCGCCGCTTTAGTCACGTCAGCACGGTCGCGGTCGCCGGCCGGCGCGCAGACGAAGTCGTGCAGGAAGATTCTTCAATAGATTGGAGCCTCTCCGATTACGACCCGTACGCGCGGACCAAGAAGTTCTGCGAACACATGATCCGCGAATTGCTTCCCGGTATCCCGTTCACGATATTCCGGCCCAGCATCGTCCTCGGAGACAGCCGCCGGCCCGAAACGAATCAATTCGATATGGTGCGTGCGTTCGTTTTTCTGGCGGGACTTCCGGTGCTTCCGTTCCGTCCAGGCGACAAGATCGATATCGTGCCCGTTGACTTCGTCGCGGACGCAATCGCAACGCTGCACCAGAAAGCCGAACCGGCCCACGACATCTATCATCTTTCTTCGGGTGTTGATTCGGAGACCTTCGTCGCGCTCACGGATGCGCTCGCCAAGGCGCAAGGCAAGCGAAGTCCCATTTTTGCGCCGAGCCTGGAGGGCCCTTCGTCGAAAATCGTGAACGCCCTCGCGGGACGGGCGGGAAAAATCGGCGGCCTCGCGACGCTCTTGAAAGTTTTCCTGCCGTATCTTATTTGGAATACAGTCTTCGACAACAATCGCGCTGTTGCCGAGATGGGACGCAAGCCCGCTCCATTTTCTCAATACTGCTATCCTCTGCTGCGCTTCAGCCGCGACAATCATTTCAGCTATCCCTATCTGGACTGGCCCGCTCGCGCAGCCGCTCGGGACGCACGCTGATGTTCGACGCTGACCTGTTTCTCGAACTCTGGGTGGGCGGGCTGATCGAGCTGAACAAGTTTGAATGGATGCTCGGCGCCGGCGAAGCGTGGGAACCCGGGAAGAAACTCAAACTGCTGTTTGCCGGGTACAACGGAACACGGAATACCGGCTCCGATGTGCGCGTGCACGAAATGGTGCGGCAAGTTCGGCGAATTCTCAGCCCGGAAAATCTCGAATTAAGCGTGATGTCGTTCGATTTCGACAATTCGCGCGGATACTTCGAGGATTCTCGCCAGGTGTATCTCCCGAATATTTATCCGCCTTTCCTGCATCGCGAAATCCGGCAGCAGCATGGCGTCATCGCCTGCGAAGGATCGATGTTCAAGAGCAAATTCGCAAACGCACTGGCGAACATGATGATCGGCTCGCTTGGCATCGCCGCGGCGCAGAACAAACTGAGCGTTGCCTATGGCGGCGAGGCAGGAGCCATGGATCCCTTTCTTCAAAGAATGTGCAAGCGATTTTGCAAGGATTCCCTCATCGTCACACGCAATCCGGAATCGCAAGCCGTTCTGGGCAAACTCGGAATTCGAAGCGAACTCGGCGCGGACACGGCGTGGACGTTCGAGCCGCTGCCGCCCGAGTACGGACGCAAGGTTCTGCTCGACGCGGGCTGGGACGGCTCGAAGCCGGTGCTTGCCGTCTGTCCCATCAATCCATTCTTCTGGCCTGTGAAGCCGTCCATCGGACGATGGTTCGCGCATTCCATTTTTGGCGCTTACAAGAAGAGCTACTACCGCACGATCTATTTTCACCGCTCGGGCCGGGATGTGGATACGGCGTACGAGCGATACCTCTCCGCGATGGCCGCCGGAGTGCAGAACTATACAAAGGACCACGCTGTTTTTCCCGTGCTGATCGCGATGGAAATGTTGGATCGCGACGCGTGCGAACGCATGTCCGATAAATTAGGCGGCGTTCCCGTCTTCTCCTCGGACCGCTATAACATGTTCGAGCTCGTCAGCATTCTGCGCGCGTGCAGCCGGATCCTGTCGTCGCGCTACCACGCAATCGTCACGTCGATGCCTGCCGGCATCCCTTCGGCCGGCGTCACCATGGATGAACGCATCCGCAACCTGATGCGCGAGCGTGGGCATGAGCATCTGCTGATGAACGTCGACGATACGGAGTTGGCGGATAACATCCCGGTCGCGCTGCGGGCTCTGGATGAGGACGCCGACCAGATTCGCTGCGCCGAAGGTCGCGTCGTGGCGCGCAATCTGCAAATGATGGCGCGCATGGGAACGTATTTGGAGGAACAGGTGGCCCGCACGTATCCGGAGTTCCCGATTCGCAGCGGCGTTTTGAGCTGGGAGGATTACCTGCCGCCGCTCAGCCCGTCCCTGCGTGCGCTGGTGGAACGGCACGAATCGGCGATGGCATAGCGACGGCCTGAAATCGAATCCGCATGACATTTCTCGAAAACATTTTCGATCGTTTGAAGCGCGCCGGCGCTGCTCCTGTAATGGCTGAGATTCGCGCCGGGCAGATCGTCAATTGTTCGGGCGCCGATCTTCTGGCACGGATCGCTCAAGCGCGGCAATTCTTAGCGGCACAGGGCCTGAAGCGCGGCGATCGCTGCGCGTTGCTCGCTCCAAACAGCATTCGCTGGGCGGCGCTCGATCTGGCGCTGATGGCCGAGGGCATTGTCGTTGTGCCACTGTACGCGCGGCAAGCTCCGCACGAACTCGCCGGCATGCTCAAGGATTCATCGCCCGCGCAGATCTTCTGCTCCGATGCGGCTCTCGCGTCGGCGGTGCGGCAGCATTTGCCGTCCGCACCGAATTTCACACTGATCGAATCTGTGTTCGTTGGTTCACACGCAGACGCTGATCGGCCGCCCTACCATCATGCAGATTCCGATCCGCTGACGATCATCTACACGTCGGGCACATCCGGCGAACCGAAAGGCGTGATCCTCAACTCGGGAAACGTGAATCACATGATTCCCTGCACCAACGGCCGCCTGGATCAGTTGATGGGGACGCGCGAACCGTCGGAAGATCAGACGGATCGCATTTTTCATTACGGGCCGTTCTGCTTCGCTGCGTCCTGGGTTTTGCTGCTCACCGCGTTGTCGCGTAACAGCATCCTGATGCTTTCAACCGATCTCACGAAGCTTTCCGACGAACTGAAACTCGCGAAACCACATTACTTCATCAACGTTCCGATTTTTCTCGAGCGCGTCCGCAGGAAAATTCAGGATACCGTTCAGCAGCGTGGAGGAATCGCAGCGGCGGTGCTTCCTCGCGCCCAACGAGCGTTCATCGCCAGGCGCGACGGCAAGGCAAGTACCTTTGTCGACACACTGGCACACGCGCTGGCTAAGAGAACGATGTTTCCGGCTATCCGCAAAAGCGCCGTCGGTCCGAACCTGAAAGCGCTCATCTGCGGTTCCGCGCCGCTGTCCGCCGAAACGCAGCTTTTCTTTGTGATGTTGGGAATCCCCGTTTTGCAGGTGTACGGCCTCACTGAAACGACCGCGATTTGCACGCTCGACGACCCGCGCCGCTTCGAACCTGGCCGCGTTGGCCCCGCGGTCCCGGAAGTCGAAATAAAGACTGCGGAGAGCGGCGAAATCATTGTTCGCGGGCCGAACATTTTCCCCGGATATTGGCAGCGCCCTGCGGAAACAGCGGCAGCTCTCGAAGGCGGATGGTTTCACACGGGCGATTTGGGTGATTGCGACGCGAATGGCAACTGGCGCATCACGGGCCGCGTGAAGGACCTGATTATTCTCAGTTCGGGCCACAACGTCGCGCCGGAAGCGATCGAGAACGAACTCGCCAACCGCTTGCCGGAAGCGCAGCAGGTTGTCGTAGTCGGCAACCAGCGCAGTTCGCTCGCGGTGCTTTTAACCACGGCCGCGTCCAACGGCTTGAAGCCCGCCGCTGTGCAGAGCGCGATTGAAGCGATCAACGACAATCTGCCGCACTACAAGCAGGTTCGCGCGTTTCGCATTTTGTCCATGCCGTTTACGGTCGAAGACGGGCTGCTCACAACGATGGGCAAACTGAAACGCGATGCAATCGCCGCGCGATGCGCCGCGGAAATCGAAGCGATGTACCGGAAGAAACCGTCATGAAGCCCTTCCGGGGCAAGGCGCTCTCGTGGGACTTGAATGGCGGCGTCATCGAACTGATCCTCGATCGCGCGCCCTGCAACGAAATCGGCACAGTCGCCCTTGCCGAGCTCGAAGACTTTATCGCCGCCCTGAAATCCGCCGAGCGCGAGGCCCATGCGTTAATCATCTCCAGCGCCCGGAAAGAGGGCTTCTGCGCCGGCGCTGACCTGCGCGAACTATACGGCGAAATCCAGGCACTCGATGGGAAGCAGCGCTCGCGAGGCGTGCGTGAATTTCTTGAACGCATCCATCGCGTAATGAATGCGCTCGACGAAACTCCGCTCACGACCATCGCCGCCGTTCATGGCATCGCCTTCGGCGGAGGATTCGAGCTGGCGCTTACGTGCGATTTGATCATCGCCGACAAAATGGCGCGCTTCTGTTTTCCCGAGTTGAGGCTCGGCCTCATCCCAGGCTTCGGCGGCATTCCGCGCCTGAAGCGCGACGTGGGTAACGCAGCGATTCGCGATCTGCTGCTCACGGGCCGCAGCATCAACGCGCAGAAGGCCCAGTCAATCGGGCTCGTGAGCCAGGTGACGGCAGAGGGAGACGTTCTGCGCGTCGCGCGCGCGACGGCGGCGCAAATCGGAAAGTTCGACCAGGAAACAGCCGCCGCCGCGAAACGCTTCATCAAGCCGATCCCCCGCGGGGAACTGCAGCGCGAGATCGACATCTTTTGCGAATTGTTTACGAGGCCGACGGTCGAAGCCGCGCTGCGCAAATTCGTCGAGAGCACCGACCCGCTCCCTTATCTGCCCTAATCGGCGCACCTCGGCGAAAGAATTCCCTATTTGTGGCAAGATAAGAGCTCAACTTTCAGAGTATGAGCACGCTTGACAAGACGACGGACGAGATCTTGCAGCTCGCTGCGAAGCATTTCAACGTGTCCCCTGCCGAACTTCACCCCGACGACGATTTCTTCAAAAAGCTCGGCATTAATAGCCTGCAAGCGCTCGATCTGCTCACGCGGTTGGAGCAGCATTTCCATATCGAGCTGCCCGATTACGAGCTTCAGGGCGTCTCCGATTTCCGCACGCTCGCCGAACGGATTCACTCCCGCCTGTAATGCTCGACCTCGGCAAATACAATTCACTGGGAGAAGCGCTTAGCGCTGCACTCGATCGCTGGCCCAACGAAACCTGCCTGATCGAAGCCGATCGCGACCGTGAGAATGCGCGCTTCACGTATCGCCAGTTCAGGGAAGCGGCGCTTCCGCTCGCAAGCGCGCTGCAACAGGCCGGGGCCGCCGAAGAAACGCGCTGCGCGATCATCATGACGAATCAGTCGAAGTGGCTGATCTCGGCCTACGCCGTCTTTTTTTGCGGCGCCGTGCTCGTCCCGCTGGATTACAAGCTGCTGGCTGACGAGCAACTCAAATTGCTCGCGCACTCGGGCGCCGGAATTCTGATCACCGAATACCCAATCTGGCGCAGCATTTCCAAAGCCGCCGCACTCAAAGAGATCTCGACGCGACTTGTCCTTGTGACTGAGGCACCGGCTGGCGCGGAGCTTTCGGGCGCGCAACGGTGGGAGGACTTCCGCGATGAACGCGAACCTCGCTTCGTCCCGCGCCGGCGCACCGACACGGCCTGCATCGTCTACTCGTCGGGAACGGGCGGACGCCCGAAGGGTTGCGTCCTGACGCACGCCAATTATCTGGAGCAGTGCACGTCGCTGACGCGATGGTATCCGTTCTGGCCCGGCGTGCGCTACCTGAGCATTCTGCCGACGAATCACGCAATCGATTTCATGGTCGGTTTCATCGGGCCGTTCGTTTGCGGCGCGTGTGTGGTTCACCTGCGAACGCTACGCCCAGAATTTGTGCGCGACGCTTTCGTCCGCTACAAGATTACATACGTGACGCTCGTCCCGGCGATCATCAAGAATCTGGAGCGCGGCCTGCGCGAAAGGTTTGCCGCGCTGTCGCCGCCGAAACGCTCGGTGCTGAATGCCATGACCTCCATCAACAAAGCGCTCACGCGCAAGCGGCCAAACCTGAAACTAAGCCGGACGCTATTGCCTGCGGTTCACAAAGCATTCGGAGGCGAACTGCTCGCGCTGATTACCGGAGGCGCGTTCATCGAATCTTCCACTCTGCAATTTTTCTACGATCTTGGTATTCCCGTCGCGAACGGCTATGGCCTGACTGAAGCGTGCACCGTGCTGACGGTGAACGACCTGAAGCCGTTTCGCGCGGACACCGTTGGCAAGCCGCTGCCAGGCGTCGAGCTGCGCATCCTGAACCCTGACTCGGATGGGATCGGCGAAGTTGCGGCCAAGAGCCCGACGGTCATGTCCCGATATCTCGATGATCCCGATATGACCGCAGAGACCATCGTCGATGGTTGGCTGATGACGGGCGACCTCGGCCGCGTGGATAAGAGCGGCCATCTGCAGCTTTTCGGGCGCAAGAAAAACATGATCGTCACGGAAGAAGGCAAGAATATCTATCCCGAGGACATCGAATCCGTTTTCGATCGCGTCCCGGTGAAGGAATTTTGCGTCTTTGCGGCGAACTATCTCTGGCCAGAACGGTCGATGGTTGGCGAAACCCTCGTCCTCGTCGTTCATCCCGAATCCGGGCGGCAAATCACCGATGAAATTGTCGCGAAACTCTCCGACTGCAACCGGCAGTTGCTCAACTACAAGCGCGTGCACGGGTATCTGATTTGGGATTCTGATTTCCCGCGCACTACGTCGATGAAGGTCAAGCGGGGTGAACTGGCAGAGCAAATCCGCGCAAGCAAGCGTCGCGATTCGGTGCTGCCGCTGTAATATTTCTGCATCACAAAAGGAGACCAGGAATTTTTCGTCGATGAATCTGCGCTTCTTTGCCATCGTTAACCCAGCCGCCGGGGGAGGCCGCTGCGGACGCCTCGCCGATTCCGCGTTGAATCTGGTACGACAGGCGGGCGCGGAGGTGGACGTCGCGCACACAACGGCCGCCGGAGACGCGACCGAAATTACGCGCCGTGCCTACGAAAAAGGGTTTCGCGATTTTCTGGCCGTCGGCGGCGACGGCACTGCCTTCGAAGTGGTAAATGGCCTTTTTCCCGCAGCTCTCGGCGCGGAACAGCCTGCGCTCGCGATTCTTCCCCTCGGCACGGGCAATTCCTTTCTGAAAGATTTCACGCGCGATGGGTTCGCTCACACGATTCGCGCAATCGAAAACCGCCATCGCCGCGCCTGTGACGTAATTCGGCTGCGTCATTCTGGCGGCGATATGTACTCCCTTAACCTCGTCAGTCTGGGATTTCCCGCCGATGTGGGCGAGCTCACGAACCGGCGGTTCAAGCGCGCCGGCCAACTCGGCTACATTCTTGGTGTCTTTTCGAAACTGACTGAACTCGAACCACAAAGTTTTCCTCACCGGCTGGATACGCAGGCCGACTGGGACCGACGACCGTGCCTTTTCCTTTCATTCAGCAACAGCAAGTTTACGGGCGGGAAAATGATGATCGCGCCCAAGGCCGACCCGACAGACGGCAAGATCGAATACGTACGATGGAGTCCTGTCAGCCGCACGTTTCTGCTGCGGACGTTTCCGAGGCTGTTTACTGGGACGCACATCGATCATCCGCTCGCGTCGCGCGCTGCCGCGGAGCGCATCGAACTCGACCTCGATGCGCCGGTAAACGTGCTCGTCGACGGCGAGATCTTTCGCCTTCGTTGCCGCTCGCTCGAAATTCTTCCCGGCGCGCTGGATGTTTTTGTTTGACGGTGGATCTGTATCTACGGCGGTGAATCTGTATGTACCCGGTAAAAGTGTTCGTATGAGAAAGTGGCGCCGTTGAAAAAGGCTTACCAGGTCGCGCGGTCCGCTCTGCTGTGGGCGGCAAGTGGAATCCATTTTGGCGTCGTGTGCACGTTCCTCGTTTTTCTTGGTATTTTCGTCGATCCGCGCAAGAACGACCGGCCGCAGCGTCTGTTTTTTCGCAACATCCTCCGCATGGCGGGCGTAAGGTTTGAAGTCCGGCGCTCGCCCGGCTTCGATCCCAAGCGCACAAGCATTTTCATCTGCAATCATGTGAACATTTTCGATCCCTTCGTAATCTATTCGGCGATTCCTCAATTCGTGCGCGGATTCGAACTCGAATCGCACTTCAAAGTGCCGATTTATGGCTGGATGATGGGCCGCTTCGGCAATATTCCCGTGCCTGACAATCCCTCGCGCGACGGCCTGGAAATCATGACCCGGCGCGCGAAGCAGGCGTTCGACTCCGGCATCAGTTTGATC
>DASUJR010000365.1:0-3876 GCA_036279175.1 Candidatus Acidiferrales bacterium | reverse complement strand
AACGCCAATCTCCTGATTGGCGCTTCTCCCGTTCTGGGCGGGCCGCCTTGCTTTTCAGGCGGCCGCCCTTCCTGCATAACGCCGTGGCACACGGGGCCCTGCCCACCCTGTCCTTAGGCTTGTTTTAGCCGACGGCGTGCGAGGCTGCGGTTTCGCCTGTGTGGACAGCCTTGTCCTGCTCGCCCTGAGTGCCTAGCCTAGTGGCGAAGGGCCCCGGCTGTGCGAATTCAGTGACCACCCGCATTCCTCGCCCGTTGTCCGTCCACTTGCGCGGATTAGGTCCAACGGGATCGCATTTCCGGTTAGAATGTCGGGCCATGTCCAAGCTCATGGAAGGCAAAACGGCAATCGTCCTCGGTGTCTGGAACCAGTGGAGCATCGCTTACGCGATCGCCAAAGCCTTTATCCGCGAAGGCGCTACCCTGCTACTTACGTACCAAAATGAACGCGCAAAGCCCGCGGTGGAGGAACTTGGCCAGCAGCTCGGCGCGTCGGGACTATACCCCTGCGACGTTCAGCAGCAATCGGACATCGACCAGCTCGCGCAGTCGTTACAGGCCGCCGGTCACAAACTAGACGTGCTCGTCCACAGCGTCGCGTTCGCAAATCGCGAAGACTTAGGCCGCCCATTTCTCGAAACCTCGCGCGACGGATTTAAGCTCGCTTTAGACGTTAGCGCCTATTCCCTCGTCGCCCTCTCGAAAGCCCTCTCCCCGCTGATGACAGGCGGCGGATCGATCATGACGCTCACGTATCTCGGATCGACGCGCGTCGTCACCAACTACAATGTGATGGGCGTGGCGAAAGCCGCTCTCGAAGCCGAAGTGCGGTATCTTGCTAGCGAACTTGGTCAACAGAACATTCGCGTAAATGCAATTTCTGCGGGTCCAATCAAGACGATTTCCGCCCGCGGCATCAAGGACTTCTCCAAAATCCAGGACTTCATCCCGCAACACGCGCCTCTGCGCCGAAATACGGACATTGCCGAGGTGGCCGACACGGCGGTCTTCCTCGGCAGCGATCTCGGCCGGGGCGTTACCGGCAACGTGCTGTTCGTCGACGCCGGCTTCCACATCATGGGCTTGGGCTAGGCCCCTGTTGAAAAAATCCAGCGTCCCGCAAAAAAGCCAACGCGAAGATCGCGCCGCAGCACCATGTGGCGACAATTCGCGGAAGTTCTTTGCCGTCCGTCCGGACGTCTGAAACTCCAACGACCTGCGATGGCGATGAAAGTGCCGTTCCGATGACTGGGCCTGATCTCTCTATTTCAATGGAGGGGATGAAAGATGGCAAAGAGCAAGAAGCCCACAAAGGGTAAAAGGCTCACGAAGGCCAAGAAGCTGGAAAAGAAGCAGACCCTCACAGCTTTGAGCGACTTTTCGATTTTGAAGCATACCGACACCTCGAGTGCTAAGTAGAGCCGGCGCTAAAGCAGGCTCCCGGGCACGCTGTCGCGGATGCCGCAGCCATATTGGGCAGGGCAAAGAGATGAGGCACGGCAAGAAGGCAGAAGAGTGAAAACGCTGATAACCATAACGAAGACGACCGATGCGTCTTCGCCTACACTTTTCACGGCTACCGCCAACGGCAAACACTTCTGGGTTCGCGGAGGGGGCACTGAGGGTAGCCGTCGCGACATCGGTCACAGGCGGCTACGCGCGTCTCGTGGCGTGCCCGGCTCGGGCCGACTGGCACGTCTATTCCAGGCAGGTCGCCATGGAGGCGACTTACAAACAGCCCCCGGCGTTGCTGGTCCCAGTGCCACACGCACGCGGCATAGACGCGTTCACGGATGGATGATAAGGCGTAGCGCGGCTACGCGGCCGACGAGTTGAAGGCGCCGGATTCGATTTCGCGAAGTATGGCGCGGATCGCAGACATCAATTCTTCGCGGCTCACGTTGCTTTTGCGGAATTGCAGGCGCGCCTGAAACGACTCGTCTTGTGCCTTGTAGTTAAAAACGTACGGCTGCGGCCGCGGCGCCGCTGTGGTCTCTTCCTGCCGGACGCGGCGCGCTTCGTCGCGCGTCATCCCACCCTGCACGATCTTCTGCACCATTTCCTGCATTTTCTTTTCGCTGGGCTGGCGCGCAACTTGGAGCAGCAGCGACTTCGATGCGATTCCTCTCTCGATGCATGCCCGGCGGACATCGTCGGGAATGATGCGCAACGACATCGTCTCCGTAACGGACGAGCGAGCGCGGCCAATCTTCTTGGCGATGTCGTCGTGCGTGTAATCGAATTGATCGGCAAGGCGCTGGAGGCCGTCCGCTTCTTCAAAAGGCGTCAGGTCTTTGCGCTGAAGGTTCTCGATCAGCGCGAGTTCGAGCGTTTCCGCATCGTCGGCGATCTTCTCGATACAAGGAAGCTCGTGCAGACCGGCAATCTTCGAAGCGTGGTAGCGGCGCTCGCCGGAGATGATGTAATAGATGTCCTCGCGAGGAACGTAGCGGACGAGCAGCGGTTCAAGCACGCCCTTCTCGCGGATTGAGCTGGCAAGCTCGCTGACGTCGCCAATATTTTTGCGCGGCTGGTCCGGGTTAGGACGGACCTTATCGATCGGGATCATGCGCCCGACGGACGCGCCGCTAAAACTCGTCAGAGTTTCGACGTAGTGCGCGTCATGCCGCATCTTGAGAGTGACGGGCAACCCGATCCTCTTGGACACGTTGTAATACCTCCTGGGCCAGTTTCTTGTATTCTTCCGCGCCGGACGATTTCGGCGCATAGGTGAAGACGGTTTCCTTGTAGGCGGGACTTTCTTCCAGGCGCACGTTCTTGCTGATGCGCGTTTTGAAGAGCGCATCGCCGAACGTGGCGCGAATCTGTTCGTGAGTATCGCGCGAGATATTCGTGCGCTTGTCGAATAGAGTGATCAGGACGCCTAGCACTTTCAGGTCGGGATTGGGACGGGCGCGAATCCGCGCGTACGTTTCGAGCAGGTCGTCGGTTCCTTCGATGGCGAAGTAAGCGGCTTGAATGGGAACAAGAAGGTGCGTCGACGCGACGAGCGCATTCACCGTGAGAATGCCGAGCGCGGGCGGATTATCGATAACGATAAAGTCGAAATCCTTCAGGATGGGCGCGAGCGCGTCTTTCAACTTGAAGGGCGCGTCGAACTGGCCCGCAAGCTGTTGTTCGAGCCGGGCAAGGGCCAGGCGCGCGGGCGCCACGAAGAGGTTCTCGTCTTTGGTCGCCCGGATAACTTTAGCGAAATCGGCGCGCGCGTCCGCGAAAACGTCGTACATCGTCGGGAGATTATCGTTGTGCTCGAAGAAAGCGATGGTCGAGTTCGCTTGCGGATCGAGATCGATGAGAAGGGTCTTTTTCTTTTTCAGCGCGAGCGCCGCTGCAAGGTTGATAGAAGTGGTGGTCTTTCCGACTCCGCCCTTTTGATTGGCGATCGACAGGACGCAGGTCAAGCTTCCGCCCCTCACTCCCCTCGCGCATCCGCAGGCCCTGGGTGGCTCACACGAATGCCGACTGCAACTAGAGTACCGGTCGGCACACTGTACTCACGTTCGCTGTGAATCCGCAAGAGAAAAATGAAACGTCAGGCTTGGACCCTGAGCAGAACGCGTTCGCGCCAGCTCCCAGCGGCCATGATACATTTCACCGGCCTGGCGGAGGTGTCGAAATGTCTGCGTCCAGGCCTCTCAACCTCATCCGTCGATGCCAAGTCTGTCAGCAAATGCGGGCGACGAGGACCATCTGGTTCTATCGAAACGTGGGCATGCTGTTTGCGCGACGTACATACAAACTGAATGCGGACCTCTGCAAGCCATGCATTCACAAAAAATTCTGGGAATTCACGGCAAAGAACATTCTAATAAGGCCGTGGGGCACGGCTTCGCTTTTCGTTACGCCGATATACCTC
>DASUJR010000364.1:0-6813 GCA_036279175.1 Candidatus Acidiferrales bacterium | reverse complement strand
TTTGTATGACCTAACCGGTACACCTCCCGGACCGGTGCCGAAGAATCGTTTTAAATATTCACGGCGCGCTTCCTGATACTCGGGATCCTCATCGTGCTCGCTGCGGAAGACATCAGCCCCGCTGCCACGATTTTGTTCGGTACCACGTCTTCCGTTGGCGCCAGCGTTATAACATGTGATTACGAGACCTGTCAGCATCAACAACGCGGCAAAAAGATATCGCTTCGGAACCAGGCATTTCGTTTTCATGCCCGTTCCTTCGGAAAGGTTTTCCGGGCGTGGCAGACAAAATGCGGTGGTCGTGTATTAACGGCCTAACGAGTTGAAACGAGTCAAGCCAGTCGATGTGATCTTCTGGCGCGAAGGCGATGGCGATGTGGGCTGTGGCTAGCGCTGATCGGAAATCAAACAGAAAAGCCGTCACTCAACGTGACGGCTTATGAGACCCGGATAATAGAGAAATCGTATCGTGTTGTCTTGGCTCAGTTATTAAAATCAGATGCGCCCAAGCTGCGAGCGCGAGGCAGGTAAGCAACAGCACAATCGTGCCAAGCATCGTGCATGCAGCATTGATTCGTACAGGTGTTCCAGCTTTGGCCTCCCCCGCCGTCGATGCAGTCGGATGATTGTTCGTGCCTTACCCCTTCCCTTTCATTGCTAATCGGCGACCTTCCTCAAGTCCGTTCCTTGTTCATTTTGGCAAGGAAAAGTCGCCTGGGTCACAATTTGAGAGCGGTGTGTTGACCATCGAAAAGCATTGACTCGAGCGCTGTGATCGTGAAAAGCTGGCTGAGCGTCAAGTCAGCCAATTGTCCCAATCAGACAATTGACCCTCTTCCCGCCCGGGAAAACCGCGAACGGGTCCGTTCGCAACAAGAGAACGTAATTGACAGAGATTGTTTTCAATCGCGTAACCTTTCCCGTTGGGATACGCAGAAGGTGAGGACTATGTGTGTATCACATTTACTTGATATCATGCCGGCCAAGCAGGCCGCTTTTTTCATCGCCGGAGTCATCATATTACTAACGATGAACTCCCCATCGGTGGAAGCCAATCCGATGAATTCGGATCGGCATTTCGACGATTACACCAGCGTTGCTTCAACAGAAGGCGTGTATCGTTTTAAGCAACAGTCCTCGCAATCGGAGCCATTCATCTCAAGACCGCTTACAAATGGGATCCATTCCAGTTGCGATTTCGCTTTCTTAATTGCTAGCGTGAAAGTGCGTTTTGATGACGCAAGACCTGAAGAGTCTATCGCCGAAGAAAATCGCGGCAGCGGGGTCTCAGGAAGTTCGACCAGACGTACCATTACCGTCACTTCTACGACCGCCGATCGAGAAGAAAACGGACCCGCGACGCCGACAGGAACGACGGCAGCAGGTACCGGAACCGGAAATCATGTTCGAGGTGAAAATAACGATCATCGTTCTTGGACCCAATGGCTCTCGATCATTTTTGTGATTGGAGTTCTAATTGTTATTTGGAGAGCTGTGCGACGTCCAAGATTCGTCGATGAACAACCCGAGAGATCGAATGCACAGGCGCAAGCATTTTCAAAGAGGAGTCGCGAAAAACCTCCGATCTATCCACTTAACATAGCAATCAAGTTAAAGAGTGGCGGGGATCAAGCGCCACAGCAGCTGAACGGTCTCCCACTAAAGCCCCTTTTTGGTCCGCCAAACTCAAAGCGTCTCGATCAACTAATCGCTCGCGCACGGAGAAATGATCCGGATTACGAGCCGCCGGACTTCTCGCTCTGGTTCGAAGTCCAAACCCCTGCCGGAGTCAACGCTGACGACCTGGCCAAAGCATTGAGAGAATTTGCTCAGGTCGAAACTGCCTACGTGATGCGAGTGAATGTTCCGCCAACCATCCCCGAAGACGATCCACGCGACAGAAGGCAAGGTTATCAAAATCCAGCACACGACGGCATCGACGCTCGATACGCCTGGGGATTCCTCGGAGGCGACGGAGCTAACGTCGGCTTCGTGGACCTGGAGCACGGCTGGAACTTGAATCATAGAGATCTCAAGGATGCTAAGATTACGATGATCTCGGGCGTCAACAAGTGGGCGTTCTCCCATGGGACAGCGGTGCTGGGTGAAGTATTGATGGTCGACAACACGATAGGCGGCGTGGGAATAGCGCCAGCGGCGAAGGGCCGCGTTGTTTCTTTGTGGCGCACGAGTTTGGACCCAAAAACCTATGATGCGATCCACGATGCCGCCGCAAACATGTCATTCGGCGATGTACTTTTGTTAGAAGTGCAAGAAGACAATCCGGCAAGTGATTCTGGCGAATGGCCAGCTGAAATTTTGGAATTGAACTATCAAGCCATTGATCTAGCTACTGCTGCGGGTATTGTCGTGGTGGAAGCTGCAGGTAACGGGAACCACGACTTGGACAGATACGTGAACCCTTCAGGAAAGAAGACTTTCAATCGTAATTCGCCAGATTTCCTCGACTCAGGCGCCATTATGGTTGGAGCCGGGTCGTCAGTACATCCACATACCAGGCTAGGTTTCTCGAATCATGGGAATCGAGTGGACTGTTATGCGTGGGGCGAAAACATAGTTACCGCAACCACTAGTTACACGGGCAAAAGCAATACGGAGTACACGGCGCATTTTGACGGTACGTCAGGCGCGTCGGCGATTGTCGCTGGAGCCGCATTAATTGTGCAGGGAATCGCGCAGGCAGCGTTGGGGCGTCGATTTTCGCCGCGCGAGTTACGTGATCTTCTCAAGGCGAACGGAACACCATCCGCCACTCACGATGATAGGATTGGCGTGATGCCTGACCTACGCGCAATAATTACAAACAACCACCTCGATCTGGTGCCCGTTCCGACTGATGCCTGAGAGCACGGCAATGCACGGCTTCGAAAAAGTTGCGAGCAGACGTAGCCCTGTCACTTCGTGAGTTTCGTCAAGCGTCTTGGGAGTTCCAACCCGACCGCAGTGGAAGAGCTATCGCGCCGAAGGGTATTCAGTAACATCTAGCATTTAGCATAGCTGACGCACTCGCTCGTCATTGCCATTGAACTAAGCGGGGTGGATGCGGGGCCTTATCATCTGGCGTACCAGGAGGGACTTGCATGTTAATCGCGATATCGACAATTCGTGGCCTTGCTTTCTTCGTGACCGTAACTGTGATAACAAAATTCTTTGTTTGCGGGAACGAGTTAATCGCTTGCTCAATCGTTCTCTTAATTCGTTTTACAACATACAACCTTACAGGTCGGTTATTATCCCTTGTAACCTGAGGCGGAACTGTGAATTGCGTTGTGGAGGTTGGCATTTGTTAGCTTTCGTTGAGGGTTTCCGTTAGGCTGACACTTCTGCATATTTAAGTTCTTTCGCTACTGCAAGCCGAAAATATCGGAGAATTCTGGAAGTCACACCGGCTCACGGCTGCTTCTCCTTGCACAGCTCTTCAAATCGTGGATCGCCGCGCAGCGGATCCCACATGGGATCGAGCCGGAGCAATGCAGGCGTCAAAGGAGGTTGAGCTCGGGTAGGGAGCGAGATTGCTCTTCGTAAAGCGGAGATGGCACGGTCGTGTTCTCCCATATGCGCCGCAACCCGAGCAAGAGTTTCGATCACAACGGGACCATCTAATGCGTCCTTTTCGACCGGCATGGCCGCCATCGCCCGTTCCAGCAATGCGAACGCCGCTGCTTTGTCACCGAGACCCATGTTCGTCAGCGCGAGAACATCAATCAGCTGCCAATTTTGCGGTTGTTCTTTAAGAAAAGATTCCAACTCGCTGCGGGCTTGTCGCCAGCTTTCCTGGGCACCGACATGGTCGCCGGCAAGCTCCTGCAACCAGCCTAACGAGAAGCGCAGTTGGCCTTTATAAAAACCATCGGCTGGATCAAGCCTGGCTAATTCTTGTTTCACGCGCGGAATCATTCGTGCCGGGTTGCGCTCCAGCGTTGCTTGTTTGATTAGGATGGACAAACCGCTGGAATCCTCTGAATTTCGATGCGGAGGCATAAGGAGCGCGGCCGCTCGTGGTAAATCGCCTTGAGCCTGAGCGATACCGGCCTTCATCGCCAGAATGCTAAAATCATCTGGGGTAATATTCAAAACCTGATCTAGCTTGCGTAGTGCCTCAGGAAAACGACGAAGATAGATATAGGAATTCGCGTGTTGTATAAGGAGGTTCGGATCGCGGGCATTAAGGCGCTCGGCTTCCTTGAAGTAGATCTCGCTCAAATCCCACTGGCCGCGCCTACGTGCGACATAGGCTAGTGATTCTGGGATCCGGCTGTCGTTCGGGAGGAGCTGACGTGCCTGCTCCAAGTAACGCATCGCGGTATCGTAATTCTTCAAGCAAGCGTAGTGATAATAGCCCTTTGCCATCAGCGCTTCCCCGAGGTTCGGCTCAAGAGATAGCGCGATTTCAGCCGCTTGCCGCGCCTCTTCGCAGAGAGCATCGGTTGGTTGAAGAATTCTCGTGACATATCCACGCGCGTTCGTGTGTGACAGCAGCGCCCAGGCGAGGGCAAACTTGGGATCTAACTGCACGGCCTCCCTGAGATATCTCTGTGCTGCCATGTATTGCGCTGGTGTGTCTTCCGTCTTTAGCGTGTAAGCCAAACCGCGCAGATATGCATCATAGGCCTCGGGATTATTCGTCGGTTTAGCGGCTATTACTTGCTGTTCCTGTCCGGTTAGTGTTACGCGCAATTGCTCCGCGATTGATTTGGCGACTTCACTCTCGACCGAAAGAACGTCGGTTACTTTGCGATCGAACGTATCAGCCCACATATGGTAATCAGTTGTTGCCTTGATGAGCTGAACGTTCACCCGAACTGACTCGCCACTCTTTTGTACACTGCCTTCCAAAATGTGGGTTACGCCCAACTGCTTCGCGATCTCGCGAAGATTGGCCGGTTTGGTTTGATATTCTCGCGTGGAAGTGCGCGAGATTACTTTCAAACCACTGATCTTGGATAACCGAGTCAGAATCTCGTCCTGGATGCTATCCGCAATGTAGGCATTCGCCTTGTCTTCGCTGCGGTTTTCAAATGGTAACACTGCAATGCTTTTTTCTGGCGCACTCAGATGTGGGAGGAAAGGTAGAAGCAGACCCAAAACCAGCACCGTTGTGACTGCGAGAGCGGCGCGCGTGCGTCGCACGCTGCGTACCTCCGGGGAACAGCGTTTCAGGCGCGCTGCTAACTCGGACGTACCTGGCCGTGAAGCCGGTTCGAACGCGAGCATCGATTGGACGAGGGATCTCAGGCGATGCGGAACATGTGCTGCTTTGAGTTGCTCTGTGGGAAATGCGTTTGATTTTTGAGCGCGGTGGATCTCGGAGAGAGTGCGGCCGGCAAATGGAGTTTTTCCGGTAAGCGCGAACCAGAGCGTTTCGCCTAACGAGTAAATGTCGGAGCGCACGTCCAAGGTCGAATGTTCAAATTGTTCCGGGCTGGCGAACGCAGGCGTGCCGACAAATCTGTCGTGCGTCAGCGATTTCGGGTCGGTTTCGGTGTGAAACGCTTTGGCTAAACCGAAGTCGATTATTTTCACGACTGGAATCCCGCTTTTCCGAAGAGCGCGCAATCTACTCCGCTTGAACTGAGCTTGGTCGGGCTCCATCGCTTCGGAGTTGTCGGGATTTACGAGCATCAGGTTTGCGGGCTTTAAATCGCGATGGACCAAGCCGTGCTTTTCCGCGGCAGCGAGCGCCGAGGTGACTTGCTCCCCGATCCCGATGGTCGTGCGTGCGTCGAGAGGCCCGGCGCGGTGAACGCGATCATCGAGGGTTTCGCCTTCGATGAGTTCCATGGCGTAAAAATATTGGCCCGTCTCAAAACGCATCCCGAATTGGTAGATCGTGGCGATGTGTTCGTGCCGGAATGCTGCAGCCGACCGCGCTTCGCGGACGAAACGCTCACGGGCGTCGGCGCTTCGCTCAGCGATATCGCTCCTAATAATCTTCAGGGCGACCTTGCGTTGGAGCGATGTATCGGTAGCGCGATATGTGACGCCCATCGCTCCGCGGCCGAGCTCGCAGAGACTGCCATCTGCGTGACAATCGACTTCATAGATGCCAAAGCGCGTGCCGCCTTCAAAAGTGCCTTCCGCCGGATCGTGCTGTGTTTCCTGTTCGCTGCCGATGCCGGCCTGCAACAGACAACACATGCAGCCGCCTTCGCCACTGAACGGTTCTTCAAGCGCGGCGCCGCAGCTTGGACAGGTCAGAATCTGCTGCGACGGCGTTTGCATTAGTGGGAGACCTAACTTGTTAGGTCGGTTAGGCAAGATCGAGCCAGCGATTGCCCGATCTTGCGCTCAATCTCTTGTTGAGCGTCCGGGGACATGTGGACCTATCTGAAGACGAGTTCTTTCATAAACCCGCTGCCAGGCTATGTCGAGGACAAAAGGATGCTCCTTGCGAAGCGCTGTTACCTCGAAGAAGTCGCTCGCCGGCAAACACCAGCTAGCGTGCATGGCTTGGGCGGTGCGGCAGCGGCTTCTTCCCTGCTCGCAGTGCCACCTCATCTTCTATCACAGTGAGTTCCCCGTTAGAAGGTGGCGCGGGTCGGAACGGAAACAGCGGTCGCAGCACCGCAGATGCTTGCGATGTGAACTCGAACACGAGAACTGCACATGCTACCGCGCACTTCATTTTCGCCGGCATCAGTGGTTTCATAGGAGCTCGAACTCCTTTCCCAGGCTGATTTCCTCTGCGATTAGATTCTCGGCGCGAATGTTTGTTTCCTCTGCTGCCTCAACACGCGCCCACTCTGCTTTGATAGCTTCCCCAACTGCGACCGGTAATCCGGTGTCCAGATC
>DASUJR010000363.1:0-2553 GCA_036279175.1 Candidatus Acidiferrales bacterium | reverse complement strand
GAACGGACTGCCAATCGCGATCACCCAGTCGCCGACCTGTGCCGAATTGGAATCGCCCAGCGGCGCCACCGGCAACGGCTGCTTGGTGTCAATCTTGATCAGCGCCAGGTCGGTCTTGGAATCCTTGCCGACGACCTTGGCGGTAAATTCGCGCTTGTCGAGTAGGCGGACGTGAATCTCATCGGCATGTCCGGCGACGTGATTGTTGGTCAAAATATAGCCGTCAGGCGAAACGATCACCCCCGAGCCGAGCCCATGCTGCTTGTATGCATGTGGGACCTGGCCGAAGAAGCGGCGGAATTGCTCGAACGGGTTTTGCTGTTGACCAAACGGTCCTTCCGGACCCTGTTCGCCCGGCCCACCGCCCGGTCCGCCCGGCCCCTCCGGAGAGTCGCCCGGACCGGCCTGATCGCCGGGCCCTCCGAACCGTGCCCCGGCCTTGATTTGCTGCACCACGCTGACATTGACCACCGAACCCATCACCCGCTTTACCAATGGTGCAAAGGACGGAATCTGCGCTGCGCTGGCTTCGTTGGGCTCAGGCTGATTGGCTGGCGCAGGGGCGCTGTTTTGCGCTTGGGCGGTTCGTTCGGTGGGTGCGGGATGGGATTTCGCGTGCTCCTGCTGCGCGCTGGAACTCCAAAACGGAAAGGCTCCGGCACGCGCGAATGCGATAACGATACCCAGGAACACGCCGCAGGAAACCGCGGCGATCTTCTTAAACATTCAGCCTCCTCCTGGAGATGGAAATATTTATGTCCACCCGCTTATGCACAGCAATTTATCTAAGGCTTATGACGATAGCGGACGGCTTAAATTCAGACGACGTACGTCGCGAGCCGGTTTTTTCAGCGGAAACGCAGCTTCGCGTACCACTCGATCCAACCGAGAATTCGTTCGTCAAGTAAATCAGAAAAGCACCGCTAAGCAAACGCTCAAAGTCTTTGCTACACCAGGCGGCCGCCGTCCAGGTTCACCATGATTTGCGCAGCGCCAGGGGGGGGCCGGGCTAAGGCCGAGGCAGGCTAAGGCCGAGATATATCCCGCTCGTGGCCAGGTGATTGCGCACGAGCCACCCGCCGCCTTACGATATTGACGTGCCGGAAGCTGTTTGCCTCGTTGGATTTTTCAGCGCGGGACTCCTCACCTGGACTTTCCTGGAGTACGCGATCCACGGCTGGATGGGCCATCGGTTCGCGACTTTCGTGACTCCGCTCCATCACGTTCACCATCGCGATTCACGCGCGGTCTTCGCGCTTGGCGCATGGCTGCCGGCCCTGTTGCCGATACTCATTGGCGCTGCTCTCGGAGCGCGCGGATGGACGGTCTTTTACGGGGGCATTCTGGCCGGGTTTGCAATCTACGAACTGCTGCACTACCGGATGCACTTTCGCGCGCCGATCTGCGAAGCCGAGGCCCGGATACGCACGCGCCATCTGATTCATCATTACTGCGCACCGATGCTGTATTTCGGAGTCACCACGCCAATGTGGGATCATGTCTTCGGCACTACTGCGCGCGGCTCCGACGCTGCCACGCTGGCGGCTCGCGTCGCCTCGATCGCACCGCTGGCGGGGCCGTCCAACGTCGGCGCACCGGGCGCCGTGATGCGCCGGCTGATAGGCACAATCGCGATTCGCTAGTCCACCTGAACCGCCGGGCGCGCCTTCTGAGCCGCGGGCGCGGCCGCCTGGCCGGCGCGTACTCCGTCGCTCCATCGACAATATATTGTCACTCTCTAGTTTGTTTGAGGCCAGTTTCTGGTCACTAGCCCATCGCTTTTATTCTTCGTCGAGCAAATTCGACCTTATTTGAATGTTATCTCCGGGCACGCAACGTGCTCTGGCGCAATGGGCGCTTTTGAACACGCGCGCAACTGACGTCCCGATGGGAAGCATCCGCCCGAAGCTCTAACGCGAATTTGTTTCGCAGGATCGTGGGCCGAGTGAGTTCGAGTGGATGGTTTCACGAGTGACGCCAAATAGTCAGTTGATTCCGGCGCGGTAGCGCAGGTGATTATGCGTCACGCGCATCGCGCCGGACGCAGCGGCAACAATCAGGGAGTTGTTTATGCGACGAGTCTTACGTCTGGTTCCGCGTCTAATATCCAACGACGAAAGCAAAGACCGTATGCAGCATGTATGGACGCGCGGGACGATGTGCCTGATGAGTGTGGCGATCCTGCTGGCGCTCGAGATGGCATTCTCGGTGCCCGCGCACGCGCAGGCCAATATAACGCTGAGCAAGGCCCATCTGGCCGGCGCGATCGCCACCAATACCAGTTGGTCGATCGCCAAAAACGGCAGCTTCGCGAGCGGCACGGCCAGCTGGACGGTCGGGGTGACAAAAATCTCTGTGAGCGATCAGATAATCCAGGTGGACGGCCGATTCCGGATAACCAATACCGGTACCGGGCCGGCGGCGCTCGGGAACATCATTGTCAATTTGCAGCGCCCATGCGGAACGGTTTGGGTTTCCGCCGCGGCAGACGTGGCCGACGCGACCTTTGGCGAGGCGGCGACTTTCGGAAATTTCGCTGCAAAGGCGTCTTTC
>DASUJR010000362.1:0-5169 GCA_036279175.1 Candidatus Acidiferrales bacterium | reverse complement strand
ACTGACGATCGAGATTCACGATGCGAAGGGAAATCTGGTTCGCCGCTTTACCAGCGTGGCGCCCGCGCCGGACAACACGCCGAAGAATGTTCCGGATTACTGGTTTGGCCCCATGCAGGCGCTGACAAAGCACGCGGGCCTTAACCGGTTCGTGTGGGATCTTCGGTACCCGGATCCTGACGCGCTGAATTACAGCTACTACGGCAACATTCTGGACTACGTCGAATACACGCTCTCCGATCACGCGGTTCCCAGCGATACGCCGCGCAAGCAGGCGATCGGGCCGCGCGTTACGCCGGGCCAGTACACGGTGACGTTCATCGGAAACGGCGTCCTGATGACGCAGCCGCTGACGGTGGGGCTTGATCCGCGCGTTCACGTTTCGCAAGCTGACCTGGATCAACAACTCCAGTCGGCGCAGCGAATCACATCTGCGCTGAAAGCGAGCTATGACGCGTTCAATGCAGCCGGAGCTCTCCGCGCCGCCGTTGCGGAACGCGAGAAGAGTCTCGAAAAGATGGCTCCTTTGGACGCGCCCGGGAGTGGAGATGCAGGGCATTCCGCGGTCAAGCCCGAAGCGGCAGCGGCGAATAAGGACGCGATCAGCGCGCTGGAGGCATTCGACACAAAAGTCGCCGGCGTCCAGCAGGGAACCGGAGGCGCTGAGGGCGTCGGGCCGGTCAACCGCGACTTGGCGCGGATTCTTTACATGGTCGAGGTGGGCGACGGCGCACCGTCCGACTCCGCGCAGGCCGCGATCGACACGTCCTGCAAGTCGCTCGACGAAGCTCTCGCACAATGGAAGAAACTGCAGAATGAGTCGTTGCCGACCGTCAACGCCATGCTCAGCAAGTACAACCTCGATCCGTTGACCGTCGCAGCCGAGCAGCCCACAACGGCTCAGCAAGCGCCTGCGGCAGCAGTCGCCGCGCCTTCACCGAGTCAGGATTAGCTGTCGCTCAACCAAACGAGTTTCCGGTCCTCAGGGTTTCAGCTCTGAGGCCCGGATTCCCTGCCTCTCGCGCTCTACGAAACGAACTCACGCCTCGCATTTGTGATAACCTCCGCACATTTGAGGCGAGAAGAACCGTGGACAATCGCAGAGAGGGTCATAAGGGAAGCGCGCGAAAGTCAGCGAAGCAGGCATCGCAGGACGCGCTCGGTTCTAAGATCGCGGCTGCGCGGGGAGATGGAACCTCGCGGCGGGATTTTCTGGGGATTTCGGCGTTGGGCATGGCCGCGACACTACTGCCCGAAACGGTGCGAGCTGCTGCGTCAATGCCCGAAGAGCTGCGAGCGGCGGCGGTCACGCCAGCGGAAAGATTTGCGCCCCGGTCGGACCTTTCGGCTTGGGTGACGTCGGGCGACCAGCGATTCGCTTCCGGGCCCGCGATTCAGTGGGCTGCGGCGCAACCGCGTTCGGACGCCGAGCAAATCATCCTCAATCCCGAGCTAAAGTTTCAGGAGGTCCTCGGCTTCGGTGGCGCGTTAACGGATGCAACTTGCTGGACATTCAACCGGCTGAGGCAGTCCGAGCGCGACGAACTGTTTCATGAGATGTTCCACCCGTCCGAAATGGGGTTAAACGTTTGCAGGATTTGCGTGGGGGCGAGCGACTATTCGAGGACGGTGTATAGCTTCGACGAAGGCGCGCCGGATCCCGGCTTGACGCGCTTTTCTATCGACCACGATCGCGAGTACATCATTCCGATCCTGCGCCAGGCGCGGCAAGCGAACCCCGACCTGTTTCTGTTTTCGTCGCCGTGGAGCCCGCCGGGCTGGATGAAGTTCAACAACTCGATGCTGGGCGGGTCGATGCGGAAGTTTTATTTCGCATCGTACGCGCGGTATTACTTGAAATTCCTGCAAGGCTACGCGGAGGCGGGTGTGCCGGTACAGGCGCTCACGTCGCAAAACGAAGTCGACACCGATCAGGACGGCAAGATGCCCGCGTGTCTCTGGGGGCAGGAATACGAAATCAGCTTTGTGCGCGATCATCTCGGCCCGCTGCTCACGAAAGAAGGCGTGCCGACGAAAATCTGGATGCTCGACCACAATTACAATTTGTGGGGCCGGGTAGTCGACTCGCTTGAGGACGAAGGGCTGCGCCGGTACTGCAACGCGGTTGCGTGGCACGGTTACGCCGGCACTCCGGACATGATGAGCCGAGTGAAGGCGGCTTTTCCCGAAGTTGAAATGTACTGGACCGAAGGCGGGCCGGATTACACCGATCCCGAATATTTGACGGACTGGTGGAAGTGGGGCATGACGTTTACCGACGTGATGCGAAACTGGTGCCGGTCGATCACTTCTTGGAATCTGGCGCTCGACGAACGCGGCAAGCCGAACGTGGGGCCATTTTCATGCGGCGGCGTTGTTACGGTCGATTCGCAAACGCGCAAGATAACGCGCAGCGGACAATTCTGGGCTTTCGCGCATTACTCGCGGCTCGTTCGGCGCGGAGCGCGGCAATTCGACTCACAAAGTGACGTCCAGCAGCGTTCCAGCTCCGCGGCAGGAATGACGGATTTTGTGCGGCATGTGGCGTTTCAAAATCCGGATGGACGGTACGCGCTGATCCTTACCAATCCAGGACCGGAGCGCGTTGTCGAAATTCAGCTTGGGAGCCAGGCAGCTAAGGTTCCGCTGAAAGAAAAGTCCCTGACAACGCTTGCGTGGAGCTAGCGTCCGAAAACGCCGCGATAAAAGAAATCAGCTTTCCAATTTGACGCGACACTTGCGGGCGCAAACCGAAGGGATTCGATGATCACGCGACGCGAGTTCAATTTGCGAACGTTGGGCGCGGCAGTGCTCAGTCCGCTCACACGAGCATTAAAACTCGCGGGCGGTTTGGCGCCGGACGCCGGCGGCGAGGCCGAGAACTCTAGCAAGGCTGGGCTTCCTGCGAGCCAACTTGGCCGCGACGGCTCGACGCAAGTTGCATCTGGCGATTTCACTCCGTTCGGATACCTCGATAATCCATACCACTGCTGGGACCTGCACCGAAGCGGCATTCTGCGCTCGTTGCCCGGAATCGGATTTGGCCTCTACTTTCCGGCGGGACCGGGCGGCTACTTCGACGACCGCAAAAACAGCGTTTATCACGCGTTCCTGCGATTGGGATTTTGGGTTGGTCAGCATCGGCTGTGGGCGCCCGAGGATTTTCGCGACGGCGAACTGATCGCGTCGCACCATAGCAAGAACGTGCTTACCTATCTCGTGAAAGCGGAAGGATTCCAGTCGCGCTGCTCCTTCTTTCAGGCCGAAGAGGACGCGCTGATTGCACGCGTTGAGTTCGACAAGATGGCAGCGCCGATTCGTTTGGTCGTTGCGCACGAATATCAGCTCGGCAACGCGGAATGGTGGGGCGGCGATGGCGTCAACGCCGCATACGACGCGGAGCGCGACGCGTGGCTCACTCGCTCCTTTGCTGCCGGAACGGTGTTCGCCATAGCAGCGGATGCGGCAAGTTCGCGGCATGTGGCGGCTGGAGCGACCGCGAACAGCGCGTGGGCGGACGCAGTGCTCAGTGCGAAAGAAAATGTCGAGCAAGCGGTAATTTACGGGACCGCGCCGCTGCGCACTGCGCTGACATACGCGATCACACAGGAGATTGCTGCGCGTGGGCTTACGGTTTGTATGGCTCGCGGCGCGAATCGCGATGCCGCTATCGCGCAGTTGAGTGCGGCACGTAAGGCAGCAAGATCGGCGCTAGACGCAAAACTTGCGGATGATGCCAAGTTTTGGGCGCATGCGCCACGGATCGAGGGCGACTGGCCGTCGCACTGGAAAAACGGATGGGTCTACGATTTTGAAACGCTGCGCATGATCGTTCGGCGGCCGGTAGGAATTTACAAGCATCCGTGGGACGCGATGCAAATTCAGGCGCCCCGCAACGTGCTGGCGGAAACGTCGATCGACATGTTCGCGCTGAGCTACGCCGATGCGGAAACCGCGAAGGCCGTTTATCAGGGGCAATTCCTCGATGCCATTGCGCCGAACGTGCCCTGCGCGCGCGAAGATGGCGTGGCGAACATGGTGGCGGCGGACGGCAGCGAATGCGGGACATCAATCTCATGGTGTTATCCATTTTTCTGCGCACGGTCGATTTATCAGCGCACGGGTGACCGCGTTTGGCTCGCGGCAGTCTATCCGAAGCTTGCGGACTTGCTTCGCTGGACGCTGGTGAACCGCCGCGACAAGGAAGGATTCATTTTCGCGAAATGCAGTTGGGAAAGCGGTATGGATGCGTCGCGGCGATTTCAGATCAATGAACCGACAGGTGGCGAGGTGACGGAATTCATCCGATTGGTGGAACTGCAGTCGGCGACCGCTCAGGCCAGCGCCGTCCTGGCGGAATTTGCGCGCGCCCTCGGCAAGAATCAGGATGAAGGCGAGTGGAACCGCACTCGCGATACGTACGCGGGCAAGACGCAAAAGTTATGGAATGGGAACGACTGGTTCAACGATTTCGATGCCCGCGCGATGAAGCCGATCACAACAGTGCCGCGCGACGCCGGGCAGGTGGGGCCGATTTTCTGCGGTGTCGTTCGCGAGGAGCGGATGCGCGCGATGATGCCAACGCTCCGGAAATTCTACGAAGACTCCCGCGACGGAAAAGCGGGCGAAGAAGATCCGATGTTGTGGCCCTCGCTGATGCTGCCCTACATCGAATCGTTGTGGACGGCTCGCGAATCCGAACTGCTGGCAGATGCGGTCCATCTGATCGCCGAGCGGATTTACGCCAGTATGGATCGTCGCACCATCGCGCCGGGAACGGGCGAACATGGTTCGCCGGTCGGCTGGCCCGGTGTGAGTTGCGAGATGTGGGGCCACGAGGGAGCGCGTGGCGGCGAAGGCTACGGTTGGGGAGCGACGATGCCTGCGCATATCATCCGCAATATTCTGGGTGTACGCGAAACAGCGGATGAAAATCTGCTTTATTTGTCCCCGAACCTTCCGCATGCGTTTATGGTCCCCGGCCGCACGTATGCGCTCAAGAACCTGACGCTGTGCGGGCGATCGTTCGCCGTGCAGTACACCGTGACGGGCGCGGATACGCTCGACGTTGAAGGAACCTGGGACGCGGGAGACATTCGAGTCGATGGGGAAAACAAAACGATTACGAGCGGGAGGAGCGCCGTTTCGTTCCATGCGCGGAACGGGCAC
>DASUJR010000361.1:0-7026 GCA_036279175.1 Candidatus Acidiferrales bacterium | reverse complement strand
CGGAATCACGCGAGCATTATTGAGCACCACGAGCTCTCCTCCGCTGAGGAGATCGGGGAACTCACGGAAGAGGCGATCTTCCCACTCGCCGCTTCGACGATCGACCAACAGCATTCGCGAAGCATCGCGCTCGGGAAGTGGCCGCTGGGCAATGCATTGAGGCGGAAGTTCGTAATCAAAATCGTTTATGTTCATTGCCTGAAGTGCGAACCCGCAAGCGGCGGCCCATACTGGGTCAGTTTGAATTGTCGTGATCGTCACACAAGCAGTTAAAATTCAAACTGAACCACTATCCTCGGCCCGTTGCATTGGCACAAATCACCCGACTATGCTAAGAGAAAAGCGCCCGCTTTTGGCATTCGCCGCACCATTGGCGCCGCCGGAGTCATTGTAGCGAATCGCTCCCGTTTATCGGCGGGGAACACGAGGCAAGAACGTTGGCAGAACCGTCTGTTGTGATCAGTCCGCGCGGCGTGGAGCGCCTGCGCTCTGGGCATCTGTGGGTGTATCGCAGCGACGTCCGTTCGGCGGAAGCCCCGCCGGGTGCCGTAGTTCGCATCATCGACGAGCGCGGACATTTCCAGGGTCGCGCATTCTACAGCGATAAGTCACAGATCTCGATTCGGCTTCTCACGCGAGAAGACGTCGCCGTCGATCGCGCTTTCTTCACCGAACGCCTTCGCCGTGCGGCCGAATTTCGCGAGCGAGTGGTTGAGAATTCCGATTCCTACCGCCTCGTTTATGGCGATGGAGACCTGCTCTCATCCATCATCATCGACCGTTACGGCGACTATCTTGTCGTCCAGACTCTCAGCCAGGGTGCCGAACGCCTCAAGGATCTGCTGATCGAAATTCTCGTCGAATTGTTTTCCCCAAAGGGAATTCTGGAAAGAAACGATCCGCGTGTGCGCCTGCTGGAATCCCTTGACCAGCGCGTCGGCATTCTTTATGGCGACGTTCCCGACGAGATCGTCACCAATGAGAATGGGATCAAGTTCGCGATCTCGCTAGCCAAGGGCCAGAAAACCGGCTCATTTCTGGATCAGCGCGAAAATCACGCGGCCTCCCGCCAATACGTGTCCGGTGAAGTTCTCGACTGTTTCAGCTATCAGGGCGGCTTCGCCCTGACGGTTGCGGACCGTTGCCAGCACGTTGAGGCCGTCGAAATGGCGCCCGCGGCCATCGAGGCCGCCAAACGCAACCAGCAGCTCAACTCGGTCGCTAATGTGAGTTTCCGCGAGGGGAACACGTTCGATATCCTGAAGCAACACGGAGAGGACGGCCATCGATTTCAAGCTGTCATTCTCGATCCGCCCGCATTCGCTAAGAACCGTGACAGCATCGCCGCCGCTCATCGCGGGTACAAAGAGATCAACCTGCGCGCCCTGAAGCTGCTCCAGCCCGGCGGCTTTCTCATAACGTGTTCTTGCTCCTATCACATATCTGAGGCCCTCTTCCTCCAGATCATCGCAGAGGCTGCGAACGACGCGCGCAGGACCGTCGAAGTGATCGAGCGCCGGACTCAGGCCCGCGACCATCCGATCCTCCTGACCGTCCCCGAAACACACTATCTTAAGACACTGATTCTAAGAGCTTTATAGCACAACAAGGCTTGCCCAAATGCCAGCAGTGCCAGAGTGCCAAAAATACTTGACACTATTACGCTCATATTATATTATGCGATTGTGCTTATGCTCAAAGATTCGAGCTAAGTACAACCAAGGGAGGACCTAACAATGAATTCGATTGCCCGCTGGGACCCATTCCGCGGACTTTCTACTCTGCAGGACGAGGTGAACCGCTTGTTTGACTCAACGTTCAAGGGCAATTCCAGCAGTTCGACACTGACCGCCTGGGCGCCCGCCGTCGATATCTATGAGACGGAGAACGACGTCGTAGTCAAAGCGGATCTGCCCGATCTGGCCGAGAAGGATATCGATGTCCGCGTCGAGAACAACACGCTTACGATTCGCGGCGAACGCAAGTTCGATCAAACCGTAAAGGAAGACAACTTCCTCCGCGTCGAACGAGCCTATGGAACGTTCAGCCGAAGCTTCAGCTTGCCGAACACGGTCAACACCGAGGCTATCCAGGCGAACTACAAGGATGGCGTGCTCAAAGTGCAATTGCCGAAGCGCGCGGAATCAAAGCCGAAGCAGGTCAAGGTCAACGTCACCAACGGCCACAACTGAAGAATCGCCAGGCCGAAGAGAACGAACCGCAAATAAGGCCGGGATGCCTGCCGCCGGTAGGAAGCCCGGCCTCTTTATTTGGTTGATCTTTGTTCGCGAAGTTGGAAAGTGAGAAGATTTCCCTATGTTGAGATTCGACAAATTTACGGTAAAAGCGCAGGAAGCGCTGCAGGCCGCGCAGGAAATGACATCGCGGTCGGGCCAGCAACAGGTCGAGCCCGCCCATCTTTTGTGGGCGCTCGTGGCACAGCAAGACGGCGTCGTTCCGCCACTCCTCGACAAGCTGGGCGTTTCGCCGACAACTCTGGCCGCGGAAGCCGAGAAGCTGGTCGAGCGCCTGCCAAAGGTGTCGGGCGGAGGCGAGCAGTTCCTGAGTCGCGCGGCAAACGACGTCCTCGAAAAGGCATTCAGCGAAGCCGAGCGGCTGAAGGACGAGTACGTCTCGACCGAGCATATTCTGCTCGCCCTTTCGGCCGCCGAGCGTGACCCGGCTGCGCAGCTGCTGGTGCGCTCTGGGGCAAGCCATGACGCAATCCTTCAAGCAATGACCGCGATTCGAGGCAGCCATCGCGTCACATCGCAGAATCCGGAGGCAACGTACCGGTCGCTGGAACAGTACACTCGTGATCTCACCGAACTGGCGCGACGCGGCAAGCTCGATCCCGTAATCGGACGCGACGATGAAATCCGCCGCGTGATGCAAATTCTCGCGCGACGCACGAAGAACAATCCCGTACTGATTGGTGAGCCTGGCGTCGGCAAGACCGCCATCGTCGAAGGACTGGCGCAGCGTATTGTCTCCGGCGACGTTCCGGAGGTGCTCAAGCCGAAGCGGATTGCCTCACTCGACTTGGCGGCGCTGGTTGCCGGTGCGAAGTACCGGGGCGAGTTCGAAGACCGGTTGAAAGCCGTCCTGAAGGAAATCGCCGAGTCGGACGGCCAGGTGATCCTGTTCATCGACGAACTCCACACCCTGGTCGGCGCCGGCGCGGCTGAAGGCTCGATGGACGCCTCGAACATGCTCAAGCCCGCGCTTGCGCGTGGCGAACTCCGCGCGATCGGCGCCACCACGCTCAACGAATACCGCAAATATATCGAGAAGGATCCTGCGCTCGAGCGCCGTTTCCAGCCCGTTTACGTGGGTGAACCGTCGGTGGAGGACACGATCGCCATCCTGCGTGGGCTGAAGGACCGCTACGAGGTGCACCATGGTGTGCGCATCAAAGACGCGGCGATCATTGCCGCCGCGATGCTTTCCCAGCGCTACATCACGGATCGGTTTCTGCCCGACAAAGCAATCGACTTGATTGACGAAGCTGCTGCCGGGTTGCGCATGGAAATCGATTCCCTGCCCAGTGAAATCGACACAATCGAGAGGCGCATCCTGCAGCTTGAAATCGAGCGCACGGCTCTCAGCAAGGAAACGGATGACCACTCGGGCTCGCGGATCGGTCAAATCGAAAAAGAACTCAGTGGCCTTCGGGAGCAGTCGAACGCGCTTAAGGCACGCTGGCAATCGGAGAAGGACGCCATCGGCCGAATCCGCAAGTTGAAAGAAGAAATCGACCGCCTGAAGACGGCGGAGCAACGCTACGAACGATCGGGCGAGCTATCGAAAGTCGCCGAAATCCGCTACGGCAAACTGACCGCCGCGGAAAAAGAATTGAAAGACGCGCAGGAGCGCCTCGCCGATTTGCAGAAAGAGCGTCCGATGCTGAAGGAAGAGGTCGGCGAGGAAGAAATCGCCAAGATCATCAGCAAGTGGACGGGCATTCCTGTCGGCCGCCTCCTCGAAGGCGAAATCGAGAAGCTCGTGCACATGGAGGACCGCCTGCGCCAGCGTGTTATTGGCCAGGATGTCGCGGTCACCACTGTGGCAAACGCAATTCGCCGCAGCCGTTCCGGACTGAGCGATCCGCGCCGGCCGATCGGTTCGTTCCTGTTCTTGGGCCCAACGGGTGTCGGCAAAACGGAATTGGCGCGTGCGCTTGCCGAATTTCTCTTCGATGACGAGCATGCCATGATCCGCCTCGACATGTCCGAATACATGGAGAAGCATTCCGTAGCGCGCATGATTGGCGCGCCGCCGGGATATGTGGGCTATGAAGAAGGCGGCCAGCTCACCGAGCAGGTTCGCCGGCGCCCGTATTCGGTCGTGCTCCTCGACGAAATCGAGAAGGCTCACCCGGACGTCTTCAACATTCTCTTGCAGATTCTTGACGACGGCCGCCTGACCGACGGCAAAGGCCGCGCCGTGGATTTCCGGAACGCAGTAATAGTCATGACGTCGAACGTCGGTTCGACGGCAATCTTTGAGCTGGCGACGAAAGACCCAAAGCAGGCGCGCGAGCAAGCCATGGCGGCTTTGCGCGAGCTTTTCCGGCCCGAGTTCCTGAACCGCATCGACGATATCGTGATGTTCAGTCCGCTCGGGAAACCGCAGATCGAACGCATCATCGAATTGCAGCTCGCCGACGTGAAAAAGCGGCTGGTGGAGCGTAAGATCAATATCGAGCTCACTCCTGCAGCTAAGTCGTTGCTGATGCGCGAAGGCTACGATCCCGCGTATGGCGCACGTCCCATGAAGCGCGCGATCCAGCGCCTGATACAAGACCCGCTCGCGCTGCGTATTCTGGATGGGCAGGTGCGGTCGGGCGAAACCGTCCTGATCGATGCCGACCCGAACGGCGATCAGATGAAGTTCGGTGCTGAAGCTGTGAAAGGCGCGGTTCACTGATGCCTGTTTGGCGCATCGAGTGGCGGCCCGGAATGCGAGCACGTCGGCTGTCTCGCGAATGACCAATTCCATGCCGGAATCGGTTAAGAGGTAACAGACATGAAAACCTTTAAAACGGCATTCTTGCTGACGGCAATGACCCTGTTGCTGTTGTTCATCGGTCAGGTCTTCGGCGGCCGCGGCGGCATGACGATCGCTCTGGTGATCGCCATTCTGATGAATGGCATTGCTTACTTCTTTTCCGACAAGATCGCCCTGGCATCCGCCGGCGCCAAGCCCATCAGTCGGGAACAAGCGCCACGTCTGTATGCTGTCATGGAGCGGCTGGCAGCCAAGGCGAATCTCCCCATGCCGAAGCTTTACCTGATTCCCCAACCTGCTCCCAACGCGTTCGCCACCGGCCGCAATCCCCATCACGCCTCTGTAGCCGTTACCGAAGGTTTGATGGAGCTTATGAACGACGACGAACTCGAGGGCGTTATAGCCCACGAGCTTTCGCACGTGCGAAATTACGACATCCTTACTTCCTCGATCGCAGCAACGATAGCCGGTGCCGTCACTTGGGTTGCCGAGATGGGACGCTGGGGCATGATTTTTGGCGGTTTTGGAGGCGGCGGCGATCGCGACGAAGGCGGCGGGCTCGTTGCCTTGTTGATGCTGATTGTCGCCCCTTTTGCCGCACTGCTCCTGCAGCTTGGCATCTCTCGCCAGCGGGAATACCAGGCCGACGCTTCCGGAGCGAAGATGGTCGGCCATCCCTATGGCCTGATCAGCGCGCTCGAAAAGCTGGGCGCATACAACAAACGCATCCCCATGAACATTTCGCCGTCCACCTCTGCGCTCTGCATCGTGACGCCCCTCTCGGGCGGTCAGATGTTCTCGCGCTTGTTCAGCACGCACCCACCTCTGGCTGATCGCATCGCCGCTCTACGCAGCATGACGGTTACTCGTTAGCGGATCGGGTACTGATGATGAGAGTAGGTACTAGAACTACTCGCAGTGGTCGTCGCTCGACCTTCAAAGCTCTTCATTTCGCATGCGCAGAAAACATGGTAGTAGGGTAAAAATTGCAGAGTAGCGCCCGTGCAATCCCCCTTGCAATTAACCCTCGCATTTTACGGTAAGTATCCTATTCCCTGTAGCTTGGCATGCGTCCCAGCCCCAGCATCATTTTGGCGCTGCGCGTGCTATTTAGGGCAACCGCAAGGGATCCAGGAGGACGGAGATGAGTGACGAAAAGCAGGAAATGTTCGGACAGGAAGCGGCGGCGCCGCGGTGGATCGCGATTGTCGTGGTCGCGCTCGCAGTTGTTTCCTTGGTAGCCCTCGGAGCAGGGTGGACCGCATCGAATCGCTCGAAGGCCCTTGAGCAGAGTTTGAACAAGCAGACCCAGCAGTTTGGCGAACAGGAAAGCGCTCTCGTTCAGCGCATTCAGAAGGACGAAGACACGAACGCCCAGCTGCAGGGCGAGCTGAGCGTCGTGACCGACAAGATGAAGCTGACTGAATCGGAGCTCACTCGTGCGCGCCGGCAGGCGGCGGTCATCAAGAGTCAGGACGCCAAGCAGCTTGCTGACCTGCAAAACAGTTTGAACGGGCAGCTCGCGACCAAGGCGACTGTCGACGATCTCAACAAGCTCGGCACCGATGTGGGCGGCGTGAAGACCGACCTCGAGACCACAAAGAACAGCCTCAACATGGCCCGCGGTGAATTTGGCACGCTCATCGCGAAGAACCATGGCGAGATCGAGGAGCTTCGCCGTCTCGGTCAGCGCGATTACTATGAATTCAGCATCAATCGCAAAAATCAGCGCGAGAAGGTCGGCGACATGATGGTCATTCTTCGAAACGTGAACACGAAGAGGAACATCTACACCGTATCTCTCTACGTTGATGATTCGCGGTACGACAAAAAGAATCGCTCGGTGAACGAACCGATTTACTTCTTCACCAGCAATTACAATCACGCGCCGCTCGAGTTCGTGGTCAACCATGTCTCGAAGAACACGATCAGCGGCTATCTGAGCGTGCCGAAGAGCCAGCCGGATACCCACGCGCAGAACACGGGTAGCTGAAAACAGAGGCAAGAACGCCGGTT
>DASUJR010000360.1:0-13302 GCA_036279175.1 Candidatus Acidiferrales bacterium | reverse complement strand
CCGGGAGCGAAGACAGGATCGCGCGTGCGCGTGGCGGGGCGAGGGAATGCGGGGACGCACGGCGGCCCTCCGGGGGACCTGTACATTATTACCAACGTCCAGCCGCATCCGTTCTTCGAGCGCCGTGGCGACGATTTGTATACCGTCGTTCCAGTGACGGTGAGCGAGGCCTCGCTCGGCTCCAAAATCGAAGTGCCAACGATTGACGGACGCGCGCAGGTGCGCATTCCACCAGGAACCAGTTCCGGCAAGAAGTTAAGATTGCGCGAAAAAGGGGCGCCATCAGCGGGACATCCGGGAAAACGCGGCGACCAGATTATCGAAGTGCAAGTCGTAGTGCCGAAGCCCGAGGACGAAAAGATCCGGCAATTGTTGCGCGATCTGGCGAAGGCCGATCAGGAAGATCCTCGGCGCGACATTTTCGTCAAAGCTGTGGTCTGATATAGACGAGACTTTGAATTGAGCAGGTTTTAAACGAAGAGAACGATGGCTCGCGCGAAAAAAAGAGCGAGAGCGGGATACATGATCAGCGCTGTCGCGGAACTGTACAAGCTGCATCCGCAGACGCTGCGATTGTATGAGCGCGTTGGTCTGCTGAAACCTTCGCGCTCCCAGGGCAACACGCGTCTATATACCGACGCTGATCTCGAGCGGCTGGAAGTGATCCTCAATCTGACGCGCGAACTTGGCGTGAACCTCGCCGGCATCGAAATCATCCTGAACATGCGCGACAAAATGTCCGAAATGCAGGAGCAGATGGACGAGTTTATTAAATTCGTGCGCAACGAAATCGCGCGCGACCTGAACGCGGAAAGTCGCAGGCCCTCGCGCACCGCTATCGTGCGCGCCGTCCCTCGCCACGCGATCCGTGTCGAGAAGTGACGGCCGAGCTTTCTAGATCTGCCGCATAGCGCCGGTTCTGCCCTTTAACTCCTACTTACGAAGTTTCCAGAGATAGATTGAACATCCACAGCGGGCGTGTGCTTGCGGTTTGGCGCGCGCACCGGTTATTGTTGCGCCATGGCCAGAGCGGATTGTCCTATTTGCGGCGGAAGCGGGTGGAAGGTAGTCGAGCGAACGACGGCGGGGGCGCAGGCGGTCTCGTCCCCTGAATCGACGACGACCGGCGCCTCCGCAGCAGCGGCGGCGAAAACCGTGTGGGCTGTGCCGTGTGACTGTACGGCGACCGATCGCACAGAGCGAGTCTTCATGCGTGCGCGGATACCGGAACGCTATCGACATTGTGATTTCGAAAATTTCGAGTCAGACAACGAGCACGAACACGTTCCGCGCGAGCAGCTGGAAAAATGGAACCGGAGCCTCGCGCAAGCGAAAGTAGTCATTCAAAAATTCGCGGAGGAATACATGCCACCCGCGGCGCAGTCGGATTTCGAACAAGGGCTTCTTCTAATGGGTCCATGTGGAGTGGGCAAGACGCATCTCGCGGTCGCTGCACTGAAGCAGATTGTCTCGCGCGGCCACTCCGCCATTTTTTACGATTATCGTGAGCTGCTGAAACAAATTCAGGACAGCTATAACCCCGAGAGTCAGTCGACCGAAATGAGTGTGCTGGAGCCTGTACTCAAGGCAGATGTCGTGCTCCTGGACGACATTGGCGCAGGCAAATCGTCCGATTGGGTGCGAGAGACCGTCGGCCATATCCTGAACTCGCGGTACAACGAAAAACGCGCAACGATCATGACCACGAATTATCTGGATAAGGAACTCACGGATCGCATGCGGGAGCAACCGTCAGCTCGGGTGGTGTTCCCGTCCGGCGAAACGTCTCGCGCGGCGGAACAAGACACGCTGTCGGATCGCGTGGGAGTTCGCATTCGGTCGCGGCTGTATGAGATGTGCCGAACCGTCGAGATCGTAGCACCCGATTACCGCAAAGAAATCCGCAACGTTTCGCGACGGGCGTAAGACGCCCAGTGGCACGTAGCGCTGTAGAGGCGCTGCTTGCGCCGCCCGTTTTCACCTCTGGCACGAAAGCCGCGTCATTGGGCGTGCGAGGGCAGAATGGACCAGATGCCCGGATCTTCGGTGCCCAGGACCCAGGAGCAAAATCCCGCCAAGCCGCGCTGCTTCGTTAAGTCGTAGCGTTCGCGGAAAGCCCGCGCGTCGGTGTAGAAAATCCACTCGCGTATGTTGTCACGATAGAAATAGAACCACGGACTGCGGTCAACAGGATCCCATTCGATATGGCCTCCGTACGCGCGGGCCAAATCGAGCGCGTCGGGAGTTGAGATGTATTGCGCGGAGGGATTGGGTTGTTCGACCGGATGTGCGGGAGTGGGTTTGAGCGGCGCACCCGCAAACCAGTGATAGCCGTAGAGCGGAATCCCCAAATAGAGTTTGTCTTTCGGGACAAATTTCAGCGCGTAATCGACGTTCTCGACAGTCCAGCCCCAACCTGCGACGGGTCCAGGCGGCGTCCAGCGAGTATCCTCGTCGTATGTCATCAGGCAAATGAAATCGACGGATTGGGCGAGGGTCTTAAGGTCGTAGGCACCTTGCCAGTTTTCATAGAGCCAGGCATCGAACCCGGTTTCGCCGGCATGGCCGGGAGCGTTCGGCACGGTGGCGACGCTGACCTGCAGCTTCTCGTTATGGAAGTTCTGAGCCGCTATGCCGATCATCTGCGAAAACACTTGTTGGTCCGTCCAATTCACATTCTCGAAGTCGAACTGAAAGCCGGTGTAGCCATTTTCTTTGCAAGCGGCAATCAGCTGCGCAATCATGGCTAACTCGGCTGCACGGTCCGCCAACAGCTTGTGGACGTCGGCCTGGACGAAATTCGCTCCGGCGACGATGGGCATAACGGGCACGTGATGCTGGCGCGCCGTCTGCATGACGAGGGGATTGGGGCCGCCAGAGACGAGGCCGGTAGCGTCAACCGCATACCAAGCCGGGACGAGGATATCGATCCTGTCCGCATGCGCGAGAAACGATCGCACGGAGTTTGGATCGCGCGTCATGTAAAAGAGGCTTTTGGGATTTTGGGCGAATGCTGCTGCTGAAAAAGCCAAGGCCAGGAATAGAGACGCGATAATTTTCATAATGGCGCGTAGTGTAGCGAAAAACAGGTCGCGCAAGGAAGCAGGGAAGCTGGAAGCAAATAAGCAAGGAAGAAGCGCACAAAAACAAGCGAGTAGTCGAAAACGTTTCCCTGTTTCGTCCTGTCGCCCGTGACAGAGCGGCGGGCGATGAATAGAATAGTTGCGGGACAGTACCACGATATCGGGCTGGTCGTGCGACGTTCTCATGCCAGACCGTGCTGGCACTCGAAATGGCTGACAATCACAACCGATTTACGAACGTGCGCGTCCTGATTTTCGATCTGGACGGAACGCTGATCGATTCGAAACTCGATTTGGCCCTTTCGGTAAACGCGATGCTCGAATATGTGGGGCGCTCGCCGTTGCCTCACGACAAAATCTACAGCTTCGTGGGAAATGGAGCGCCCGTGCTGGTGCGGCGCTCGCTGAACGAAGGCGCCGCGGCAGGAGAAATCAGCGACGCGCAGGTCGAGCGGGCGCTTTCGTATTTTTTGTCGTATTACCGCACGCACATGTTGGACAACACGGTGACATATCCCGGCGTGCGTGAAGGGCTCGCGCTGCTAGGCGGCCGTTCGATGGCCGTCCTGACGAACAAGCCGGTCAAATTCAGCAAAGCGATCATCGATGGATTGGAGCTGGGTCGATATTTCCGCTACGTTTACGGCGGGAACAGTTTCGAGAGGAAAAAGCCCGATCCAATCGGCGTGCGCGTGCTGCTGCGAGACCTGGATTTGCCCGCCGAGGCCGCGATGATGGTTGGCGACTCCGAAGTGGATGTGCGCACGGCGCGAAACGCGGGAATTTGGTCCTGTGGCGTCACGTATGGTTTGGGCGCGGACGGCTTAAAGGCGAATCCGCCGGACCTGTTCGTCGACTCGCTCGCCGATCTTCCGTTCCACTTGAACGGCACTCACTAACAAAATCTTGCCTTCTCGTCAGTTGGGAATCCGCGCCGTAAGACAGTCGCTGTGTTCCACTATCCGAATGGCAATGATCAGCATCAAAGTGCAGGCATGATTCGAAAACGGAGCCGTTCAAACGGGAGAATAGTTGCTGGTACCGCGCTCCTGCTCGGGCTCGGCGCGTTGTCGTTGCCCGGTCTGCGCGAAACGTCTGCCGCGGCGCGGCAGAGGCGAACGCCGGCGCAGGCACCGCCAAGAGCAGCCGCGAACGCGCGGGCAAAAGAAGAGGCGATGCCATTTCGCGTCGGGGAAAAGCTGAACTACAACGTTTCCTGGTCATCGTTCTCGGCAGCCGCGTCGGTGGAGCTCAGTATTCCGGAGCGACGCGACCTGTACGGCTGGCAGACGTGGCATTTCCGGGCGATCGCACACAGCATGGGCTCTGTCCGCACACTTTTCCCCATCGACGACGAAATCGATTCTTATACGGACGAAACGACGTTCGAGAGCCGCATCTATCAGACGTATCTGAACGAACTGGGGCGCAAGTCGGACCAGACTTTTCAGTTCGTTGCTGAAGGGCAAACGCCGCGCGCGCCGGGACCAGGGATCGTCGTGACGCCGGGAACACGCGATCCGCTGGGCGCTTTCTACGAACTGCGCGGAGTCGATTGGCAACGCGAGAATGAGGCGAGCGCCCGCGTTTACGACGGAAGCCACTTTTACGAAATACGGGCGACGAAGGAAGCCTCGGGCGAGGGGGTGGAAGTGTCGGCCGGAAAATTTTCCGCCACGCGTATCGGGATTCAGGTATCTGAGCAGGACAGGCCTGTTTCAGGCGTACACTTCACGGTTTGGCTGGCCGAGAATTCTGCGCGGACGCCAGTTCGTATGCAGGCTGACATGCCTTTTGGGACGCTGCGGATCGAGATGATTGCGTCATCGACGCCGTGAGGGCTGGGTTCGCGAGCGCTTCACGCGGATGCGGGCTGTGCTGGTCGTAAGTTACGTGCGAATACCGCCATAAGCTAATGCGCGAGCCCTGGGCTGTTTGCGCGTCAAGTATGACCGCCGGAGTACGACAAAAAGCGCGCCACAGCAGATGAGTAGAAGCGCAGAAGGCTCAGGCGTGTGAGTTGGTGGCAACAATGTCTCGGTTATGTATCCACCCGAGGACGGATTGTTTCCTCCCGCAGTGCAGCCTATGTCGTAGCAGTGAGGAAGTGTTCCACATGCTTGGAAGACGCAGTCGATTATTGCGACCGGTCCCGTTGTGGTCCCCGTCTGCCCCGGCGTGGCTCCCGCCTCGATTAGCAATCCGTCTGAGTCGTACCACGCGGTATTACCTCCGCGATAGGCACCATTGTTCTGAGAAAAATTAGCAGGGATGTTGCACCCTTCGCCCACTGGGCTTAGGCCCGTGCCGGAGTCGCAAAACGACGGAACCACACGTAGGTGAAGGGCGTTGCCCCTCCGAGCGGACCACCCCTATCAACGATGTTAAAGTTCATCGTTCCAGGGACAACCGCCCCGTTCGAGTACATGTCGTAGGTTGCATAAAATTGATCGACAACGTTGGTACCGTTCGGGCCAAAGGGGTACCGGAACGCATTCTGCTCCCAATAGGCGTAGATCGTGACTTGGTACTCAACGGAGTCGGCTCGTGCTGGCACCGTCCCCGCGAGCGCGAAGATGAGAAGTGCGATGGACATCCATACGAATTTCACGGACACCTCCGCTCCCGGGCGGGCAATCGGGCGCCCGAAAATCGACGCATTCGTGGGCAGCTTGTTGTCTTATCCAAAGAAGAGTTACGGCATCAGCTCAGGTGTGGGTACAAATTTAGCCGTAGGAAAATAGTTGGCGGAAAAAGGTGTACCTGAGCCGGTTTGGTCGAAGAATTTCGCCTAACGAACGAGCTTACGCTGTCTGCAAGGGACTGGAATCAGGTGACCGCGTGCGTAAGCGTCGGAGCAACATTTCACAGGCTTAGCAAGGCGGACTGCTGCGTTCAGTGTTGGGCTTCGCGGGCTTGAACGTAAGAATCTGCTTCGGCGTTCAGGACCGCTGACAGCCGCTTCGGAGAACTGCGCCGCGTCGACGCGTGAAAGACTTCCTGCGGCCGGATGATGGGATACGGCGCGGGAGCGTATGACTTGAATCCGGCGCGTTCCATTCCGCGCTCTGCCTCCGGATTTTTCATGAAGGTGTCCCACACCCAGCCTGTCCGGGCGTTTTCTGCCATAAGCATCGTAATCCCTGTATCGATCCCGACCACGTCGCTGTCGTACCAATTCGTCAGTGGATCGAAAGCGTCGACGAACCCATAACGGCACCAGGTTCCCGCGCCGTACTGGCTCTTGATCGTGCGCAAAACACGTATCACTTGGTCGGGCAGAAAGGGCAGAGAGCCGGCCGCGGCACAGGGCACCACGGTGCCGTCGATTGGCCCGGATCGCGGCGGTCCTCCCCAAACCGTATAGCTCTTCCGCGAATCCGAAGCGGAAATTCCCCACAGATCATCGGTATAGTCAGGAAATTGCTTCGACAGATTTAGACAGAAGCGCCGATGCGCCTCTGTCGCGAGGATCGAATTTTCGTAGTAATCGGCGTACTGATCGCGCTTACCCCGGAAATCGAACCACGCCTGCGAGTACTGATGCGCGAAAAGCGGTGCCATCGAGCCGATGTATTCGATGCCTTCGTAGTTGAACATCGAGCGCTTCCACGCCTCCCAAGTCGCGGTGGGTAATGGGTGCGTGGAAGATCCGAGTCCAAGCAAGTACATCATCATCAGCTCGCAATAGTTGTCCCACCGGTAATGCATGAACCCCTTCTCAGGGGTCCAGCCCATAGGGAGCAGGAGCGTATCCTCAGACAGCCACCGCCAGTCGACGCGATTGAAGATCCGCGTCGCGAGCTCGTTGATCTCGCCGTGAGGGAAGTACGCCCGGCAGGTCAGCACGCCGCAAAGCAGGATCGCCGTATCGATCGACGATACCTCAGAATGCGCCACGCGCCGGCCGCTGTTGAAGTCGGCCCAGTGGTAGAAGAAGCCGCGTTGGTTGGGCAGCTTGTGATACAAAAACCGCATGGCGGACAGCGCGCGTTCGCTGGCCTGCTCGTGAGATATATAACCGCGCTTTGCGCCGATGCACAGCGCCGTCAGGCCAAAACCGGTCGCCGCGATGCTGCAAAGGTCCGTCCCTTCCCACTTCCGAACGTTATAGCGGTCGCGCGTCAGGCCGGTAGCCGGGTTGGTCTGCTCCCAAAAATAGAGGAAATTGGCGCGTTCGATCTCTTCGAGAAGATTGTCGTCGCGATCGGTTAGTGGTGGCCCAATAGGAAAGGGGTTGTCCTCTGATAACTCCTCGCGCCCCCCCGTTGCGGCCAGCGTCCCTATCGTGCCGAGAGATCCAAGGACGCTAAGCCCGGCGATCCCCTTCAGGATTGTCCGCCGGGAGAGCTTTGCAGGATTGGGAGTTAAGGCGTCTTGCCAGAACACGATTGCGCAATCGTCTCCAGTGTTGTTTTGATTTCCGGAGGCAACGAGCGATGGTGCGAGGGTCAAAAATGACCGAACTGGAGCGAAGAGCAGCCGCGTATACCGGAAATCGCGTTCGATTCTACATGAAAAACCTGAATGTCAACCCCCGAAATTAGGAAAAAATTGCACTCACAATACAATTTTTTCCACAGCGATCTCAGGTAAGTGCTGTAGTACTGGACGGCGGAGGGACACCTGGCCGTTCGATTCGCGAATTGTAAGTGCTGACCGATAAACGGGATGGCGGCTACGGCATGCGCGTGCCGCATTGGCCGCACTTCTCGAAGACGCCAAGCAGGCTCGTCAGGCCGAATAGTTCCCGGACACGCGGCGTCAGATTGATAATTTCCAGGCTGCGACCCGCGTGTTTCGCGGAAATGTAAAGACCGACGACCGTTCCCAGCCCGGAGCTGTCGATCCGCTCCAAATGCGCTAAGTCGAGGATCACTTGTCTGGTCTCGGGGAGAGCCCCTTTCACGCAGGTTTTCAGCAGGGCAGACGTGGAGAAGTTTAGCTCGCCCGAGCAACGGATAACGGTAGCTTCTTCGTGAACGAAACTGCGCAAAGACAGCGGATTTACGGCGACTGGGATTCCGGGCATTCAGCCCTCCGGGAACAACGAGGTAAAGCGCTGTCCGTAGTGTGTAACTCCAAACGCCGTTGAAGACAAGAATAATTGTAAACACCCGGGGTTCGCTCGGGGGCCTCGCCTTGCACCTTGTGTAACTGCCACTGAGCGGTGACTTCGGTTAATATAGCTTTCCTTTTTTGACTTCAGGATGTCCACGAAGGAGACGGATGGAACTTCGCAAGGATCCGATCACGCGCAGTTGGGTGGTCGCGGGCTATGCGGAAACCGACCAGTTGCCGCAGAGTCCGTGCCCGCTCTGCCCGGAAAGCCGGATTCAGGTGCAAGAATTATTGTCACTGCCTCGGCAGCAACCCTGGCGCGTGCGCGTTTTTCCGCACTTTCATCCGTTGTACCAGATCGAAGCCGAACAATCGCGCGTCGCGGAGGGAATTTACGACCGGATGGCCCCAACGGGCGCCCACGAAATCATCGTTGAGGCACGCGATCATCGGCGCTCTCTCTCGGACATGGCCGACGAGGAAATCGAGCTGATTTTGGAAGCGTACGCTCAGCGGATCATCGACCTGAAGCAAGACGCACGATTCAAATACGTCACAATTTTCAAGAATCGCGGCGAGCAGGCCGGTGAAGAATGGACGCATGCTCATTCGCAGTTGACCGCAACCACGTTCGTGCCACGGCGCGTGCTGTACGAACTACGGTCCGCGCGGCTGTGGTATCGCGAGCGCGAACGATGTGTTTTCTGCGACATCCTGCGGCAGGAAATTCGGCAGGGAAAACGCATCGTCGACAATGTAGGCGACTACTACGCGTTCGCTCCTTACGCAGCGCGGGTGCCGTTCGAAACATGGCTGATGCCGCGCACTCACAATCATCAGTTCGAAGCGCCCACCCCCGGCGAGAACCGCCGTCAATTAGCGAGCCTCCTGCGCCGGACATTGCGCCGGATAATGCGCGTGACTTCGACTTACCACATGGTTTTGCACACCGCTCCGAACACGCTGCAAACAAAGGGCGAGCTCAGCGAATACTGGCAAACCATCGCCGGGGACTATCACTGGCACATCGAAATTCTTCCCATCCTGCAGCAGCGCAGCAAGTCGTACAGCATTAAGGAGATTTACTCGAACGGGCTGTTGCCCGAAGACGCGGCGGAACGGCTGCGGCAGATCGACCCGGAAAAATGAGCCTCGTCCCGTCCCACTCGCGCATTCGTGCTGAGCCTTCCCGCTGCGGAGGCCGAAGCGAAGAATCCGTCCGAAGCAGGAGGTGGGGTGGGGAACGCGGCGGAATCATCTTCAAATTTCTGCTGCTATGCTCTTTCGTAGTGCTGTTGTTTGCGCTGTATCTGGTGCGACACCCGCTGATGCGCCTGGCGGGGCACGCCGTGATCGTAGACGACTCGCCGCGCGCCTCCGATGCGATCGTCATGCTGGGCGACGACAACTACAGCGGCGATCGCGCAGCACGAGCTGCCGAGCTGATTAAGGGCGGCTGGGCGCCGCGCGTGATTGCCAGCGGACGCTATCTCCGTCCGTATATGAGTGTTAGCCAGCTCGAACGGCGCGATCTGATTGCCGACGGCGTGCCGGCAAGCGCGATCATTGATCTCCAGCACCACGCACGCAACACCCAAGAGGAATGCACGGTCATTGGCAAGTTTCTGACGCAGCGCGGATGGAAGCACATCCTGCTGGTCACGTCGAACTACCACACACGTCGCGCGGATTACATTTGCTCCCGCGTTCTGCCACGCGGGACCGAGCTTTACGTTGTCGCAGCTAAAGACTCTGATTTCAACCCGGATGATTGGTGGGACACTCGGCAGGGTTCAAAAATCTTCTTCCACGAAATCCAGGGGCTCATCGTTTCATCGTGGGAATTGCGGCACAAGTCGGTCCAAACGTCCGATTGAGCCGTTTTGAGCAGCCGGCAAGGACCGCTATAGGCGCCCCCAAGAACGATAAAAACAGGACACCAAGTAGGTCAAGTAATTTGACCTATTTATGTGGACTAAAACGGGCTTAGTGGGTGCTTTTTGGCATACCTTCCAATGCAGTCGACCATTCGGAGGCGTCGGCGCGGCTATTTAAAGATGAGATGTGCAACTGTGGGTTCGAGATTCCAATAGATGAGGGCGACCGCGAATAGATCGAAGGCGGCGTGCGCGCACATCACCACGAAGATCCGGCACCTGACGGCGAAGATCGTTCCGAAGACGAGTCCGGTGATGAGCGCCTGCTCGGCGCCAGCAAGCCCCTGTTCGCGAAGGTGCGCGAGCGCGAAGAGAATGGAGGTGAGGACAATGATGAGCGTCTTCGCGCCCGCGCTCGATCCGAAGAGCTTTCCGAGACGCTCGAATAGGTATCCGCGGAAGAACGTCTCTTCGCCGAAGCCCGCACCAATGGTCACGGCGAAGAACATGGCGGGGAGTGCAGCAGCGTTTCCCGCGAGGAAGTGGTATGCACCGTTGATTGGCGCGGTGCCGAGTAGCGGCATCACAATCGCTTTCATGAGGAGCTTGAACGCCCCACCGAACGCAAGGCCGACCATCAGGGTGCGGACCCAACTGCGCGGTCGAACATAACCGATCTCGCGCCAAGGCGTGTGAGACCGCCACGCCCAGACCAGCACCAAGATCGACTTGAGCGCCGGAGTGGGCACGACGACGATGACGAGGATGGCGAGCAGTCCTAGCGGCCCAAACCCGCGCAAGGCTTTGGCGATGCGATCATCGTTGGGTGGCTCGCCAGCCATGCTGGCCGAGGGCCAGCCATCGGGGGTCGCCAATTCGGCGTCGTCGCCCTTCATTGCCACACCATCGTGAGCAGATCGTTGCGCGAAGCACGCGCCTTCATTTCTTCACCTGCCGCGGTTACGCGGACCCTTGCCATAGCGCCTCTGCATCCACCCGTTCTGCGGAATGCACAAATCCTAGCGTGGCCCCGAATCGAGCGACTCGCGAATTTTGTCGTGAATGTAATTCAGGTCGTCCGACGAGATCACATACGGCGGCAACACATAAACCACATTCCCCAGCGGCCGAAGCAGAATCCCCGAATTCAGGAAGAACTCATACAGTTTTGGTTTCACCTGCGACATGTAGCCCGCATCGTCCGCTTTCAATTCGACCGCCGCAACCGTTCCGATGCTCCGCACCTCGCCAACAGCCGGGTGATCCTTGATCTGGGCGAGTCGGTAAGCGTGAATGCGCGCGATCCCAGCAATGCTCTCGAACACCGGCTCCGTTTCGAACACTTCGAGGCTCGCCACCGCAGCAGCGCACGCAATCGGATTCCCCGTGTAGGAGTGCCCGTGAAAAAACGTGCGCGCCGCGTCCGTGCTGAGGAATGCATCGTGAATCGCGCTGGTGCACGCGGTCGCTCCCATCGCCAGCGCGCCGCCCGTGATTCCCTTGGACAGGCACATCATATCGGGCTCGACTCCCGCGAGCTCGCACGCAAACATTTTTCCGCACCGCCCAAAGCCTGTCAGCACTTCATCTGCGATCAGCAGCACGTCGTGTTCGCTGCAAAGCCGCCGGACGCGTTGCAGGAATTCCACCGGATGCACGATCATCCCGCCGGCGCCCTGCAGCAGAGGCTCGACGATCACCGCTGCGATCGTGCGGTTTTCGCGTTCGAGCAACGCGCCCAGTTGCTCGACGCAGTCGATGTCGCATGTGGCGCGACTCTTGCCGACCGGACACCTGTAGCAGTACGCGGCGTGCACGCGATGCACTGGGAACCGCATCGGCTGGAAGTGATCGGTGAAATCCGAATCGTCGCCGACCGACATTGCCCCAACCGTATCTCCGTGATACGCGCGCTCCAGTGCGACGATGCCCGTTTTCTCCGCGCGTCCGACGTTTTGCCAATACTGCACCGCCATCTTCAGGGCCACCTCGACCGCTGTCGAACCGTCATCCGAAAAGAAGATGTGCGTCAGCGATGGCGGCAGAAATTTGCGAAGCCGCCGCGACAGCTCCTCCGCCGGCTCGTGCGAAAATCCCGCCAGCAGGACGTGGTCGAGCTTGCGCGTCTGGTCGGCAATCGCGCGCATGATTCGCGGATGGCAATGCCCGTGAATATTCGTCCACCAGGACGAAATCCCGTCGATCAGCCGCCGCCCATCCTCTGTAAAAAGGTAAGCGCCCTCAGCCCTCGCAATCCGAATGGGCGGCGGTTCCAGCGCCTCCTGCGTGAACGGGTGCCAAATTTGCAGCGGCGCGTTCATCCGGCAAACACTCGCATGTCGAAGTGCTTTCGAAATGTCGCAACCAGCATCGCGCGATTCAATTTCCGCAACGGAGGAATGGTCCCAATCACCTGCGCGTTGCCGTAGCGCTCGATTGCGTTGAGGTTCTCCTTATTGAGCGCCCCCACCATTACGACTCCACGAAGCTGAAGCCGCGCCCCACGCAGCGCCGCAATCGAAAGCAGTGTGTGGTTGATCGTACCCAGGGAGTTGCGCGCTACCAGCAACACCGGCAACCGCAGCCGCCGCATCAAATCTTTCATTAGTTCTTTCTCGTTCACAGGAACCAGCACGCCGCCAGCGCCTTCAGCAATCAGATTTTCGCGGGCCGGCAGCTTGGGCATTTTGATCCGGCGCAGATCGATGCGCTTTCCAGCGAGTCGCGCAGCCAGGTGCGGTGAAACCGGCGGAGCGAAACAATACGCCTCGGGAATCGTCCGTTCGCGCGCCAAACCTGCAATCCGCATGACGGTTGCGCGGTCCGTTCCTTCGCGCGAGCCTGTTTGAATCGGTTTCCAGTAGAACGCGTCGAGCGCCGCGCACAGCAGCGCCGACGTAACTGTTTTCCCGATTCCCGTATCCGTTCCTGTGATGAAAAATCGGCCGCCAATCATCGTTCACAAATCCGTTGCATCATTGTCGGTGGCATGCTACCAGACCTTTGTGATGAAGACATTTCCTCTTGGACTTGCCATGGTACTGGTGGTCTGCGTTGTTGACCAAACTGCGTTCGCGGTGAACAAACCCGCGCAGGATCCATGCCGAACAAAACAGTCAAACGTCGATATGCGCGAGTGCTACACCAAACAGCACGCGCGGGTTGACGGCCAGCTGAATTCATACGTGAAAAAGGTAGCGACCGCATTGTCAGAGCTACCCATAAGCACCCGAGCTCGACCGTTCCGGACGACGTCCTGCGGAAGGCCGCTACCGGTGTAG
>DASUJR010000359.1:0-3712 GCA_036279175.1 Candidatus Acidiferrales bacterium | reverse complement strand
TTTCTACCTGGCACAAAACCGGACATTTCTACTTTGCGTTGACAGGCAAGCACCACGAGTCGAGACATGCAGGGACCGGAAGCGCAGGCGTCTACCAGATGTAACGAAATCCAAAACGTGTCCGTCTTTCTTATGCTGGCGACTGAATGGAGGCATCATTCGACGTTCGACATAACATCACCTTGGAGGCCATCTTGCGTATACGAACGCTGTGCATAACCGTTGCACTCCTTGCGTTGGCGTCCACAATTACCGCACAGAATAAGCAACAGCCTTTGCCGCCCCCGGTTCCTGCTCCGCCCGCTCTAGCTGCCGGGAAAAGTGTGTTTATTTCTAACGGCGGCGGCGTCGATCTGCAGGACGCTTTGGATTTCACCATCGTCAAGGGAGGGCCCGACCGAACCTACGATCAGTTCTTCGCTGCAATGAAGGGCTGGGGGCGATACGATCTCGTGTCTTCCCCGGCGGGTGCCGACCTCATCATGGAAATCAGCTTCGACATAAGCGATTCGGGATTGAAGAGCTTGGCCTCCCAGAGTCCATTGTCGACGATAACTCCAGTAATGGGACAAATTCGTCTCGTAGTCATCGATCCCAAAACGTGCGTCACGCTTTGGACGATTACTGAATATGCACAAGGAGCGGTGCTCGAAGGTAATCGCGAAAAGAACTTCAACGCCGCGATGAATACGGTAGTCGGCCGCTTGAAGAGACTCGTCGAGCCACAGACAGGCGCGACGCCGTAGCTCAGTTCAGGGCTCCCCTCTTTGCGAGGAGCCCCGAGCCCCGACATCGATCGTGCAAAAGAGTCTTTGACCGCTACCGACGAGGACGCACTCATAGGACAGGAACGAGCGTCTGCTGTTTGACGAAAGCGTAGTTTCCCAATGCTCCGTTCTTCATCTGTCGGTGCCGCTGCGCGATCAGGGTAGACTCTAACCCGTCGAACTATGAATCACCGGCTTCGGGCGGCGGCGACTTCCGTCGCACTGATTACGATTGTGGCGATCGCGCTGCGCGTTGCGTTCCTCTGGAGCTACGCAAGTCATAACCCGCATCATGCCTTAGGCGTGATTCCGTTCCTCTTCGAATCCGGGAACATCGCGGTCTCACTGGCGACCGGCCACGGGTTCAGTTCTCCATTTCGCATCGATACGGGGCCCACCGCCTGGACGACACCGATCTATCCTGGGCTGCTGGCCGGGATTTTCCGGTTTTTCGGGACGTATACATTTACCGCCTTTTTGACCGCGTGTGCGGTAAACATTTTGGCCAGCGGGCTCGCATGCATCCCGATTTTCTATACCGGCAAACGAATCAGAGGGGTGTGGCTCGGTGCGGGTGCCGCGTGGCTGTGGGCCGTGTTCCCCAACGCAATCCAGATACCTTCGACGAGCATGTGGGACGCATCCCTGGCAGCATTGCTCGCCGCGACAATCCTTTGGGCCACGATCGCGCTCGCGCAGCGGAGCAACGACGGGCGCAAAATTCATGACCCGAAGTCACTTATTCGCGGCTTCCAGTGGGCCTGGATTGGCTATGGACTGCTGTGGGGACTGGCGATTATGACTACTGCGACTCTGGTGGGCCTGCTTCCCTTCCTGGTCGGCTGGATTGCCTACCGCCGCTGGAAACGCACCCGCCCCGCAGGCCGACGGGTCGCGGAATGGCTGGCCCGCCCTGCTATCGTGCTCGGAATCATCGTCCTTTGTTGCGTGCCGTGGACTGTGCGGAATTATGAAGTGTTCCATGCCTTTGTGCCAATGCGATCCATTCTGGGCCTGCAACTATGGGTGGGAAACAATCCGCAGGCGAAGCCGATCTGGCTTGGGACACAGCATCCGATTCACGATTCAGCCGAACGCGCGGAATACATCCAAATGGGCGAGATCGCATACATGAAACAAAAAGAGCACGAAGCGCTGGCTTACATGGCAGCGCATCCGGCGCGCGACGCCTATTTAGGCTGGAAGCGGTTTCTGGAGTTTTGGTCTGGGGGAACACCAACGCCCCTCGCCGACCTCTTTCGCTCGCGGTCGGCTTGGTTTGACTTTGTCCTGGTGTTCAACCTGCTTGCCGGAATCGGCGCACTTGGCGGGATTATCGTGCTCGTTCGAGAGCGAAGCCAGTATTGGATTCCACTCGCAGCGTTCCCGGTTATCTTTCCCTGCGCGTACTATCTCACGGTCGTGATGCCCCGCTATGCCCTGCCGATCGATCCTGTTGTGATGTTATTGACGGCAATGGTGATTGGGGCGGGCGCAACCCGGAAGTCGCGCGGAGCAGAAGTTGCGTCATCGAGAAGGTCACATCCCCAAGAATCGCGCGTTTAGGATGAATGTCCGAACTATGCAGGCGCGCCGATCGGGGTGTAGGCGACGAAGAGCAGCCAATAAACGATCACGCCCGTAAGCGATACGTACAACCAAATGGGAAACGTCCACTGCGCGATTCGATGATGCTTCGCGAAGTTGCTGCGCAAAGCCAGCGTCAGGGTGATGAGAATCAGCGGCAGGCTGATCGCGGCAAGAACTGTGTGCGAAATCAAAATCGCAAAATAGACCGGCCTGATCCAGCCTTGGCCGCTAAACCGAATGATCCCCGCATGATAATGGAAATACAGATACAGTGAAAAGAAAGCCGTGGAACACAGGAACGCTGTGAGCATGCAGATCTTGTGCGCAAGAATCTTGCGGTGCGTGATGAAGTAAAAGCCGATAAGCAAAAAAACGGCTGCGCTTCCGTTCAGCGCAGCATCGATGGGCGGGATGGATGACAGAGGCAAATCAATGGCCGAGCTTATCGAAAATCATCCAGCCCAGCAGCAGCGGAATGTATGCCACCGTCGCGTGCATCAGCCATTTGGCGCGGAGGTTTGTGCGCGTGCGGTTCGCCCACAGCCCCACTTGCGCCATCATCATCCCCAGCGCGAGCGCTCCGAAGAAGTAGGAGACCCCCGTCAGACCCAGCACTGAAGGAAGCAAGCTGACCGGCACCAGCACGATTGAAGTCCAGATGATTTGACGAAAAGTCGCGTCCCCTTTCGGGTCCACTACCGGGAGCATTTTGATTCCGGCGCGGGCGTAGTCCTGGCGATACATCCAGGCGATTGCCATGAAGTGCGGGAACTGCCAGAAGAATAGAATCGCGAAAAGAAGCCAACCACCGATCGAAATTGATCCGGTTGCCGCAGCCCATCCGATCAGGGGAGGCAAAGCACCTGGAAAGGCGCCAACGGCAGTCGCGAGAGGCGTCTTCTTTTTAAGCGGGGTGTAAGTTCCCAAATAGAGCAGCGACGTGGCCACCGCGATAGCCGCGGCCAGGCCGTTCACGTCGAGCGCAAGCCACACGGTGCCGATAAAAATCGTTCCTACACCGAACGCGAGCACTTCGAGCGGCTGGACCTGTCCGCTGGGCAACGGACGCGCGGCCGTTCGGCGCATAACGGCGTCCATATCGCGCTCTGCGTACTGATTGAGAGCGGCCGTGCCGCCCGCCACCAGCATCGTTCCGCATAGCGTGTTCAGAAGCAGCAGCCAATCGATGCGGCCGGGCGAAGCGAGATAAAAGCCGGCCACAGTGGTGATGACGACGAGGAAGGTAACGTCGGGCTTGGTAAGGACGACGTAACTCCACCACTTGCTAACCGCTGGTGCTGCATTTTCTCGCGTTTGGCTCATCTTGTCCCCGCCGGAGCAGCCGAGGAGCTAAG
>DASUJR010000358.1:0-17450 GCA_036279175.1 Candidatus Acidiferrales bacterium | reverse complement strand
GGAATCGCCCCCAGTTTCTTTCGCGATGCGATCCATGACGCGGATACCGTACTTGTTGCGCGCGGTGAGACGGCCATGTTCCCGTTGTGTGTAACGGATCGTGAATACCTGCACGTTTTCCTGTTGGGCCGTTTCGATTGTGGTCATCATGTCGTGCGAGCTGGAATTGCTGGTTTGGTTCGGAAAGTTCTTTGGCGCGGCAGCTATCGCCCAGAGGCGTCGCGGAAAATTTCAGGATGGGAGGAGCGCGACTTGGCGGTCGCCGCGGCCACGTCTACTTTGGCGCTGAGGGGCAATTTCACCGGCGGGAGGCAGGCGGCGTCGTTGCATGCCTGGTAGCGGAGCGTGAGAGGAATCGTCGCCGGGCCGAGCGCAGCGTTATTTTGAGCGGTGAGCTTGAGGCGGAGTGTCACGGTGCCGCTGTAAACGTTCAGCGGCTTGTCCGGTGAGAAGGGAAACCGCTTTTCCTGCCCTGGAGGATAGATGGTGTCGACGAGCTGAAAGCCTTTGGGCAATGCAGGCGTGATCGTCGTCGGAATCAGATACGGATCGGTGGGTTTGTGCGAATTGACGTGATATCCGGCAACGATATTTGCTACCACGGCAATTTCAAATTGCTTCCCGCGCGGGATTGGCTGAAGCGAGACGTAAGCGCGCGGCTTGACGACAGACGCGGGCGCCAGGATTCCCGATTGCGCGTTCGTTCCTACAGCAACCAGCAGAAACACAGCCGCCCACAAAGTCCGAACAAGCCAGTGTCGCACCACACCTCGTACCTTCCGGTTCTGCTTGCTCTTCACGTTTTCCGCCACGATTGCTACGATCCGATCATTCCCTGGATGTACTGCAAGTCCTGCGGGGTGAGGGCCCCAATGAACCGCTTTGCGATTTTGCCATCTCGCGTGAGCAGTACGCTCGTCGGAAAAGCCCACAAACCGCCGAACTTGTCCGCGACGGAGTCGCTGCCGATTACGATCGGATAGTTCATGATCATTTGCTTGCCGTTTACGTCGAATTTCGTTTTATCGACGAACGGCTGCACGACTTTCGCGCCGTCATCATCCATTGCGATTCCCAAAAGCGTGAAGCCTTTGTCTGCATTCTGCTTTTGAAACTCGATCAGCGAGGGAATTTCCCCACGGCACGGGTCGCACCACGTAGCCCAGAAATTGACAAGCACCACCTTGCCCTTCAGAGCGCCGGTGGTGCAATTGTTCGAGCAGGGCAGCTTCAGCGAGATGTCCTTTCCGTGTGCGTCGTTGAACGACACGCTCAGGTCGCTCGATGTGAGACTGTTCGCATGGCTGCAGCCGAACAGCGCACCTGCAAGGAGCGCAACGGCCAGTGCGAGAGCTGCTGAGTTTGAACGGCGTGCGCTGCAAGTCCTCTCTTGCCCAGTTCGATTCATCCGAAAGATCTCCGCTTACCTCGAAAAATAATTCAGAAACCCCAGTTTACCTGAAAGCCATGTCAGACGGTTGAAGAAGACGAGGCCGCCGATGGCCAGGAGTAGTACGCCACTGAGCACCTCGACGGTGTGCAAATGGCGGCGGAAGCGTTGATAGAATTTCAAGAATCCGCCAATACCAACGGCGGTGATGAGGAAGGGAATCGCGAGGCCCGCGGAGTAGCAGACCAGAAGGAAAATGGCGCGGGCGAGTGTTTTTTCGGTCGCCGCCAAAGTAAGGACCGTGGTCAGGATCGGACCGATACAGGGCGTCCAGCCGAAGGCGAATGCGAATCCCAGAAGAAAACCGCTGACGATCCCGGGTTTGCCCGACGTGTTCGGCTTGCCACCGACATTCCGGAAGTGTACGTCGCGATTGAGCCAGCGCGTCAGGGCGGGCCCAAAAAGGAAGATTACGGCCACGGAATAGAACTGGATGGGGCTCACCTGGTCGGCGGCAATTTGCGGCCAGATGTTGAGGACAATGCCGATGGCGACGAGCAGTCCGCCGATGATAAGTCCAGCGCGGACAGTGAGTTTTGCGAGCCAGCCGATCAGGTGCAGGCCGAAGAGAAGAATCAGAGCGCCGGCGATGGGCGTCAGGAACGTGCGATTCTCGCGAAGGAAAGTACCCACGGCGCTGGCCGATGCGCCGAACGCGATGAAGACAATCGAGAACCCCACAACGAAGGCTATGGCCGATCTCAGAACTCCGGCGCGGGGCGCCTTTCCGTCGCGCAACTGCTCGACGCCGATGCCTGAAAGCATCGACATATATCCCGGGACGAGCGGCAGCACACAAGGCGAGAGAAACGAAATCAGCCCCGCAATGAATGCCGCGAAAATGGATACGCTTGTTCCCATCAATATCCTACGTCGGCCCCCGGACTTAGATGTAGTTCGAGCCGAGATCGACCCAAATTCCTACCCGATTTTTCGTGCGTGTAAAGCGAATCAAAAGCGAACAACAATGCGCATCAACGATCGTTCAGGATAATCCATCAAAGCGCTACGACGTCCCTTTTGGCGATGGTCGCGCTCCAAAACGTCAGCGTCACCATCGCTCGGGCACGTCTGGTCCTCGGTCTCGCAGGCCTGCCCGATCCTCGATCCGTTCGGACTCGTATGATCCTTGGCCCGACCGGCAAGAACAGGCCAAAGAGCCGAGGCCAACCCGGTCTCGCTGGAAGTGACCGCGAATTGTCCCATATCCTGTCGGGTGCCTGCTCGCGCTTTTTGATGCGAGGCGGGAATCGCTGCGATTGGTGTTGTGCCGCCGACGAAGACGAGGTGGGTAGGGAGTCAGACTTCAGGAGCGCCAGGATTTCATTTTTCGCGAGACTCGCCGTTCAAGACAGTGGCAGGCGGCGCGACAAAGGCAATTCGCGGTCCGAAGATTCACGGTAAGCGGGTGTGCCAGGTTGTGGCGGATTCGTAGGCGGCGGCGATGGCGAGAAGGCGCGCCTCGGACCAATGCGGTCCGATGAGTTGCATGCCCACGGGCAATCCGTTGCGCGTAAAACCGCAGGGAATCGAAATGGCGGGATGGCCGGTGAAATTGGCCGGGCGGTTCATGCGGACGAGAGCGGAGCGCACGGTTTCACTCTCACCACCGATCACGATTTCGTCAGCTCCGATCGGAGGCGCAGCGATCGGCGTAGTTGGACCAAGGATCACGTCGACGCGCTCGAATGCCGCATCGAAGTCGGCGACTGCTTCGGGCTGTTTCGCACGTCCGCGAAGATAGTTCACAGCCGTTACTTTCGTTCCAGCTTCGAGGCGCTTGCGGACATCCTCGCCGTAATCGTCAGCGCGAGCGGGGAAGTAGCCTTGCGACTCGTGATAGTGCGTGGCTTCGGCGAGGGCGATATCGTTCGTGGCCGGAAGAAGAGCGGCAGCGAGGCGAGGCATCGGGACGCGTACGATTTGCGCGCCCAGCGAGCGAAATACCTGTGCAGCCGCGTCGACCGACGCGCGAACCTCTGCGTCTACGCGTTCGAAGAAATAATGTTCGGGCCAGCCGATGCGCAATTTCTTTGGCAGGGCCCGATTTAACTTTTTGTGATCGGGCGGCGTCGCGCCTTTCGGGAATGCACCCGCGATTGCTTCGAGCAAAATGCAAACATCTGTGACGCTGCGCGCGATTGGGCCGGCATGACCGAGGCTTATGCAAAGCGGGACGATTCCCTCGACGCTCACCAGTCCGAATGTAGGCTTGAGTCCGACGGTGCCACAGAGCGACGACGGAATGCGGATCGAACCGCCTGTATCCGTGCCGATCGAAGCGAAGCACATGCCCGTCGCGACGGCAGCCGCCGAGCCGCCGCTGGAGCCGCCTGGAATGCGCCCGCGGTCCCATGGATTGCACACGGGGCCGAAGTGCGGGTTGTTGCTTGTTATGCCATAGGCGAATTCGTGGAGGTTGGTCTTGCCGATCAGGATTGCTCCGGCATGCGCGAGACGGGCGGCGACTTCGGCGTCAGCGTCAGGAATAAAATCTTTGAGGATTTTCGAGCCGGCTGTCGTGAGGATGCCACGCGTCCAAATGTTGTCTTTCAGCGAAATGGGGATGCCGTGCAGAGGTCCTTTCCAACGGCCGCGGGCGATCTCGCGTTCGACGGAACGCGCTTCGTGGCGGGCGCGGTCAGCGGCCACCGTGATAAAGGCGTTCAGCACGGGATTAAGTTGAGCAATGCGATCGAGGGTGGCGTCGACGAGTTCGAGGGGCGAGATTTTTCTCGCGCGCAGTAGTTTCGCTGCTTCGACGATCGAAAGAAAGCACAGGTCGAGTGTCGTGTCCGCAGCGTCAGCTTTAACCTTTCGCGATCTCAAAAGATCTTCTCCGGGCGGCGCAAATTACCGACTGATCCGACGTTCGCAATGCGCAGCGTGACGAGGTATTGATTCTCACTTCGGATGGTGCCGAAGGAAAATTTGCGGTACTCGAAACCGATGCCGCAGCAGGATCCGTTGTAGCTGATTTCAGCGATTTGGTTTTGAAATGCCTGCTGCGTGAAATCGTAACTGGCACCGAATGTTACATTCACACCCGGACGAGTGAGATCTCCATATCCGACGAGCGTGCGGACCTGATTCGAACGCTGTTGAAAATTCAGCGGTGGCGCGGGCGGATTCACAGGCAGATTCAGCGTTGAAAAGTGAGCGAGCTGGACGAACGATTCTTTGTATGGCTTCAGATCGAGCATTGTGCCGATCGCGGTCATGCGGTTGATCTGAGGATCGTAGTTCACGACGAACTGCGTGTCGTAACGCTTTCCGGGCTCGACGGTCAAGTCGCTGACGATGGGGGAAAAACGGCGCGGCTCGTCGGCAAAGGCAAACGGGGTAAGTTCATCGCTGGTCTCGAAAACGTTTCGCTGGCCGGGAACGAGTGCGCCGCCGAAGGTTGGATCGAAGAAATATTTCTGGACGAGCCGCCAAGTGACGAGTTCCCGTGAATCATCGCCATCGGTTTTGCGAAAGAACCGCTGGGTGAGCCCGTACTGGATTTCGTTCGTATCCGTGAGCGTTTCGTCCGCGCCGAAGCGGATGAAGCGGCCGTAGTCGTTCACGCCCGTAACGTAGCGATAGACGATATCCGGCTCGATCGTATGCTTCCATTTTGTTCCGTGCCTGCCCCAGATGCGCTCGAGCGTAGGCGGGCGGATATCGAAAGAGAACTCCTCGGTGTTGCGAAAGAAGCCTCGATCGACGAACCGATCGTTTTGTTGCTGCCCGCCATAATAGGTAGAACGAAACGTGAAGCGCGGCGCCAGTTGGAGCCAGGAGCCGAAATGAAAGGGAACCGTAACCGTGGGCGCGAATTCCGAGCGGTCGACAAAGTGGGCCGAGTCAAACGGCGTGACAGTCTCGGAGCGGTGGACGGCGCCCGTAAACGCGTTGAACGAGAAATAAGCGGGTAGCTTGCGCCAAAACTGATGGTCGACCGAGCTGAATTGCGCTTGTGGCGCGGTCCGAAGAGAAATGGACGATTGCGGGGTGGCGCTCAGAAAGTTTTCATAACTCTGCGCCGAAAACCCGAGGCTGAATCCATCGAAATTGTTGACAAGGAACGCGGTGTTGCGCACTTCCGAGTTGACGGCTTGAACGTACGTTTCAGACCACGCGAGGCGGAACGTGAGCGAGCTAAGCTGGTCGAGGTCGGCGACCGCGCGCCAATTATCGGGCAACATGGCGGTGAAAAGCAGATGGGCTTCGTGGCCTCCCTGCGGAATTGGGAGGCCAGACGGCTGTTCCAGACCACGATCGATTACGCCGTAGTATTCGGCTTCGAAATCCGCGTTTTCCCAGGGCTTCATGCGAACGAGGGCGCGCTGGCCGAAGCCTCGCTTGCTGTAGTAAGTGCTGCCGATGGTAGCGTCCGCCCAATCCACGGGGGCCCAGTAGACGGACTCGCCGAGGATCAAGCCAGTGCGCGAGCTGTCGCCGACTTGCGGGATCAGGAAGCCCGAATTGCGGCGTTTTGCGGCTGGAAAGGTCGCATAGGGGACGTAAAGCACCGGAATCGAGAAAACGCGGAAGTTGCCGTTTTCAAGGTGAACGGACTCTTGAAGTTCGACTCGTGCGAACGGCGCGTGGAATTTCCATGTCGGATGATTCGGATTGCACACGGTGAGCCACGCGTTACGCACTGTGTACGTTGTGTCGTTCAGGCGCTCGGCTTCCTGTGCCTGGAAATAAAGCGGATTGGGGCTGACGAGGAGGGTGGGCGTTGGGTGGCGCTGCAACGCGAAGGTTGCGCGGACGTTGTGAAACGTTCCGTGGCTGGTGCGTAGATTGTATTCGGCGTCGGATGCTTCGACGTGTTGCGTAAGGTAGTCGAGCTGGACGTGACCTCGCGCAGAGACCTGGCCGGTCTGCTGGTTCCATTCGATGTGGTCGGCGCGGATGCGAAGACTCTGGTAGATCAGGTCAACGTTGCCATCGGCGAAGTAAGCTTTGCCGAGCTGGCCGCCCTGGCGGTCGGCTTCGAGGGTCACTAAGCCGCCCGGCTGAGAGAATTTGGAGACTGGGCGGGCGGTTTGGGCGGAGAGCGGGTGCGATTGGAGCAATAAGAAAAGAACCGCGGCAGCGGGAGCAAGTTTGCGGACCAAGAGCGGGAATCTTGGTTTCGGCATCACCGGTCGGCTGAGTGCGTCAATGACAATGGCCCCGCAACAGGAAACGCGAGCGTAACACGCGATGTTTGCCCCCGCAATGTGTCCCGAACCAGAAAATGGCTTGCATTGCGAGGACGCCCACATCGAGCTTGTCTGCCAACCCGCCGAGTCGGCACAATTGGCAGTCCTGTTGGCAACCGCTCTCATGGGAGGGCTGAGGAGCGGATACTTTCGCGGCCACGATCATGGTCGCGGCACGGAAAATTGGCGATCGGACGAGTTGTGTTTTGACCTACGCAGAATTCGAGTATGAGATCAGGCCCGGCCGGCACGGTCGAAAAAGAGCGGACAATGACGCCAGTTTCAAGCGACACGACTGAAATTTCGCGCGAACGCCAGGGCTGGAGCCGCGCGGACCGGAAACACTTGCTTATCTGGGTTGTGGTCGGATTCGCCGTTCCTGCGCCACTGATGTTCGTCATCGAGAAGGTGGTGCGGCCGGGCGGCCCCACAATCACAGTGCAAAGCGAGTTCACGACCAAGGCCATCGCGGCGTTTTTTGTGTTGTTGGCAACATGGATCGTCTCGCGTTTGGAGAGAAGGCCTCTCGACGATTACGGAATCCCTCCGCGGCAGGTATTTGGGCGGCGCTTTTGGGAAGGGACCGTATGGGGTTTTGCGATGCTTTCGGCGGTCATGTTCGTTCTACATCTATGGAGCTATTACCGGATTGACTCGGTTGCGGTGAACGGCCGTGCCGCTGTCTGGTATGGCGCCGGATGGGCGTCCGTCTTTCTCGCGGTGGCGTTCGGCGAAGAATTTGCGTTTCGAGGGTATTGGCTCTTTCTGATGTCGAAAAGCCTGCGTTTCTGGCCAAGTGCGGTGATTCTGTCGGGCGTTTTTGTTCTGGCTCACGTACCTAACCATGGCGAAAACGCACTCGGTCTGTTGCAAGTTTTTGCAGCTGGACTGCTCTTTTGCTTTACGGTCCGCCGCACGGGCAATCTCTGGTTCGCGGTGGGCTTCCATGCGGCATGGGATTGGGCGCAGACGTTCTTTTACGGTACGGCTGACAGCGGCCTCGTTGGCGCCGGGCGACTGTTAAATTCACGGTTACAAGGGCCCAATTGGCTCTCCGGCGGCTTGGTGGGTCCCGAAGGAAGTGTGGCAGCCGTGTTCGTGCTGGTTCTGTGCGCGATACTCGTCCATTTCCGGTTTCCGCGAGTGAATTACGCCGATCGTCCTGTTTGATCTTCATTCGACGCTCATCGTGGCGTTGCCTGATACGCGACGCTAAGGTTGCAAGTGCGCGTGGCCGGGGGCTGCGACGCGTGTTATTATGCGAGCGTTCCACTGGGAGCTCCGCAGCGCAAAACGGACCAGTGATTCGAATCTGCCCGAAGTGTGGCGCTTTGCTGTTGAGACAGAACGTGAGATGTTCTGTCTGCGAAGCGTCGTCTGAAGAAGAAAATTCCATTCCCATTCCAGAAACCGTAGCGATCGGTCCCCAAAAGGCCGAGGCGACGGAAGAGCCTGAGTGGCGCAGGGAACTGTCGCGACGGCTGCGCGAGTACCGCGCGCGGCGGCATCCGAATGAGGTAGGCGAGTCGCGGCCGGAACTTCCGATTTACCAGAAGATTTCGCTCGAGCCCCGAGCTGAGCCGGAAGAGCCGCCGAAGCGCCCTCGCGTCAGGAATCAGCGTCCTCGCCAGCCGCAACGAGTGGAAATCTGTATCCAGCCGGAACTGGATTTTTCCACGGGAGATCGGTCGCATCCGCAAAGTCCACTGGTTCCGGTGGCGGGCCTGGCCGAAAGACGTGCGGCGGGCGCGATCGACGCCACTATCCTTGCGTTGACGTGTCTCGGATTCGGCGCCTTGTTCCGTTCGCTGGGCGGCGAGATCGTAATGGCCAAGGCAGACGCTGTGATCTATCTCGCAGTGGTGGCGTTAATTTACAGCCTTTATCTCTTCGTATTCACCACAATGGCAGGTTCGACGCCGGGGATGCAGGTCCGCGGGCTTACGGTGGTGTCCATGGACGGCACCCTGCCGGAAACGCGACAACTTCTGTGGCGCAGTTTCGGGTACGTGCTTTCGGCGGCGGCGATGATGCTCGGCTATTTTTGGGCGTTGTGGGACGAAGACCGCTTCACCTGGCACGATCGAATCTCGCAAACCTACGTTACATCCGCTTCGCCGGTGATACTGCCCGAGCCATCGGTGTACGGCTCACGCTAACCGCGGCAGGCGCCGCGGAAGCGTCAGCGCCGCATCGCGATTGCAATTTATACGCGCCGAGTGTGCAACCTGATTGGCAGGACTCGCGCATAATTCCGAAAGTCTGGATCGGTGGTGAAAATGTGCCAGCCCCGATTTAAGGCGATCGCGCAAATCAGGATCTCTACCACCGAAACAATCACCCCTTTGGCCCGGCAGTCATTGCCGGCCCTTGCCGCAGCTTCATAATCAGCGGTATCGACGGGCTCGTCGGGGAACGGGATCAATGCGGCGCGAAGCTTTTCAAACTGTGCGGGCGCTTTGATGCCGGAAAGCAGTTCCTGGCGCACGAGTCCGATTATGCGCGCGCGGCCCTCGCCAATCAGTTCTGCGAGTTCGGCGACGACCGTTCGTTCGTCGCTTCCCAGATCGTGAGGCTTGCGCCGGAGAGCCAGAGACCATACGGAGGTGTCAATCAGAACGTTCACGACCGCTTCGAGCGACGCTCGCGTTTGTGATCATAGGCCGCATCGTACTCAATCGTCCCAAACAGCGAGATGACGTTGCGCTGCTTGCGCCGTCGAATATATTCGGCGAGAGCGGCGTTCACCGTTTCTTTTTTCGTACGATGATGCCCGAGCTTTTGCGCCTGCTCGATTAGCCGGTCGTCGATATCGAGATTGGTTGGCATCGGACGATTGTCGCACAGATCAATGTGTGACGCAATGTGTGAGATGGCAGTGTGGCCCATGGGGGTTTGCCGAGCCGGACAGAAAGCTGCTACCGGAGAGCACCCTCACGACCGTTCGCATCTGTCGCGTAAAGCCGACGTTTCGGGGGACGGTCATCCGAACCGGCAGATATAATGCGAGCGGTCCAATGGTTCGCTGGAGTTTCTCTTGGGAAATCGTTTTGTAATTGTGCTCGTGCTGGCCGGAGCGCCGCTGGCGTTCGCGGGCGGCGCTGCCGCGCAAATCATCCCGAAGCAACAAACGCCGCTTTCCAAGCTGAAACCTCCTTCGAGCGGAGCCGTTTGCGCGCCGGGCCGGTCATGTGCGGAGATTGCCCCTCAGGTAATTCAGGCGGCCGAAGGGCCTTCACCGCTGGCGGAAAATCTCCGTTATCTAACGGATACGATTGGCGGGCGCGTGAGCGGATCGGAAGCCGCTGACAAGGCGACGGGGTGGGCAGTTGAGGCGTTCCAGCACGCAGGAGTCGACGAGGTGCACACGGAGAAATTCACTATTCCTGTGGGCTGGTCCGAGGGGAAAACGCATGCCGACGTGTTGGCGCCCGTGCCGTTTTCTGTGAGGCTGGTCTCGACAGGGTGGTCGCCACCAACGCCGGCGGGCGGGATCACCGCGAACATCGTTGACGTGGGCAAAGGAGATGCGGCGGCGTTTGCGAAGGCAGGCGCCTCGGCGAATGGCTCTATTGTGCTGGTGCACTCGAAGATTCTCGTGACATGGGACGATCTCGAAAACGAGTACGCGATTGCGCCGGGAATCATCGCGCGCGCCGAGAAAGCTGGAGCCGCGGCAATCTTCTGGATGTCGACGCGGCCGAACCTGTTGCTTTACCGACACACGAGCAGCGTTGATGGGAAGCTCGAAGATTTGCCGCAAGCGATCGTCGCCCGGGAAGACGCACTGCGCATCGCGCGCTTCCTGGCGGAGGGCGAACCGGTACGCGTACATTTCGAAATGCCGAATCATGTGACAGGACCGGTGGAGTCGGAAAACGTGGTCGCGGAGATTCGCGGGAGTGAAAAGCCGGACGAGTTCGTTTTGCTCGGGGCGCATCTCGATTCGTGGGAGCTTGGCACGGGAGCGCTCGACGACGGCTGCAATGCCGCGCTGGTGATCGATGCGGCGCGCGTGTTGCGGGCAACAGGAAGCGTCCCGCGCCGGTCGATACGGTTCGTCCTGTTTACCGGAGAAGAGCAGGGGATGCTCGGCTCGTGGGCATACGCATGGACCCATCGCGGCGAGCTCGATCAAATGGTTGCGGCAGTGATATTCGACAGCGGGGACGGGCGAGTAACAGGCTACTCGCTCGGCGGACGGAGCGACACCCTGGCGGCGGTTCGCGACGCGCTCGAACCGGTGCGGCAGCTTGGCGTGACGGATTTCACTCTCGACGCTGAGGGCGATACGGACAATTTCGATTTCCTGTTGGAGGGCGTGCCGACGCTCGTTGCGAATCAGGATCCCGCGAATTACATGCTGAATTATCACGCGGGGTCCGACACGTACGACAAAGTGGATATCGCGGCGCTGAAGAAACAAGTCGCGATTGCGGCGCTTACCGCGTACGCGCTGGCGAATGACGAGCGGCGAATCGGCTCGCGGCAAACGCGAGCGGAAATCGAGGCGTTGCTGAAGAAAACGGGCCTCGAGCAGCAAATGAAAACGCAGGGCCTTTGGAGCGAGTGGTTGGATGGGGAACGCGGACGCGTTCCAGAGAAGCCGTAGAGAGGAACTTCCCACGCACTAGCACAACTAGCGTCATCGCAACTGCGACCGGACGGAAGGAGCCGGGATGCTCTGCCGCAATTCGCTGCGGGGTGGCCTTCCTGGAATGCCGCTTCCAGTTACTCACCGTTGGAGTTAATATCCCCTCGCGCGATTCAGGCGTCGCGCGATTGCGTGTCCTTGTCACCCACTGAAGTAACCGTGGGCGTTGTCTCCCGAAAACAGGACACTCGCCAGTCCATGTTCACGCGCGATTCGTGTTCGGACCCCGCCGTCGGCCGATTCGAAGAGGTGCGCCGATGAAGACCGGAGTTGTCGTCGTGTGCGCAGCGTTAGCCACTTTTGCCGGTCTTTTCACGTCCGGGTGCGGAGGCGGCTCAAGTCCAGACGTAACCGTGACGATCACGAGCCCCACTTCGGCAAAGATCATCGAGGCGGATCAGACGGTGAATATCACAGCGTCGGTTACCAGCGACGGCGCTGCGGCGATGACCAACGTCACTTGGTCGCTCAATGGCTCCGGGTGCAACGGCAGTTCCTGCGGCGCGCTGACGAATCAGACAGCCACATCGGTGACCTATCAAGCTCCGCCGCTCGTGGCTGCTAACACCACCGTTTCGGTGATCGCGACATCCGTGGCTGAACCATCGAAGTCGGCATCGATCAATATTACCGTGGTCGCGATAAGGGTTGAACTCAACAACAAAGTGACCGAACTGGCGGCGGGCATTAACTCAAATGGTTCGCTCTTCGCGCTGTTCACAGCAGCACCCATCGGCGATCCTCAACTCCACGGGGTCACGTGGGCGTTGACCGCAAATGGCACAGAATGTTCGCCAGCGTGCGGTACGCTTTCGCCTGTCGGCAAGCTCAGTGCGCAGTACACACCGCCAGTAGCAGTTCCAGCACCGCCAAACAATACGCCGACAATCACCGCAACCTCGATCACCGATCCTACGAAGTCGGATTGGGACACTTTCACGATTTTCGACGGGGCCACGGCCTGTGGCGGCGGCGGGAATGAGAGCGAGTTGAATGGCGAGTACGCCATCATATTGGAAGGGTGGGAAGACGTCCCGAACGCAGTTACTGGCGCGGTGGGCCGCTTGCCGGTAGCGATCGAAGCGAGTTTCGGGGCCGACGGGGCAGGCAACGTGACCGGAGGCGAGAGTACAACAGCTCCTTTTATCCCGTCCGCCAGCGGATATTCGGTCGGGCCGGACAATCGCGGATGCCTTACACTTACCAACAGTGCCGAACACACACTTACGTTTCAGTTTTCGCTCGGCAGCGTTGTCGGAGGTGTTGCGTCCAGGGGCGACATCATCTTGTTTGACGAACAGTCTCAGCCTGTCGCACGCGCGTCAGGGATCCTGCGCAGGCAGGATCCGACGGCGTTCTCGCTGGATGCGCTGGCACCTAACTATGCGATTGGCGTCGACGGGTGGCAAGGCTTGCCTGGTCCTTCGATGACTCACTTTGCGGCGGCCGGCTCGTTTGCCCTGAATGGCGGAACCATCTCTAGTCCTTGGTTAGACGCGAACGATGGCGGCTCACTGTCCTCGCTGGCAGAAGCGGGCGTGAATCTGGGAAACATCGGTGCGATTTCAGCCGGAAGTGGTATGGCAGTTGCCACGATCTATCTCCCGGGCATAACGCCGGCCGGTTCTAACGCGACAGTCTTCGTAATTAACTCATCGGAGTTGTTCGTCGTCGTGGACTCCGGCATAGGAAGTGGTGGACCTCTGATACTTGCGGGTGAGGCAATTGCAACGAGTCCATCGCTCACTCCAGCGGCAATCGCGCCGAGTTACATCTTTCGGTCGACAGGAAGCTCTGCCGGCGTTGCGTCCGCATCAATCGGGCTGCTGAACTTTTCAGGAGGGGGAGTAAGCGGGACGGTATCGGGAAAGCTGGATAGCTATGCCATCGGCGCAGCAGGCAATCAAAGCGTTTCAGGAACCTACGCGTTTACTCCGGTTGCTGGACGACTGGCGGTGACCGGCGCGAATAGCGCAACTTCTCCCATCTGCTATCGGACGAATCCATTCGACGGCGTGGCTGCGTTTTGCATCAGCACGGATTCGGCGGCCAGCCTGGGCGTCATGGACACGCAACCAGCGGCGATGTACGGCAACAGCTCCCTTTCCGGCAACTTCTTCTTTGGGAGTGGAGAGCCGGCCGACGATACGGCCCCCGATCTTTCCGGCATCGCAGCGATTTCGGCGGGCGCTCTGACCGGTATCGAGGACACGAGCACTTCGAGCGGACTCTCGCTCGGTGCGGCGATCGATTCGGCTCTCGCGATCAATTCGGACGGCACCGGCACAATGGGACCGAACACAGTGCTTGTGACCAACGGGACGGAAATCTACTTTATCAATGAAGCAAGCGACGCTCCGGCGGAAGTGCAGATTTTTCAGCAATAGGCGACTCTAAAGCAGTCGACAACCAACGAAGCAGAGTCGGCACCCACTAAGGTGCCCTTACCGGTGTGGGCAGCCCGGCACATGCGGGGAATTGCCATTTCCGAGGCGCGTTCCCGAACGCGTATAATAAGACCAGTGAACGTCATTGAGCCGTTAGACGCCCGGCGGCCACCTTCGCACGTGACTGACGAATCCAACCCGCGGCGGATCCTGGCCATTGACTACGGACGGCGAAAGATCGGGCTGGCGCTTTCCGACGAGTTGGGACTTACGGCGCGCCCCCTCGCCACGATTCTTCGCATCAACCGCCGCGCGGACCTGAAGCGGCTGAGGCAAATTTGTAAAGAAAATTCGGTTGGGCGTGTCATTGTGGGGCACCCGTTGCATTTGAGTGGCAAGGCGGGCGAAATGGCGGCTGAAACGGCTCGGTTTGCGGCAAGATTGACGAAAGAAACAGGCATCGAAACGGAACTGGTGGACGAACGGCTGACTTCCTGGCAAGCGCAGCAAATGGCGGGCGAAATACCTTCGAGGGGGAGAACAGGGGCGCCGCTGGACGACCTTGCTGCGGCAATTCTGTTACGCGAGTACCTCGAGCGACGAGATCCGAATGCTCGCGTAACCACGGAGACGTACTGACCGATGATGCGGCGCTTGGGACTGCTAGCTCTGCTGGCGATTGCGGCGATAGGAGCCGCAGCCGGCTGGCTGGAGATCCAAATCGATAAGCCGTACCGTGGGCACCGGCCTGACAAGGTGTTCGTCGATATCCCTCACGGCAGTTCGCGGTGGCAGATTGCGGGAATCCTGGACCGTCACGACGTGATTCGCAACCGCGTGGCCTTCCTCCTGTTCAGTGAATGGCATCACCGAGCGCCTTTGGAGGCGGGCGAATACCTGATCGATCAGCCTGTGAATTCGCGCGACGTCTTCTGGAAAATTGCGAAAGGGCAAATCTTCGTTCACAACGTCGCCATTCCCGAAGGCTGGACCATGTACGACATCGCGAACGAACTGCAGCAGCAGCACATTTGCAGCCGCAGCGAATTCCTGATTGCCGCGCACGACACGGCGTTGATTGCCGACCTCGCGCCACACGCCCAGAGCCTGGAGGGTTTTCTCTTCCCGTCGACGTACGAATTCACCCGGCGCGCCACCTGCGAAGAAGTAGTGGCACGCATGGTCGCGGATTTTCGTTCGGTCTGGGAAAGCATCGATCCGGGGAATTCGCGAACGATGCCCCAGGGAATGTCGGTTGAGCAGGTGGTAACGATCGCGTCGTTGGTGGAGCGCGAGACGGGGAATTCGGATGAGCGGCCGCTGGTGGCCGGAGTTTTCTACAATCGTCTGCGCCTGGGGTATCCATTGCAGTGCGATCCCACGGTGCAATACGCGTTTGAATTGAAAGGCGTCGCTGAACATGACGTCCATCCAGCAGATCTGCGGATCAATTCGCCTTACAATACCTACGAGCACCGCGGGCTGCCGCCGGGGCCGATTGCGAACCCGGGCGAAGCGTCGCTAAAAGCCGCACTCGATCCAACAAAAACGGATTATTTGTATTTTGTGGCGAACGCGCAGGGCGGGCATTACTTCAGCAAAACGTTGAAGGAGCACGACCGGAACGTAAACCGCCTGCGCCGCGCGCTCCAGCTTGAGCAGAACGACCCTCGCGACAGGAAGAACAGGAATTAATGGCTGCTACTTCTCGAAAGACGAATTCAGAAACGGCCGAGAACCCGACGAAGAAATCGCTGATCCTCAAAATTGCAAACGAGATGGGCAACGAGCGGTTCACGCAGGGCGAAGTCGATGAAATCTGCCGCCGAATGATCGCGCAGGCGGGGCCGGCGGCGCGCGCGTCAACGGATTACGTGGCGAGCGTGCTGAAAGCTGCCGGATTGCGCGTAGCGTGGTCGGCGCGGGAGGAAACGGAAGATCGCTACGAAGAAGAGTTCAAGGAACTGCTTCACTTCGCCGACCTGGAAGAGGCGGAGATGTGCATCGTCCGGCTGGACGAACTGCTGCGAAAATTCGAAGGGCTGAAAGAACCGGCTGCCGCCGGGCGCGTTCGTGAAGTTGCGCGGCTGGGGCGCCGCCGGGCGGAGATGATCGCCCACAATCAGAAGGTGGACGCCGAAAAGCGCGAAGAGAAAGGCGAGATCGCGCGATGGTTTGCCATTTGGCTCGAAACTCCCGATGCCTTCTTCGATTGGCTTGAAGTGCGCAAACAATCCGCGGAATTCCGACAGAAGTTCCGCGAGAGTGGTTCATAGGCTGCCAGGTGGACTCCGCCTGCTGATTGAGCTACGTTTAGGTCTGGCGTGTTCGGTTCGCACCGCACGTTGCACTCGCAGTCGCATCAGCAAAATCCAGGAAAACTTCATGTCACTTTACCTGCTGGAAGTGGAGCCTCTCGATTTGGGCCCGGACGTTCGGGCGATCGGCCTGGAATTGGGAGAGGCCGATGAAAACCGGGAGCCAGTGCGCGGGTTGGACGCCGCCAAAATCTGGAGCCGCGTCCTGCGTTCGACGGCGGCAAATGAGGTGTGGGGACTCGATTTTTTCAGCCATCTCGAGCGCGTCCGCGATTTTTGCGACCGTCATCACATCAGCTATCGCGACGCGAACCAGCGGTCGATCGTGATTCCGGCGCCCCCACAGGTTCCATTGCAGGAATTGGTCGATCGTTTTCAAAATGAGACGTTCGGCGCGCGCGCTGGAGCGCTGGTCGAATCGGGCGATCCGGACGTGGAAGGCGAACTGGCGCGGCATGGCGTGGATGCGTATAAGGACGCATTTTCCAAGTATGCGTTTTGCGCCGTGTGCAATTTTGAGGATGGTTCGCTGGTGCTGTTGAGCGAGAAGCTGTGGGCCAGCGAGGTGATCCGCCGCGTCCGTCCGGCGCTGGATGGTCTCGATGTTGAAGTGCAGCTTCCTTCGTGACGCCCGCCGTTCAGCTGTGCGCGTCGTCTGGACAAACTTCTGGACTCGTCCGCAGATGCGGCGAGTTCCGCCTTCATCAACGAGCTTTCCGGAAAGGCCAATTGTTGTAGAATCAACGCTTCGCATCCGGGGCATGCGACTGTTCGACGGGCCAGTCAGCTCAAATCGAAAGCGAAGGAGAAAGAGACATGCGAAGGTTGATTGTTTCCAGCGCCGTACTCGTTTTGGGAGTTGGAGTGTCGGCGGTACTGGCTCATGCGCAGAAGAGGACCCCTGACAAACTCAGTCCCGCCGCCAGCGCAAGCTGCGCGTTTCAAGACGGGAAGACGATCAAGACCAGTTATTCGAGTCCTCGCACGCGAGGGAGGAAGATTTTTGCCGCGGACGGCCTCGTGCCTTATGGCAAACCCTGGCGAGCCGGCGCCCAGGAAGCCACGACGTTCCAAAGCACCGCGAATCTCGAAGTCGACGGCAAGTCAGTCCCCGCAGGCGATTACACCATTTTTACGATACCCAACGCCGATGAATGGAAGCTGATTATCAGCAAAAAGACGGGCGAATGGGGCATTCCATATCCCGGCGAGCAATATGAGCTGGGGCGCTACCAGATGAAGGTCAGCACGCTGCCCTCGTCGGTCGAGGATTTTAAGATTTCCTATATACCACATGGGTCGGTCTGCACTCTGCAAATGGAATGGGCGACCACGCGCGCTTCGATCGCTTTGACAGAGAAGAAGCAACGTCGTCACAGAAACAGGTGTCGCTGCTCGTGGCGGCGCGTTCCGTTGAGCCGTGCCGCCAAACGAGAGCCCTCG
>DASUJR010000357.1:0-2108 GCA_036279175.1 Candidatus Acidiferrales bacterium | reverse complement strand
CGGCATATTCTCCCGCCGGGACCGACTGTGGGTTCCCGATCGCGATGACTTTGACGCCGGGTTTGGCAAGATCTTGGAAGCGGTGGACGTCCGTACGCCCCTTCGGAACGATCAGCACGACGGAGTTAGTGAGCAGATTTTTCCGCGTATCTCCCAGGATCAATCCTTTGCTCTCGAGTCCGTCCATTTCCGATTCGGCTGCGGACAAAAACAAGTCGACAGGCGCTCCTTGCTCGATTTGCCGTTGCAGCATTCCGGATGCGCCGAGATTCAATCGCACGGTCACATTAGGGTTCGCGGTGTGATAAAGGCGAGCGATATCTTGAAGCGCGTTTTGCAGGCTGATTGCGGCTGAAATCGTGAGATCCGACTTAGAAACGTCGGCCAGCGCCGGCGCGACCAGAGCCACGAATGCGGCAAGTAGGGCTGCCATGAAGGCAGTCCCGAAACTCAAGCTGCCGGGGCGAAACATGGACTGGACGTTGTGCGCGCGGATTCGTCGCTGCTGGCTTCGATTTTCAGCGCCGTTGTGGGGCCACTTCGGCCGTTGTTTGCCAGCAAACATTCCATTCACTATATCGCATTTCGCACTCGACCCGGCCCCGCCAGAGCTGCCGGCCCGAAAGCGCGGTTGTATCGTCGCGGTGCCAGGTACAGGACGACCTTCAGTTTATTACTGGAATTTGGCGATAGCGGCGATGGTGGCCGGCGTGCAAGCTAGAGGTGTCAATCAGCTTCTGGGCCTGCACGTAGCTTCGGGCTGCGTCGCTATGGCGGAGACGAAGCTTTCAAACTCGGGGCGCCCAGCCTGGCGAGTGATCACCACGGACCGGTTCTGCCAACGGGTTCCGCAATCGCAAAAAGACTGGTTGGAGGTGTTCACCATGAGCGTCGCAAGCGTTCACACCGCATTTTCGGAGATCGAGCCGTCTCTCCTCGTGGGGAACGGCCGAGCAGCGCAAAACTCCGGTTCAGCGACGGGCCGCAAGAGCCAGGCGAATGCAACGACGCGGACTCAGGAAAATGTTCTGGTTCACCGTGCCGTTCAAGGCGACCGCGAAGCCCAGGAGACTCTTTTCATGCGGTATCGCAGCCGGTTGTATCGGCTCGCACTGCGCCTGCTACACAGCAAAGAGGACGCCGAAGACGCGGTACAGGATGCGCTGCTTTCCGCATACAGGAATATCAGTACCTTTGAGGGCCGGTCCCTGTTTTCCACCTGGCTGACTCGAATCGTCGTGAATGCGGCGCTGGTAAAGATGCGGAGGCAACGCGCGCGGCCCGAACTTTTCCTCCAGGATGTTTCGCCGGAGGAGCAGGTTTCGATGGATGCAAAGTGTGTGGACTCTCGTCCTGATCCCGAACAGGAGTATGCCAGCGTGGAGACTCGCCTGCTGGTGGAAGACGCCCTGGACGATCTTTCTCCCTCGATCCGCTGGGCCTTTCAGCTTCGCGAACTGCTTGACCTTTCTAATTCGGAAGCCGCGGATATCGCGGGGATCGAGCTAGGAGCGTTCAAATCGAGAATCAGCCGCGCGAGGAGCCAGCTTGCGGAACGATTTACGCCGGCGACGATCGCTCCGCTGCACAAGCCACATTCCACGGTGGCTGCGCCCACCCGCCGAAGCACGCAAGCCGAGTTGGAACATTCCTACGCGAGCTGATATTCCGGCCGGTCGCCGGCAGGCCGGTCGATTTCCAGGCAATTAATCGTGAAGTGGAACGGGATTTTGGCGCCCTCTGTCGTGTTCGGTTGGGCGGCGTCGTAGAATACGAACATTTTTCGGGCATCAACTTCGCCATATCGAAGAACTGGCTTCCACGGACCCGGACCTGTGAGTCGCACGGGCTCGCTCCAATCTGAAATCTTCGCGGACGGCTCCTTGGCGCGACACCACCAGAGGCCCGTTTTGGGGAGTTCGGTGTTTCCGACGTTCACACGCGCAAACACCGCTTCATAGCCGCCGTCGACCGCAATTGGACAGAAATCGAAGACTTTCTCTTCGGGCAAGAAGACAATCTGGTGCGGCGACCAATCACTGCGACCGTCCGGACTTTCAGAGTAGCCTTGGATCAGGTAATCGTCCTGGTTCGCACCAGCCACGTAC
>DASUJR010000356.1:0-5399 GCA_036279175.1 Candidatus Acidiferrales bacterium | reverse complement strand
GCGCAAGCAGGCGATGTTCTGGCTGGGGCAGTCGCACGACCCTCGAGCGCTGGCTTTTTTCGAGCAGGTTCTTGCCCGCTAAGGCTCAGAGGCTGCCAGCCGGGCACTCGCGGGCCCTCATTTCAGTGAATGGCCGATGCGGGGTGACCCACGCCTAGGTATATGACTGCGATTTGTTACCGGGCCGGACATTTCGCGCGTCCCGCCCTCTGCGCCGCACCGACCACTCTTCGGGATGCCGGGCGAATCGGAGTACTAGTCCTTGACAAAAGTGTTACTAATATAGTAAGGTTCCCACGAGGCTATATAGAATGCACGCGCCAACGCGGATAGCGGCGGCATTCCCAAGCCGGGGAAACTGGGTACTTCACACGAGTTGCGAGTCGCAGTTGCTAGCCGGGTCTCATTGCCCGAAAGCGGAAATCGAGTTGACTCGCACTTGCAAAGTTTTACTTTAATCACCTTGGGCGATGGACACGCCGTGCCATCAATTTTCGCCGTAACTCCAGCAGAATCAACCAAAGTTGAAAAATTGATGGACACACTTTTTAGCCCATTTTTGTGCTGCATTCGCAGTTCTCGGTGCTTTCTCGCCGGCCCGTCACCCGCCTCTTTGCGTCCAAGGCACATCGTATTCTCATTTCCTCTAGAAATGGTAGCATTTGGACTCCGTCCCTGATGGGCGCGCAGGGACTAAGGCCCCGGGTAAATGCCGGCGTTACGTCGCACTGCCTCGTACATTAGGGGCGATAAAGCGCGACCCACAAACCGTGCCGCTAGGGCGAAGCGCAGGATGAGGTGAGGAAATGGCCGCTACATGGAAAGGGACACTGTCGTTCGGCCTGGTTTCAATACCGATACAATTGTCTCCGGCAGCGCGGACAGAGCGAATCAGCTTCAATCAACTGCACAAAGTGTGTCACACGCGCCTGAAGCAGCCGCTGTTCTGTCCGACGTGCAACCGGCAAGTGGAGCGCAGCGAAATCGAGAAGGGCTACGAGTACGAGAAGGATCAGTACTTGCTCTTCACCGAGGAAGAACTCGATCGCATCGAGCCGGAATCGGCGCGGATGATGGAAATTCTCGAGTTTTGCAAAGTGGACGAGATCGATCCGCTGTATTACGACGCGTCGTATCACGTCACGCCGGAAACGCCCGGTGCAAAGGCGTACAAGCTGCTTCATGAAACGATGCAGCGAACAGGTTACGCGGGCATCGCCAAAGTGACGATGCACGGCCGGGAGTACATTGTGATCGTGCGTCCGCGACACAACGGGCTGACGCTGCACACGATGTTCTACTCGAACGAGATTCGCGCCGCGTCGGAAACGGGAGAAGGAAAGTTCGAGATTAAGGAACAGGAACGGTCGCTCGCAACGCAACTGGTCGATAGCCTGGCCGCGCCGTTCCAGCCGGAGAAGTACCACGACACGTATCAGGAATCGCTGCGGACGTTGATCGAAGCGAAGGCCAAGGGGCAGGACGTGGTTGCCGTTCCTGCGCCCGCCCAGGCCGCGCCGATTGATCTGATGGCAGCGCTGAAGGAAAGTTTAAGCCAGAATCAGAAGCAGGCGGCACCCCGAGCCGAGAAGAAAACGCTTTTGCGCGTGGTACCTAAAGGCACACAGGCTCCAGGTGTCAGAGTAGAGGAGCAACCGGCGAAAAAGTCGCGGCGCAAGGCGGGATAACTTGAGGCGAACCGCGAAGGAACGCCTGCGTTAGAACCGGCACCAAAAAGAAAAGGGCACCTCGCGGGTGCCCATGTTTGTGTTTTGAGATCTGAAGCTGTCGTTGCGTGTCGGGCCGGCTTACGCCGCAGCGGCGAGAAATTCCCACAAGGTTCCAGTGCACTTCACCTGGAACACGCCGCCTTCGTCAGCATGGAGGAAATAGCGGCCCTCCGGAATCCGATGCGCGTTCAGCGACCGCACGGTGCACTTGGTCCAGGTTAGCGGCGGCGCAGCTCGACCGTGCTGCTTCGGCTCAGGGGCTTTGTCAATCCCGTACTTCACGCGGTATTCCACGCCGGTCGGGCGAGTCGGAACTAAGCGCCCTGATCCCTGTAGTTTACGCTTTGTTTCCTTGTTCATGACCGATTAGATGCAGCGACCGACCCAAAAGTTTGCGCCTTCAGGCCTAATATATCCCGTTTTATGTATCACATTCATTCTGCTTTAGATAGCAATTTCGTACCTTAGTGGCGTTCTGCGGACCCTGATACGAACGCCCGCAGGGTTGCTGGTTGCAAATAAACCGCAACATGCTTAGGCTTGGGGCCTTGGCAGCGACTTACGTGTTCTTTTCTGGATGCCCTTATGGAAGCCCGCAGCTTTGAAGTTGCCAAAAAAATTCCCATCGGCGCGGACGCGCCACTATTTGTCATCGCGGGGCCGTGCGTGATCGAAAGCGAGGCCCACGCGACCGGCATAGCGGAGCGCCTTCGCGCTGCCGCCGAAGAACTCGAGGTATCACTGATCTTTAAAGCTTCCTACGACAAGGCAAACCGGTCGTCCGTCTCGTCCTACCGCGGGCCGGGACTGAAAGAGGGGCTGCGCATCCTTGCCAACATCAAGCGCACTACCGGTTTGCCGATCCTGACGGACGTTCACGATGTCTCGCACGTCGGTCCTGTTGCAGAAGTGTGCGACGTACTCCAGATCCCCGCTTTTCTTTCCCGGCAAACGGACTTGCTAGTGGCCGCCGGCAAGTCGGGCCGCGTAGTGAACATAAAGAAGGGGCAATTTCTGTCGCCGCAGGAAATCGGCAACGCCGCGGAGAAAATCGCGAGCACCGGAAATCAAAAGATCATACTCACCGAGCGCGGCAGTTCGTTCGGCTACCAGAATCTCGTGGTCGATATGCGTTCGTTTCCGATCATGCGGAAATTCGGCTACCCGATTGTTTTCGACGTAACGCACTCGGTGCAATTGCCCGGGGGAGAAGGGAAGTCGAGCGGCGGGCAACCGGAGTTCATCGAACCGCTGGCGCGCGCCGGAGCCGCTGTCGGCATAGACGGGATCTTTCTTGAAGTGCATGACAGTCCGGCAAAGGCTCTCTCAGACGGAACGAACGCGCTTCCCCTCGACCGATTTCAACCGCTGATGCGGAAAATCGTGCAGCTTTCGGCGCTGGCGCGCGAGTGGCAAATCCTGTGAGCACGGCAAAGGCGCGCTTCGAGCGCGCGAAAAAAACGAAAAAGAATTCGGCGCGCCCCAATGAGGTGCGAAAGCCCGGCGCGGAGATCTCGGCGCGGCCGAATGGAGCGCAGACGGCCGGTGCGGCAAAGTCGGCGCTCGCGACCGCCAAGCGTGTGCTCGAAACCGAAGCGGATGCAATCGCAGGGCTCGTCGAACGGCTGAATCATACGTTCGTGCACGCGGTGGAAATTCTGTTCGCGTGCAACGGGCGCGTGGTCGTCACCGGCTTGGGGAAATCGGGGCTCATCGGCCGAAAAATTTCGGCAACCCTGACGAGTACCGGCACTCCTTCACTGTTCTTGCACGCTGCGGAAGCGCTGCACGGGGATTTGGGCATGCTCACGTCGGACGATGTGCTGCTCGCGATCTCGCAAAGCGGCGAAACCGAGGAGTTGGTCGCGCTCCTAGAATCGGTGAAGCGGCTTGGAATCCACCTGATCACGATGACGGCGCAACCGCGTTCGACTCTCGCGCAGGGGAGCGACGTCGTGCTCGACGTCGCGGTGCGCGAAGAGGCCTGCTCGCTGAATCTTGCACCGACCGCTTCGACTGCAGCGGCGATGGCCATGGGCGACGCGCTAGCGATTTCTCTGCTCGACCGCCGTGGGTTCAAGGAAGAGGATTTTGCGGTGCTGCATCCCGCTGGCAGGCTGGGCAAGAAGTTGAGACGTGTCGAAGCGTTAATGCATTCGGGCGAGGACCTGCCCCGCGTTGTTCCGTCATCAAAAATGCCGGACGTGATCTACGAGATGAGCCGGAAAGGCCTCGGCTTGACGGCCGTGACCGACGCCAATGGGCGGCTGCTCGGAATCATTACGGACGGCGATCTCCGGCGCGTGATGCAGCAACGACGCGAGAACGTTCTTGACCTATCCGCATCGGATTGCATGACGCGCAATCCCGTTACGTTGTCGCGCAGCGAACTCGCCGCCAGCGCATTGCGATTGATGGAAGAAAAGAAAATCACGTCGGTGTTGGTTGTGGACGCGAAGGAGAAGCTCGAAGGCGTAGTTCACATCCACGACCTGTGGACGCTGCAATTATTTTGATGAGACGGTAAGCACGCGCGTAGGAGCATGCGAGTTTGAAAGAGCGAGAGCTTGCTCTCGCTTTGTTGGGATCACAATGAGCGCGACCGGGATTGGAACTGCGAAAGAGGATGTGAATGCCGATTCGTGAATTAAAATTTCCCGCGGCAGCGATGCGGCGCGCACGTAAAATTCGCGTACTGCTGATGGACGTCGACGGCACGATGACTCCGCGCGTGGTCTGCCTTCAGGGCTTCCCGGACGGCAACGTTGCCGAGATGAAGGTGTTCAACGCGCACGACGGCGCTGGAATCAAGCTGGCGAGCATCATGGGCATTCGCACGGGACTGATCACCGGGCGCACTTCGCCAGCGACGGCCCAGCGCGCGAGGGAAGCGTCGATGGAATTTGTGATTCAGGGTCAGGCGAGGAAAACGGAAGCATACAAGGCGATCCTCACTCGGGCCGGAGTAACAGACGAAGAAGTAGCCTACGTCGGCGACGATCTGCCCGATCTTCCGCTGCTCGAACGCGCGGGTTTGGCTGTCGCCGTGGCGGACGCCGTGTACGAAGTCAAACGGGCGGCACATTACGTCACCGTGGCAAAGGGCGGTGAAGGCGCCATCCGCGAAGTGGTCGAGTTGATCCTCAAGTCTCAGGACAAATGGAAGAAGGCCGTACCCCAGGCGATCGCGTAGACGGGCCACGATGGCGAAATGGCTGCAGGCGATGCGTGCGAGCATGTCACTAAGCAGGTTGGTACCGGTAGAGTTACTACTTGCGTCCGTTCGCTGAAACTGCAATATTGTTTCACCCGAAGTCCCGAGGCGATCCTAGTGGCAAGCAAAAAAGGCAGAACCTTCGACGGCGACAAGCGGCGCAAGCATCGCCACTGGCAAGTGACTGTCTATTATCATGACGGCGAAAAGTTCGCGCGCGTGTACATCGACCGCGAGCGCGCGCAGCATTTTGCGGACCGGCAGAAGCGCTCGCCCATTGTGAAATCGACTCGCGTCCGCGAAGTCGATTGAAAGGCAAGTCACGCCGGGGGAGCTGAGCTGCCCGCCGCGGGCTTTACCGGGCGAGCCGCTAGCTGTCGTGGCCGTGATCTCAAGTCCAGCCTCCCTCTGGTCCAAATGGGACGGCGGCAAGCCCCTTGTATAAGAAACAGATC
>DASUJR010000355.1:0-4549 GCA_036279175.1 Candidatus Acidiferrales bacterium | reverse complement strand
CGGCCGTTCTGTACGGAACGAAAGCCCGCGCCAGCCTCGATTTTGCGCAGCTTCAAATCGGAAATGGGCGCGGCCGCACCGAAAAAGGTGCTGCTGATGTTCCAGCGCTCGTCACGGCCGTCGATCCAGGCACTCGCGCGCCAGTTCGGCCGTCCTTGCAACGGAGCGGAAATTTCGGCAGACGCGCGCTCCTTTTGCGAGTCGAACCGCACGAGCGAGGTGAAGTTCACCGCATCATGAAACGCGTTGTAGTACTCGGGATAGACCGTCTGGTAAGGCAGCCCACGCAGGATCGAAAGCGCCGCGGTCCATTTGTTTGGCCCAAAGCCGTTGCGCTGGATTGAATGGAAGATCACGTCGAACGTGGCGGGTAAATCGTCGTCTGAACTTGTGGGCGCGGCGCGCACCGGCGCGAGTTCCCAGCGATATAGAGTGAAAATCCCGAGGTTGTCGAGGCGTGCCTGCGTCGTCTCAAATTGAGCGAGATCGAGCGTCGAAAGGGGCGCAAATGCGAATGCACGCGAAAATAATTCGGTGTGGAGATTCGGCTCGGGCCGGGATTTGATCTCGTGCACGCGCGGCAATTTCTCGCGGTTCCAGTACTCGAGCGCCGCTTCCAGATTGCCGCGCAGGAAGTAGATCGTCGCCAGGAAATTCAACGCGTACGAATCGTGCGGCGCGAGCCGGAGCGCGGTGCGCAACTCGTGCTCGGCCGTGCGAAAATCTTTTTGCTGATAGGCGACGCCGGCCAGTTCGACAGGAAACCGTTCATCTCGAGGCGCTTTCTTTTCGGCCGCTGCAAATGCCGCGCGCGCTTCGTTCCAGCGGAGCAGTTTCGCGAGCGCCAGCCCTCGATAAAAATCCGCTTCCGGCGGAGCGGACGCGCCGGTTGGCGCCTGGCGAACCACGTCGTCCCACTTGCCCGCGTCATACAGTTTTTTAAGTTCAGATACGCGTGCTTGCGAACTTTGCGGAGAGACTGCCAGAGAGGAGGTTGCAGCGGTCGATGGCCGGCTTCTGGAACGCGACTGCGCGCCGGCAGTTTGGTTTCGCGAGTGATGAGCACCGGCGGCGCTCAAAATGGCCCCCAAGAACGCGAGTCCCGTGAGGCTCACCTTCGAAAGGAGTCTTCGCGTGATTTGCGTCCTCGGTTCAGCCGAACCTTACCACGTTGGTCGACATTGCTTTTGGCTTAGGTTGCCTGTGCGGGTCTGTGGCGTCTCGCGCAAGCGGCTGCCACTCCGATGCCTGTGAGTCTTCAGTTCTTGGGCAATGCCAGCAAGGTCCAATCCTTTGTTGCTGCCCACTGCTTCTCGAAATTCGCGCGGTCCATCTTCAGGAGTTTCCTCAGGGCGGGATCGTTGACAAACACCCAGTTATTTTCCCAATCGATGCCGGCAACGACAACGTAGTGCAACGGATCGTGCGGCCCCTCTGGCGCGAGTCCCACAATCAGAGGGCGCCCCTTTTGAATATTCTCGCGCAGATCACTCCATCGCCCGTTGATTGCAAACGTGCGGTAGCCTGCGTCTTCAAAATATCGCTGCATTGCCGATGCGAGAATGCCGTTCGCTTTTTTCGAATAAAGGGCGCGCTGGATGGCTTGCACATCCGCCTGACCGGGTTTCGCCGCCGTGGCATTGTCGCGCTGCCAGTACTCCATAACCATCGCAATCGACGCAGCTCCGCACCCGTTCTTCGGCTGTGCGATGAACGGCACATCGAGTATCACGCCGGGCGTGCTGTTGGCGTGGGATACAGCAATCATTGCGGCGGCGACCACCGCGCACGACGCGATTCGAAGCAGCCCGCGCAAACACACTCGCGCATTCGAATGTTCCGGCATCAGCATTAGCACGGTTTCCGGTTCGTTACGTTCTTACGGGTCCGCTAGGCTTCAATAATCACAAGGATGATGACCGCCGTCGCGAGCGCAATAATAACGTACGTCAGTTGCTGGTTCGTGAGTGCGCCGGCGGCGAAGTCCGACTGCGCTTTTTCAGCGCGTGCGGAAAGACCGGCCAGTTCGCGGTCATTCAAAAGCGGCACGCCTTTTTCGACTGTCTTGTAGTCGATATTCGCCGCGGCAAGAGTCTTCTTGGCGCGCGGAGTTTGCAAAAAGGTCTCGATTTTCAATTCCTGGCTGCGGCGAGTGCGCGCGGCCTGATTCACGTCTTTCTGAAGATCGGACGACGTCACTACATGTTCCTGAGCCCAAGTTCTCTGCGCCTGCACTCCCGCGAACATGAACAGACATCCAGACAGAACAATTGAGAAGCGCGCGATTCGAGAAATCATTCTCTCTCCTTGTACGAACTCAGAGTTTAGTGCGCGAAGCGCGATGCCGAAAAGCGTTCGAGAGCGGCCTTTCCGCGACGCGTCTTCCGTTTGTGGAACGTGCTGAAGCCCCAGTTTCGATGAATCTTTCCTGGAATTCGAGTCCTTGTGGGCGGGTGTTCTTATTATCTCGGAGTTTGGGCCGCTCACACAAGACCGGTGCCCGGAAATCACGCGGCCGCGCGCCCTCTCCGGAACCGCAAACCATTTTCCCGATTCCGAGAATTCAGGCGACCGCGATAATGACGATCACCACGACAATCACGAGCAGAATGAGGATCCAATCGAGCTCTGTGAGCGAGCCTGCTGCAAAATCGGACTGGCCTTTTTCGGCTCGCGCAGTCAGTTGTGCGAGCTCGGCGTCGCTGAGCATGTGAATGCCCTTGTCTACGGTCTTGTAGTCGACGCCTGCCCCGCTCACCGCTTCACGCCCTTGTGGCGTGTCCAGTATCTGCTCGAGCCGCGCCTCGTTCTCCTGGCGTGTCTTGGACCGCTCCGCGACGTCCTTCTGTAACTGCTTGGTACTGACGACGTGATCTTGATTGGTTGCGCGGGCATTTGCAATCCGCGGCGCGCCGATCACGATAAACGACGCGGCAATCGCCGGCAGGAACAGTTTCTCCACGAATTTCGACATGACGAACCCCCCGGGGCTGTATCAATCCGATTATTCGAAGCGGGGAAAAGCAGGGCAAGCAAACTTCGCCCGCTCAGGTTTCCTTACTATCGAAATACGGAATGCGCCAGCCGGTTCGTACGCCGATTCCGCAGAGCCTTCTCTTTCATTTTCCGTTTTTCATGTTTCCGTGTTTTGATTTCCAGCATGAGTGTATCCGTCGCTCGCGCGATTGCTTTCGACATTCTGAGCCGCGTGGAGTCCGAGCAGGCCTACGCAAGCGATCTGCTGCACGCCGAATTGGATGGCGTGGGCAGTTCGCGCGCGAGCGCTATCAAGCCGGCAGATGCGGCGCTCGCGACGGAACTGACGCTGGGCGTGCTCCGCTGGCGGCGCCTGCTGGATTTTCTTCTCGGACCATGGATGAAGAAGCCCGTCGATCGACTCGACGTGCCCGTCGCGATCGCGCTGCGCATGGGCCTCTATCAACTGCGGTTTCTGCAGCGGGTTCCGGCGCGGGCCGCAGTGAATGAGTCAGTCGAACTCGTCAAACGGGCGAAGAAGACGTCCTCCGCGGCGCTCGTCAACGCGGTGCTCCGCCGCGCTGCCGAGCAGGCTCCGTCCGCCGGGGCGAGCGCGACCGGGATCGAAGAAAGAACCGCCAATCCTGGCGAGACCGCCGTTCCCGGCAAACAAATCGCTGCACTCGATGGAGCCGACCGGATCGCCACGCTCTACTCGCATCCCACGTGGCTCGTGGAACGTTGGCTCTCTCGCTTCGGCGAACAGCGCACAGTCGCTCTGCTCGAAGCGAACAATCGCCCTCCGCGTCTGTCGCTGGCCCTTCGCGATCCCGACCGCCGCGACGAAGTGTTGGCGGCGCTGGACACTACCGGATTGGATGTGCAACCCGGCGCGCTGCTCAAAAACGCCCTCGGCGTCAGCGGCGGCAGCCCGGCTCGCACTCAGGCATTCCACGAAGGCCTTATTTCGATCCAGGACGAAGCTTCACAAGCCATCCCGCTGCTTCTCGATGTGCGTTCCGGCGACCGCGTTCTCGATTTGTGCGCCGCACCCGGTGGAAAGACGCCGCCGCTCGCGCGGGCGGCTGGGCATGGCCTTGTAGTTGCTGCCGACCACCACGCGCACCGGCTTCGCGCCATGCGCGGACAATTCGAACGCCTGCGCCTCGAAAACGTTCGGGTCGTCGAACTGGATGCGGAGCGGCCTCTCCCGTTCCCTGAAAAATTCAATCGCATCCTCGTCGACGCGCCGTGTTCCGGCACAGGAACTCTTGCGCGACATCCCGAAATTCGATGGCGTCTGCGGCGCGAGCAACTCGCTGAATTCCATCGCTTGCAGGTGGCGATCCTGTCTTCGGCACTGGCCGCGCTTGCTCCGGATGGCCAGCTCGTCTACTCCACGTGTTCGCTGGAACCCGAAGAAAACGAACTGGTGGTTCGCGAAGTTCTCGGTGAGGCGTTTTCCGGCATGTCCCATGGCTGCGATTTCGCGTTTGTCACGCCCGAAAAAACAGCCGCTGTCCTTTCGCCGTACGTTGCGCCCGGCGGTGTCCCGACGTCGCTGGTTGACTCC
>DASUJR010000354.1:0-15580 GCA_036279175.1 Candidatus Acidiferrales bacterium | reverse complement strand
CCATCTCGCATACGTCAGGGTCTATTTGCAGACTGCAGCTCTTACGACTAATAGAAAAGTGATCGACAAGCAGGAAGAAGCACTTCGAAGGCTGATGCAGACTGATACGGTGATCTGCAGAGCGCATCTGGCTTCATTTTTCTGGCAGCTTGACCACATCTTCGAAGCCCTGCGGGCAGCCATAAATCGCGGCCAAAAAGAGCACGGAGATTTGAGGTACTTCTGGCAGTGGGAAAAGGCATTAGACGAAATCGAGAATGGCGCGCTTCGGAAGGAAATCAACGCCTATCGCAATCAAGGGCATCAGAACCCAGCGATCGTCGGTTGTAAGTGGGATGGCGACGACAAATTTGTCCGCAATTTCCTGCCGACAATCCAGGGGCACGAGCCAAAAGAGGAGATAGACATCAGGGACGTACTTCAGCGCTATTTCGAATTCGTCGTCAACGTTTGGTTATCGTTTGCACCTGGGGATTTCAAAGAAAGATTCCCGCGTGACTTCTCGTTTCCGGTGACTGTGCCTCACACCTTTATCGGAAATCTTCCGCCGGAATTACGGTCCGTGCCCCAACTATCAGTTGAGATATCGGCGTTCAATCTCCCCGGCCCGGGCGAGTAATCGCAGGTCCGCGTCAGGACCCACTATCATTCGGCGCGGAGGGCCTCGACTGGATCGACAGACGAGGCGCGGCGCGACGGGATGTAGCTCGCCAGGGCGGCTGCCGCGCCAAGAGCGACGCAAACGAGAATGTACGTGACGGGATCAACCGAGCTGACGTGGAATAACAGCGAAGACATCACACGGACAGTGGCGACGGCAACCACCAACCCGCATGCGATGCCAATCGCCGCGAGAATCATTCCGTGGCGAACAAACATGCCAATCAATTCGCGCCGCTGCGCGCCCAGAGCGATGCGGATTCCGATCTCGCGCGTGCGCTGCGAGACGGAATAGGCGATCACGCCGTAGAGGCCCACCGCGCCGAGCAGGAGCGCCATTGCTCCTGCGATCACCAGCATGACAAGCGTGAACGACGTCCGCGCCATCGACTTCGTGTAGTAGTAGCCAAGTGTGCGGACGTCTGAGAGCGGCAGATTCGCATCGACCGACCAGACGGCGCGGCGAGCGTCGTTCATGAACGATTGCGAGCCCGCGCGAGGCGTACGGACAGCGAACGCAAGTTCCCGCCTCAATTGGACCGTGTCGCTCTCGAAATTCTTCATGAAAATCGGCCAGTACGCGACCGTGGGCAGTTTCTGGTCCACACCGTCGTAATAGACATTGCCGACTACGCCGACGATCTGACGCCAGTCGTCTTTGGTGCTGACGCGAATTTCCTTGCCCAGCGCGTTTTGCGGACTGCCCCACGACTCGCGGGCGAAATTTTCGGAGACCATGGCAACGGGAAGCTGGTTGAACGTCTCGTCCCAGGTGAAGTCGCGGCCGGCAATAAGCGGAATGCCCAAAGTGTGGAACAGTCCGGGCGAGACGAACACGAAGCGGCGCAGGGGTCCCATTTCCCCCGGGGCGTAGTCATGGTCGCGCGCGAACACCGGATCCATCCAGTGATTGTTGGTCATCGGGACGGACTGCGTCATCGCAACGGAAGAGACGCCCGGGATCGCGGCGAGTTTCTGTGCAATAGCGTCTTCCATGTGGACCACATTTTCGGGCTTCGGCACATCGGCTGAGGGAATCGCGATGCGAAACGTCTGCACATCAGCGGGCGCAATGAACCCTGGATTCACCTGGGTCATGTGCCGAAACGTGCGAATCATCAAGCCGCAGCAAATCAGCAACACGGATGCGAGGCCGACCTGAACGACGACCAGCACACTGCGGGCGCGATGGCGCTCGCGGGTCTGACTCGAGTTGCGTCCGCCTTCGCGCAAGCCCGTTCCAAGGGTTGCGCCGCGATACTTCAGCACGGGAATCGCGCCGAACAGCAGGCTGGCGATTAGCGAGACGATGAGAGTGAAATTCAGCACCGGAACGTTGATCCCAATATCATGCAGGCGAGGTAAACCTGACGGAGCCAAAGCGACGAGCAGGCGTACAGCGCCCCAGGCCAAGGCCAGGCCGAGCACGCTTCCGATCAAACCCAGAACAACACTCTCGAACAGCAGTTCGCCGGCGATTCGATTGCGGCCTGCACCCAGGGCGGCGCGGATCGCGAGTTCCTGTTGGCGCCCTTCCGTGCGCACCAGCAGCAGATTCGCCACATTGGCGCACGCGATCAGCAGCACGAGCCCAATGCTCCCCATCAGAATCCAGAGAAGCTTGCCTACATCGCCGACCACATCCTCTTTCAAAGGACGAATATTCGGGCCGATATCAGCCTTCTTAAAGAGATCGAGGCTGAAACCGGGAGGGGGTGGGAAGCTTCGCATGACGATCGGAAACATGCGGGCGACGTCGGAATTGGCCTGGGCGATGGTCGCTCCCGGACGGAGCCGCGCGATGCCTTCGTAGCTGAACTGCCCCAGAAAGATTTTGCTGCGGTCGAACTGAATGGGAAGGAGCAGCGCGGGGTCTTCCTGATCGAGGAAATGGAAGCGCGCCGGCATAACTCCGATCACCTGTCTGGGTTTGCCATCTACCATGATGTTCCGGCCGACAATCGAGGGATCGCCTCCGAATTTTTGCCGCCAGTAGCCATAGGTGAGCATCGCTGTGTCGGGCGCTCCCGGCTTGTCGTCGGCCTTGTTGAACCAGCGGCCCAACTCCGGCGGGATGCCGAGAATGGGCAGGATGCCATCGGTTATATCCAGAGCGGGAACCTGCTCGGGCTGTGCTACGCCCGTTATGCTTACTGAATCACCCTGATAAATGCCTACATCTTGAAACGTGCGGTTTTGCTCGCGGTAGATGAAGTAGTTCGAAGGCGCCATGTTGAGGAGCGGTATGTTGAGGCCGGGCGCCTTGTGCCAGACGCCTACGAGTTGATCGGGATTGGGATATGGCAGCGGCTTGAGCAGCACGCCTTCGATCACGCTGAACACAGCCGTATTCGCGCCAATTCCGGCGGCGAGCGTGATGAGGGTGACGATCGTGAACATGGGCGATCGGCCCAGCCTGCGCAGGACTTGCTTCAGCAGATCTTTGTAATTGTCCACGGCGTCTCCGAGCGTTGAACGATTCGAGAGGGGAAATGTCTCGCAGCTCTCAATCGCTAATACGCTGGATCGCTTGGATAAGTTCCGCGAGATTCGAGGGAGGGGTTTTGAGGCGCTCGCCTGAGCAACTTGAAGGGGCGCGGTAAACCGTGACCGCCAGAGCGGTCCCGGCCGACACCGCGCCCCTGCAAGTTTGGTCTTCAGCTGCGGCGGAAGGACAAATCGGTGGGTTGCTTACTTCTGTCCGGACTTCGCGGCAAGGGCTTTCAGGTCGCGCGCAGCAGGAGCTTCCACGTACTCCCAATCATGGCCTTCGTTCCATGGGCCGCGCGCATTCGTTCCCTGCTCGCCTTCCCCCGTGGAATCATCAAAATATTTGTTCACCCACTTCGGATCGGGATCGATTTCACCGATTTTCAGGGGATCCTTGCCCATGCTCTCCAGGGCGAGAGAGAACGCCTTCATATGCGTGATCTCGCGCGTCATGAGAAATTTCAGCGAGTCGATCGTTCCCGCGTCCTGCGTGAAATTAATCAGGCGCTCATAAGTGATCTTGGCTCGGGCCTCGGCAGCGATGTCGTTTCTCAGATCCACGTCGAGCTCGCCGGTGACTTTCAGGTAGTCGGCCGTCCATGCGGCGCCCTGGGAATTGCGCAGGGCCACTCCACCGCCGCCGACGATGGCGATCAGCGGATCGGCTTCTGCCGCGGTGCGTTTGGTCTTGAGAGGCTTCAGGTGCGTGCGCGCGAGCGTACCGATTATTTCCAGGTGGCTGATCTCTTCCGTGCCGATGTCCATCAGCAGATCTTTGCGTTTGGGGTCTTCGCAATTTATGCCTTGGATCGTGTATTGCATGGCGGCGGCCAGCTCGCCATTCGCGCCGCCGAATTGTTCGAGCAGCATGTTGCCGAATTTCGGGTGCGGCTCGCCGACATTCACCGTATACATCAGCTTCTTCACGTGGTGGTACATACGTTCTCCCGGTCAAAAATGTGCGGCTCGGTTAGACGCGCGCCGTTTGACGTGACAAGGCGGTATTGCCCGGAACCAGCTTTTTCCGCCTCAGCAAACAGGCCAACCGATGGCAGGTAGTTTGTCGTGGGATCGGAACTGGAATTTTCGTCGAGCGCGGCACCGAGCCGCCTGAGTCAGGATGTACTCGCCCGACGGGGCGCGCCATACACGAATCGCTCCAGCTGAGGCGCGGTAATTACCCCTGAAGAACCGGAGGTCGGTTCCTAATAAAATGTTTCAGTGCGGCGGAGCCTCTATCGATTCGGTGCTGAACTTATGCGGATGCGACGCTCGTCGTCGGAGACGTGTTCGAGGTTGATGCGAAGGATGGGCCAATCGGTGCGGAGGGTGAGGCGGTCGGGCCATTCGACGATCACGACGGCTTGTTCCGAGAAGAGATCTTCAAGGCCGAGCGTTTCGAGATCGTGAAAGCCAGAAATGCGATACAGGTCGACGTGGTAGACGCGAGAACGGCCCTGATATTTGTGGACGAGCGTGAACGTGGGGCTGGTGACGTCTTCTTCACGCGCGGCGCCGAGGCCGGTGACGATTCCTTTGGTGAGAGTCGTCTTCCCGGCACCAAGTTCGCCCGAAAGCAAAATCAGAACGGGAGCCTTCAGGCTTGCGCCAATTTCGCGGCCGCTGACTATCGTTTCGTCGGAAGAATGAGTGAGGAATTCGCGGTCAGGCGACATGCGCGGCCCCAGAACACAAGAACGCCGGCGCTACCAGAAACACGCGGTCAGCCATGGCGGCACGCGGAGTAGAACTTCTGATAGGCGCGAGGAATCGCGTGAATCAGGTCGGAAGCCATGAGCGGCGCTTCGTCGTGATCGGCGTAGGCGATGTCTCCCGCAAGGCCGTGAAGATAGACGCCGAACGCGAGGAGCTGCGCGAATCCGGAATAATTCAGGCCGCGACCGAATTGCGCGGCGAGACCGGCGAGCATACCGGTGAGGACGTCGCCGGTGCCCCCGGTGCCCATGCCGGGATTGCCGGTGGAATTGATGAACGCTTCGCCGGTGGGAGAGGCGGTCACAGTTTGGTGGCCCTTCAGGACGACGACCGCGTTCCAATCGGCTGCGGCTTTCAGCGCGATTTCAACGCGATTTGCCTGCACGTCTTTAATGCTGCAGCCAAGCAGGCGCGCCATTTCTCCGGGATGTGGCGTGAGGACCAGCAGACCGTTGGGATTCTTCAGTTGAGCGGCGCGACCGTCGAACGCGTTGAGGCCGTCGGCATCGAGAATGATAGGGGCGGCGCGTTGCGCGACCACTTTGTGGACGAACTCAACCGTCTCAGCGTTGATCGTGAGGCCGGGTCCGATTCCGATGGCGCGCTTCCCTTCCACAAGCGAATCGAAGTAGCCGCCTTCGAGACTACGCGTTGAGATGGTGCCGGCCTTGGTGGCGGCGAGTGGTGCAGTCATGATTTCCGGCGTGTGCGCGGCGATAATCGGCAGTGCGGGCTCTGGCGTAGCAACGGTGACGAGTCCTGCGCCGACCCGCAGCGCGGCCCACGAGGCGAGAACGGCGGCGCCCGTTTTGCCGACCGAGCCAGCGACGATCAGCGCGTGGCCATAGTCGCCTTTGTGGCCCTCAGGCGTGCGGTGCGCGGCAAATTTCGCGCAGAACTCGCGCGGCTCCGCCCAGCGCAGATTGCTTGTGCCGATTTCCTCAATCAATTCAGGAGGCGAGCCGATATCTCGGACGGCGAGTTGGCCGATAGTGCGGCTCGTGTCGCGCAACATCATGCCGCGCTTCGGAGCTGTAAACGACACAGTGTAATGAGCGCGAACGACGACCTCGGGCAGTTCGCCTGAATCGGATGGAAGGCCGGAGGGAATATCGACGGCGGCCACAGATTGCGCGGGGGCGTGCCGGCTCACGTCGGCAATAGCTTCGGCGAGAAGGCCTTCGACTTTACCGCGCACACCCGTGCCGAGCAGCGCGTCGACGATGATGTCCGCTGAACGCAGCGCGTCCTTGCGCGTCTGCCATTCGCCAGCACCGAGAATCGGCGTAACCTGGCCGCCGGCATCCTGCCAGCGCTTCAGATTTGCCGCAGCGTCGCCGCGAAGTTCATCGGCAGACGCAAAGAGATACGCGGATACGTTCGCGCCCATATCGCGCAAGTGGCGCGCGGCGACGAAGCCGTCGCCGCCATTGTTGCCTTTGCCGCAGAGAACCACGACGCGGCGGCGTTCGAGAGGCGCGAAACGGTCGCGAATAAATTCAGCAACGCTGCGGCCGGCATTCTCCATGAGCGTGAGGCTGGGAACGCCGTAACGCTCGGTGGTGAGACGGTCGACCTCTCGCATTTCCGCAGCCGTCAAGATTTTCATGGTAGAAAGTTAAACACGAATCAGAAAGAAGTGGTATCTCTCGTCTGGCAACAGCCAACCTCGAAACTGATGCGCATTCTTACGCGTTGGATAAAATCGAACCAAGTTCGACTCCCATAGATACGCAACTGATAGGGGGCAATGTGACCCGAGGACTGCGCGGCGACGTGATCGTTCTGCTGCTGGCGTGCGCCGCTCTGCTGGCCGCGCCTGCTCGCGCGCAATCGGAGCGCATTCTCGATTATCACAGCGATATTGAGGTGCGCGCCGACGCGAGCATGATGGTGACAGAAACGATTCGAATAGTCAGCACGGGCGACCGCATCCGCCACGGCATCTACCGCGATTTTCCGACACAATACAACGACAGGTATGGGAATCACTATAGGGTAGGATTCCAGCTGATCGGCGCTACGTGCGACAGCGCCGTGGAAGAGACGCGGATCGAAGACCGCTCGAACGGCGAGCGAATTTACCTCGGGTCGAGCAACGCTTTCGTTGAGCCGGGAGAACACACGTACACGATCCGCTACGAGACGAACCGCCAGCTCGGTTTTTTCGCCACGTACGACGAGATGTTCTGGAACGTCACCGGAAACGGATGGATTTTCCCGATCGAGCGCGCATCGGCAACAGTTCGTATGCCTGGTGGAATCTCCGCGGATAAGGTTCAGTTGGGAGGTTACACCGGGCCGCAAGGATCGATGGCGCAGGACTTGACGTATTCGACGGCTCCAGATGGAACTTTCCAGTTCGAGACGACCCACGTGCTACCGGCCTATAACGGGCTGACGATCCGGCTTGATCTCCCGAAGGGCTATTTCACGCCGCCAACCACGCGCGACGAAATACGCTACTTCTCGCAGGACAACCGCGACGCGCTGATCGCGCTCGGCGGATTCCTATTAGTTTTTCTTTACTGCATTTGGGCGTGGGCCTATGCAGGCCGCGATCCCGCGCCAGGAACGACCGTGGTGCAGTACGAACCGCCTTCCGATTTTTCGCCCGCGGCCGTTCGTTATCTGACGCGCATGGGTTACGACAACAAGGTATTCGCGTGTTCGGTGATCGATATGGCCGTGCGCGGCTTCGTCAAGATCGAGCAACAAGCCGGAAGCTACACGCTCTATCGCACGAAGGCGGACGATCGCGTGCTGACACCCGATGAAAAGGCGGTGGCGAGCGCGCTTTTTGCCGGTGGGCGCGACGAACTCTGGCTGCACAACGAGAATCACGAAATGATCAGTTCGGCGATGAAGGCGCTGAAGCGGTGGCTGAAGACGAGCGAGCAGAAAATCTATTTCGTGACAAATAGCGGCTACCTGATTCCTGCCATCGTACTTTCCGCGCTGACGTTCGTGCTGGTTTTTTCGAGCGAGGGTGGGCCAAAGATGGTGATGGCGGCCTTCATTTGCGTTTGGCTGTCGATCTGGAGCCTTGCGGTGTACGGGCTGGTGGCCGGCATGGGGCACACCTGGAAGTCGGCGCGTGCGCCCGGTGCATCGAAAACGGGTGTGGCACAGACCGTGATGCTGTCTCTCTTTTCGCTTCCGTTTATAGGCGGCGAGTTTCTGGGTCTCTGGTTTTTGACGAAGGCCACGTCGAGCGCGGTGGCGCTTGTGCTTGTTGCCACCGTCGGGTTGCACGTGCTGTTTCATCACCTGCTGAAAGCGCCGACGCGGGCGGGCCGCGCCGTTCTGGACAAGGTCGCCGGATTCAAGATATTTCTCGGCGAGGTGGATGGCGACCGCATGAATCGCATGATTCCTGCCGATCAGGCTCCGGAGACTTTCGAGAAATTCCTTCCGTATGCACTTTCGCTCGACCTGGAGCAAGCGTGGGCGGGGCGATTTGCGGGCGTGCTCGGAGGAGCTGGCCAGGCCCCGAACTCAAACTCGGGATATTCGCCGTCATGGTATTCGGGAAGCGATTGGAGTTCGCTTGGTGCGGCGGGATTCGCCGGATCGCTTGCAGGCTCGTTCTCGAGCGCGATTGCGTCGTCATCGAGCGCTCCGGGATCTTCGAGTGGCGGCGGAGGTGGGTCAGGCGGCGGGGGAGGCGGCGGGGGTGGCGGCGGCTGGTAGGAAACCGGGGGCGTCAAGCGGCCGATCGGCGACGCAGGCAAACATCCTGTGCGCGAATGTTACGAGCGCTCGTACCTTCTCAAGATGGCGAATCTCGTTTTTGCGATCCTCATGGAGCGCCACCACTCGGCTGCGAGAGCTGGCATTCCAAGTACTGCGTTCAGGAAAAACAAAATCAGCAGAGCCAGTAAGATGCCCGTAAAAGGCATGTCTCTATAACTTGGGATACTCAGAATCGTACCGGCGATAATCGCGACGTTCAGAATCGCGAGCAATCCGAACCAGCCCACAACGAAAATTTTCAGAGCTTTGTTCAGCGTCACGCTGCTCCCCTCGCCTACGCGCGATCGTACGCCACGTGGCAGGCGTTCATTCCAAGATAAATCGCAGCCGCGGCCGCGCGCCTCCTAGCCCATGTGGGCGACGACCACGGTGATGTCGTCGGCCTGTTCCGGCGTACCGGCCCATTGCTCCGTGGCAGCAATCAAGTTTTCTGCGACGCGCTGAGGCGGCGTATTGCGCTGGCGCAAAATCTCGTCGCGCACGCGATCCATTCCGAATTCCTCGCCGTAGACGTTTTCCGGCTCGGTTAACCCATCACTAAACGCAACGAGAGTGCTGCCGGGCACGACCTTCAGCGTTCCCTGCGAGTAGGGCGCGTCCTCGAAGAGGCCTACCACCGTTCCGCCTTCATCGAGCCGCTGGACGCGGCCGTCGCTGACGAAAAATGGCGAGAGGTGTCCGGCGTTCGTGTAGGTGAGAATCCGCGATGAAGCATCGTACACGGCATAAAAAAACGTCGCGTAGCGGTCGTCGGACGTGTTGCGAAACAGGTGATTGTTCAGCTGGGTGACGAGCGCAGCCGTGCCGCACTGGCCGTCGTTCAAAGCGATGCTTCGCAACGCAGCCTGCACGCTGGCCATCAGCAATGCGGCGAAAATCCCTTTGCCGCTGATGTCGGCCAGGGCGATTGCGACGCGATCTTGTCCCAGACGAATGAAATCATAATAGTCACCGCTTACCGTGCGCGCGGGACGACAAATCGCCGCAAGCTGAACGCCGGGAACCGAAGGGATCGACCGCGGAAAGAGCTGCTCCTGCACTTCGCGCGCGATCTCGATTTCTTGTTCCAAGCGCTGCCGCTGTTTTTGCTCGGCCAGGAGATCGGAGACCGAGGTGGTCATTTCGTTGAACGATTTCCCGAGTTCACCGAGCTGATCGTCTCTGCGGACGCGCACGCGAAACGAAAAATCGCCTCGGCGGACGTGCAAAGTGGCCTGATAGAGGTCGTCGATCGCGGTAGTGATCGTCCGGCTGAGCACGATGCCGGTGGCGAGCGCAGCGATTTCGAGGGCCAGGAAAATCACTGCGACGATTGCGAGAATCGTCATCAGATAGGGGCCGAACGCGCCGACGGACGGGAAAATATGCCGGTTGACCATCATCGGGCGCAGCGAAAACGACGCGTACACGGGTTGCCCGTCCGACGGATTCGTGGAGTCGGCGCGCCGCGCTTCGAAGGTCGCGGCGCCGTTCACCCGGATGTCCCACCAGTGCTCGGGCGGCGCGAGCCGGCGATCGAGGCTCGCGATTTGCTGGCCTGGTTCGTACGAATTGTTGTTGAGCGTGAGAGTGAGATGCGAGGTGCTGTTCTTCGCCGCAGGCTTCAGCAGAATGAATTGGATGGGCCCAAGTTCGGAACCAAGCCGATCGAGCGTTGCGGGAGTGACCGGGGCGGCGATCATGATTACAAATGGCTTACCCGCCGCCGTACGCGCTTCCGCTGAGGCGATCCATAGCGTTCCGTTCAATGCCAGCAGGCCGGAGAAAGTACGGCCATCCCGGCCGATGAGTTCGCGCCCTTTGTTGAAGGAGACCTGCACACCTTCGAACTGCTCGTTCGCGGTGCGAATCAGTGCGGCGACGTCAGGCCGGGAGAGCAACGACGTGTTCAACGGAGTCCCTGCGGCGGCCTCCGTTACGATTTCGTCGGAGATCGCGTCAGCATCTCCCTTTATTCGCGCGGACTGCTCGTCGATGTGATCGCGCAGCAGATGCGCGCCGAGTTGGAGGTACGCGAGGTACGACCCGGCTCCTGCCATGGCAAGAAGCAGCACTACGGGCACGACGGCGATGAAGACGTACGCGACGACCAGCCGATTGCGGAGGCCCCACAGTAGCTCTGAGCGGATCCAAGGAACTGAGCGGATCGCAAGATACACGACGCCCAAAAATGCCAGAAACCCGAGGAACGCACTGAATGGAACCCGGACGCCCGCGGCTTCAGTCGCCTGAATCGCGATATAGAGTGCGATGATGGCCAGCGCAATGCGATCGAGCGGCGAGAGTCGCCGGAAGAACAAGCCCAGGCGGCGCGAAGAAAACCAGTTCACAGAGTTATTCTCGTTCGAAGGAATGCCAGCAGATAAGGGTAAGCATACGGCAATCCCGCATCAACTGGAAAAGCCGGACAAGGTCCGCCCGGCTAGCGCGTGACGCCCTGGTTGTTCGACACCGGAGCGCCACTTCCCGATCGATCGGCGAGTTGCACCTTGCTGTGATGACGGCTGTATGTGAAATAAATCATCAGACCAACCGCTAGCCAGATCAGAAACACTTCCCAGGTAAGGAGATGCAGCGAAAACATCATGAGCAGCGAAATGGCCATGCCCATGATCGGAACGAAAGGTACCCAAGGAGTTCTGAAAGGCCGTTTGAGATCAGGCTGCCGCCGGCGTAACACCCACACGCCCGCACAGACAATCGTGAAGGCGAACAATGTGCCGATGCTGACGAGTTCGTCCAGCTTGTCGATCGGCACCAATGCGGAAAGGAAACCGACGCAGGCGCCGATCACGATGGTTGAGATGTAAGGGGTCCGCAACTTGGGATGAACTTTGCAGGACCAGTTCCAGAGCAGGCCGTCATGCCCCATGGTAAAGAAGACGCGGGTTTGGCCGAGGAGCATGACCAGCATTGTTGAACTGAGCCCGCAAATCGCCCCGATCTTGACCAGATAACTGCCCCACTTCACGCCTGGGATGACATCTATTCCGAGCGCTATAGGATCAGCCACGTTCAACTGCGTATAGGAGACGAGTCCGGTCAGAACAACAGCAACTAAAATGTAAAGAATGGTGCAGATGACCAGCGACCCGAGAATTCCGATCGGCATGTCGCGGTTCGGGTTCTTGGCCTCCTGCGCCGCAGTGGAAACCGCGTCGAACCCAATGTAAGCGAAAAAGATGATTCCGGCGCCGCGCAGAATGCCGCTCCAGCCGAACTCTCCAAAATGACCCTTGTTCGGCGGAATGAACGGATGCCAGTTCGAAAGCGCGAGCGACGTGTGCCCGGCGAGGAAGATAATTCCCAGGCCGATGAAGACAAGCAGAACCGACACTTTGATGATCACGATCGCGGTGTTGACGTTCGCGGATTCGCTGATCCCTTTAACCAATATGGCGGTCATGATGAAGATGCCGATCAGCGCCATCAGGTCGAAATGAGCCGTCATGTGGGGCAGACCTGCCGCCGCTTTGTGCATTTCCGCAGCCATACTGCTGATGGGAGCCCAGCGGCCGTTATATTTCACCAATTCCGTTCCCGGCGCGTACGAAAGCGCGGGCGGAAAAGGAATGCCCAAATCCTGGAGGAGGCTGCCGACGTAGCCGCTCCAGCCGACGGCAACGGTGGCCGCACCGAAAGCGTACTCGAGGACGAGCGCCCAGCCGATGATCCAAGCCACGATTTCGCCGAGCGTGGCGTAGCCATAACTGTACGAACTGCCGGCGATCGGAAGCAGGGCGGCAAATTCGGCGTAACACAGGCCGGCGAAAGCGCAGCCCAAGCCAGCGACGATAAACGAGAGTACGATCGCCGGGCCTGCCGCTGTAGCCGCAACTGGACCGGTCAGCACAAAAATTCCCGTGCCTATGATGGCTCCGATTCCCAGCGCAATCAGGTTTGCCGGCCCGAGAGCGCGCTTCAGCGAGTGCTCTCCGGTTTCGGACGCTTCCGCTAAAATCGCGTTCAGGGGTTTGGTTTTTAGCAGCGAACTAGCCATTCGCACCTCAGTCAGCGACATTCGGCGCGGGAACGCCGTCTTCTTGAGCGGCCAATTGCACCTTGCTGTGGCGGCGGCTGTAACTGAAATAGATGATCAAGCCCAGTACGAGCCAGCACCCGAACACAATCCACGCCGGAAGATCGAGCGACAACATCAGCGCGAGCGACACGATCATTCCGAGGATCGGCACGAGGGGAACCCAGGGAGTACGGAAGGGCCGTGGGAAATCGGGGCGCTTGGCGCGCATAATCCATACGCTAAGGCAAACAATAGTGAAGGCGAGAAGCGTACCCAGGCTGACGAGCTTGGCCAGGAAAACGATGTTAAAAAACGCCGCAAGGAAAGCCACGAAGCACCCAACGACGATGGAAGTGATGTAGGGCGTGCGGAAGCGGGGATGAATCTTCCCCACCCAGCCGGGAAGAAGACCGTCACAGGACATCGTGTAAAGAACGCGCGACTGGCCGAGGAGCATCACGAGCATGACGGAGGCAAGGCCTGCGATAGCGCCGATGTCGACGAGGAACACGCCCCACTGCACGCCAATAGCCGCGGCTCCGTCGGCTACCGGTGCCGGCGTGTTCAGCGTTGCATACGGCTTCAAACCGGTTAGCAAGCCGGCAACGATGATGTACAGGATGGTGCAGATGATTAGCGAACCGAGGATGCCGAACGGCATGTCCTTCTGAGGATTTCTGGACTCCTGCGCGGCAGTGGAAACGGCATCGAAACCGATGTAAGCGAAGAAAACGACGCCGGCGCCGCGCATAATGCCGGACCAGCCGAATTGTCCGTAGTGGCCGAGGTTCTTGGGGATAAAGGGATGCCAGTTGGCAAGCATCTGTGACCAGTGGCCGAAAGCAAACGCGACCGCGAGGCCGATGAAAATGATCACGACGGAGACCTTGATCATGACCGCGCCGCTATTGAAGTTGGCTGATTCGCGCACGCCGACGACGAGGATGATGGTGATGACGATGATGGCAGCCATCGCAAAAATGTCCACCTGAACGGGGAAAGTGAAGCCCAAGAGTGACAAGTGTCCTTTAGGCGTGGGATTAAAAGGCATGGCGATGCCGAAAAATTTCAGGAGGCCGGAAACGTATCCGCTCCAGCCGACGGCAACAGTGGCGGCTCCGAAGGCATATTCAAGTACGAGGGCCCATCCAATGATCCAGGCGACAATCTCTCCCAGAGTCGCGTAGCCGTACGTGTAGGCGCTACCGGAAATGGGGATCATCGAGGCGAATTCGGCGTAGCACAAGCCGGCGAAAACGCATCCGATGCCGGCGACTACGAACGAGAGGACGATGGCCGGTCCCGCGAATTGGGCAGCGGCAGTGCCGGTCAAGACGAAAATTCCGGCACCGATGATCGCGCCGATGCCTAAAGTTACTAGATTGATGGGCCCTAGAGAGCGCTTGAGGGAGTGCTCGCCGGTTTGCTGAGCCTCGGCCAAAATTACATTCAGTGGTTTCGTTTTCAGCAGACTGGACATTTGCACCTCACCGTTCCAAGTTGACCGGCAGCCCTGACCGGCATCGCACGTCCTAGTACATCACCAGCGCTTTCTGCAAGAGTGGCTTCGCGAACAGGAGGTGTGATTCACCAAAAGACCAAAGCCCGAATGGTGCTTAGATGCGCTTGAGCCGGACCGTGCCTTACCGACATCCAGAACGCCATCCCCTACGTAGCCCGACGGACCTTATCCGCAACTTCCAGATATTCGCGGGCTCGCTGCGCCGGATCGGGCACCGCAATCAAATCGCGAATCACAGCCACCGAATCGGCTCCAGCGCGGAATACGTCAGCGGCAGACTCTACAGTGATTCCACCGATGGCGACAAGTGGTTTTCGCGTCGCCTGTCGCGCCGCCCGGATGAACTCAAGCCCTACAACGGGATCGGGGTATGCCTTTGTGCCTGTCGGGAAGACGGGCCCCACGGCTATATAGTCTGCCGAAGTGCGGTCGGCGTCGCGAAGTTGGGCGAGGTTATGTGTCGAAACACCTACCCAGAGCGGTTTTCGGCAGATCGCGCGCGCGGCTTCCACGGGAAGATCGTCCTGGCCGACATGGACTCCGCCCGCACCGCACATTGCGGCGATGTCGGGCCGGTCGTTCACGATGAAGCGAACACTCGATTTGGCGGAAAGCGCCGCAATTTCACGAGACCCCTCATAAATCGCGCGCGGCGTACCGCTTTTGTCGCGCAGCTGAATGAGTTTGACACCGGCGGCGGCGAGGGACTCGGCAAGCTTAAGACCTGCAACGGAAGTCAGCGCGGGATCAATGATCGCGTAAAGCGGAGGGAACAAGCGGGCCTCTATTTTGTTTCCGGACCTGGAAGACGCTCGAGGAAGTGCGTATCGAGCTTGCCTGCGACGAACTCAGGCGCGGCGAGAATCCGCTTGTGCAACGGGATTGTGGTGTTGATGCCTTCGACGACGAATCCATCGAGAGCGCTTTGCATCCGCGCGATCGCTTCAGCACGGTCGTGCCCGTAGGTGATCAGTTTGGCGATCAGCGAGTCGTAGTAGGGCGGGATCACAGCGTCAGCATAGGCTGCGGTATCCACACGGCAACCGGGACCTCCGGGAACTCGGAAGGCGGTGATGCGGCCGGGAGATGGGACGAAGGTTTCGGGATCCTCCGCGTTGATTCGGCATTCTATCGCATGCCCGCAAAAATGAACGTCGCCGACAACGTCTTTCAACTTTTCGCCAGCCGCCATGCGAATCTGCGCCTTTACAATGTCAACATCGGTGACCATCTCCGTCACCGGATGCTCCACCTGAACGCGCGCGTTCATTTCGATGAAGTAGAGATTGCCGGACGGCTCGCGTAGAAATTCCACGGTGCCCGCGCTCGAATAACCCAATTTCTTGAGTGCGGTGACGATTTGCTGCCCGATGCGCTGGCGCGTGGCGCTATCCAGCGCCACCGACGGCGATTCT